>CAMSTM010000022.1 GCA_947063675.1 uncultured Lachnospiraceae bacterium | reverse complement strand
AAAAGCATTGGGGGCCGGATTCGTTGCCGCCGCTACATATGCCACAAAGTTTGAAGCGGTTTTGAGCGCGACGGCTCTTTTTCCACCTCCAAGGGCGCTGACTGGCAGGTATTTGACGCCGGAATCGCCGCACAGACTTTCTGTCTTGCAGCTTGGGATAAGGGGATTGGAAGCGTAATTATGGGTATTTTTGACGAAGCTAAAGCGGCTTCTTTATTAAATCTTCCCGAGGACAGGATTCTTGCCGCACTTGTTCCCGTAGGCTATCCCGACGAGGAACCCGCCGCTCCCAGAAGAAAACCTGTGGAGGATTTATTATCATTTCAAAGCTGACAAATCGAAGAGGTTATTCTCTTCGATTTTTTATGCGCAGGCAAAAAACGCCGCCACGCTTCGCGAGTCGGCTTATTGTAATAAGTCCGGCGCAGTGCCTGCACTTACATCCGGCAAACGCCGCGTTCAGCGGGCGGGATAAGAAATCTTCCCCGCCCGATTGAGTACAACTACGGAAGGAGCAATCACACTATGAGACATCTTATGAATCCGCTTGATTTTTCTGTGGATGAGCTTGACCGCCTCTTTGACCTTGCAAATGACATAGAGGCAAACCCGGACCAATATAAAAACGCCTGCCACGGTAAAAAGCTTGCCACCTGCTTTTATGAGCCAAGCACCCGGACAAGGCTGAGTTTCGAAGCCGCCATGCTCAATCTCGGCGGAAGCGTTATCGGTTTTTCCGACGCCGCCTCATCCTCGGCCGCCAAGGGGGAAAGCGTGTCGGATACTATCCGGGTCATTTCCTGCTTTGCCGATATCTGCGCCATGCGCCACCCCAAGGAGGGCGCTCCCATGGTAGCCGCCGGCAAATCCTCCATTCCGGTTATCAATGCCGGAGACGGAGGGCATCAGCATCCTACCCAGACCCTGACCGACCTTTTGACCATCCGTTCCCTCAAGGGACGTCTTAACGATTTTACCATCGGCCTGTGCGGGGATTTAAAATTCGGACGTACCGTCCATTCCCTGATTAACGCGCTCGCCCGTTATGAAGGAGTGAAATTCATTTTCATTTCTCCGAGAGAACTTATGGTTCCCGATTATGTCACGGAAATGCTGAATGACAGAAACATTCCCTACGAGGAGGTTATCCGTTTAGAGGCCATTATGCCGAAGCTTGACCTTTTATACATGACGAGGGTACAGAAGGAACGCTTTTTCAATGAAGAGGATTATGTGAGACTGAAGGATTTCTATATTCTGGACAAGGCTAAAATGGAGCTGGCCGGCCCCGATATGCTGGTGCTTCATCCCCTTCCCAGAGTCAACGAAATCTCCGTGGAAATCGACGACGACCCCCGGGCTGCCTATTTTAAACAGGTGCAATACGGCGTTTATGTGAGAATGGCGCTGATTCTGACCCTGCTCGGTATTCATGTGTAATACGGAAACAGAAATCAAAAAAGGAACTATAAACAGAAAGGAAGCAGGTATATGCTTAACGTAGGAAAAATCGAAGAAGGCTTCGTCCTTGACCACATCAAGGCCGGAAAAAGTCTTTCCATTTATCATCATCTGCAGTTGGACAAGCTGGACTGTACCGTTGCAATCATCAAAAATGCCAGAAGCAACAAAATGGGTAAAAAGGATATCCTGAAAGTGGAATGCGACATTGACATGCTGAATCTGGACGTCCTTGCTTTCATTGACCACAACATCACCGTCAATGTTATCAAGGACGGGGAAATCGTATCGAAAAAGGAGCTGATGCTCCCGAAGGAGATAAAAAACGTCATCCGGTGCAAAAATCCCAGATGCATCACTTCCATCGAGCAGGAACTTCCCCATATTTTTGTACTGGCGGATGAGGAAAAAGAAGTTTACCGGTGCAAATACTGTGAGGAGAAATTTACGGAACGTTTATAGATAAGTCACTTTTTCAATTTATTGGGCAGTTATCCATTTCAGGAAACTGCCCTTTTGGATATTGCACTTCTCTGACAAACGCCGGCGCCGCCGTACTTCGCATTTTTGCCCGCACCGGCATCTCAACCCGCATCAGCCGTGGTTTTCAGATGAGACAGACCTTTAATCATCCTGACCAGAAGCAGGAACAGGCTTACTATCAAAAGCCCCGCCATCGCCGCGGCAATACTAATCAGCATTTCCTCATAGCTGTAATGTCTGGACGGAATATAGATTTTCATTCTTTCCGTAAAACAGGCAATCGGCAGCAAAACAGCGGCGGCAATCACTGTTTTTAAAAACCATCCGCATTTCACACAGGTGACATGAATCGTCAGCGTTCCCACCATTCCTATTGCAAGAAAAGCCAGTACTCTTCCGCTCTGGCGCAGAAGATACATCAGCTCGTCCCTCTGTCCCTGACCGTACAGCTTTTCCGAATCCTTTATTCCCGTGAAAGTTGCAAGGAGCTGCTTTCCGGCCGCCTTACTTTCCTCTCCGTTCTGGAAAGAAATATACATTACTGCGGCAACCATAAAAATAAACATTCCCCATAGAATCAGCTCAGCCAGCCATCTTTTCTTTTTCATTCCGTTTCACTTTCCGTAATCAAACAAACTTCTTTTCCCTGATGGCTTTTATTATATTCACAGTCAAAGACAAATGTCAATTGCCTGACACAGAATTATGAAATAGTTAAGAAATCATCTTTCAAAAGGAGACTCGTCCAGTCTGATAAAATATCCTTTCCCATGGTAACATACGGGACACTTCTCCGGCACTCCGTCGCCCTCCCAGACATACCCGCAGTTTAAGCAAATCCATTTTGTTATCCCGTTTTCCATAAACAATCCTTTATTTTCCAGCAGTTCCGCAAACCTGCCAAAACGGTCGCCGTGCATTTTTTCAATTTCAGCAATCATAAAAAAGGAATTTGCCACCTGCATAAAGCCTTCCTCTTTGGCCTTTTCCCCGAAGGCTTTGTAGACACTGTCATGCTCCTCATACTCGTTGTGCTGCGCCATACGCAGAAGCTTTCCGATATCCTCCGAAATGTCCACGGGATAACCGCCGTCCACATGAATTGTCTCCCCGGCAAGCTCCTTCAAATGGTTATAAAAAACCTTCGCATGAGCCATCTCCTGATTTGCCGTGTAAGTAAAAACAGATTCGATTACCTGCAGCTTTGCCTTTTTGGCCTGCTGCGCCGCAAAGATGTAACGGTTCCTCGCCTGGCTTTCCCCGGCAAAGGCTCTCATCAGGTTATCCTTTGTTACGCTGTTTTTAAAATCTGCTGCCATCCATAATACCTCCATTTAAAGTTCCGCTTCATTGTTTCTTTTGAGCAGACACAGCTCCTTCGAACTTTGTCCACCATGGGATTATTATGGATGAAATTGGAGATATTATGCAAAATTGTTTTACTCTTTTATCGCATCAGGCTCCGCCGGATAAGTTCTGCCGGAAATACTCCGTAATCCCGTTTGCAATCCCCTCCGCCAGCTTCTTTTGATAAGCCGGGTCAGTCAGTCTGCGGCATTCCTCCAGGTTCGACAGAAAGCCGGTTTCTATCAGGCATGCCGGCATCAGCGTTTTACTCAGCACGTAAAGTCCGTCACTGTCAATCAATGACCTTTCTGCAGCCCCGGTACTCCTTACCGCCTCCCTTTGGACACACTCTGCAAGGGCTCTGCTGTCCCTTGTCCCGTCTCCGCCGTCGTACCAGGTTTCAATGCCTTTGATACTTTTGTCCTTTCCCTCGTAGGTATTCTGATGAATACTGACATATGCATCCGCCTGGTAACTGTTTGCAAGCTCTGCCCTATCCTCCTTTTCCAGAAATTCATCCGCCTCCCTGAGCATCATGACCCGAAAGCCTTTTTCCTCAAGTTCCTCCCGGACAAGAAAGGCAATTTCAAGATTAATATCCTTTTCCATTGCCTTTTTGCCGTTTCCGAGGCATCCGCTGTCCATTCCCCCGTGACCGGCGTCAACGGCTATAAGGGGAGGCAGAAATTTTTCTTTCAGGAGCTGTCTGTCCTTTTCCGAAATCCGAAGCAGCTCCCAAACCTGTCCTTCTGCCTCCATAGTTTCCGCCGACAGCTTCCGCAGCCCTTCCTCCGGCCGTTTCGCTGCCAGAAAAATCACAGCCATTGCAATCAAAAACAGCGCCGCCGAAAGGGAATACCCCCATCCTCTTATACTTTTCCTTCTTATGGCGCCCCCGTACAGTTTTTCTTTTGTATACATAAAAAATGATGCTCCTTTGTATTCTTCTTTACTCTTTCAAGTCTACAAAAAGGGTGCATCATTTTTTCATCAAAGTTGTATCAAAGTTGCATCATTTGGATATCTTTAAAAACAGCTCGTTAATTCCCTCATAAAACCCGATGGTCACGATGGTTCTCTCGTCGTCCGGCCCGGAAAACATATACTTCTTATAATGGGGCGTGGCCTCCGAAAGCGGATTATCCGTCTCGTAGGGCTCGGGGCTTTCAAGCCCCATATATTGGCTCCATTTTTCTATCATTTCATCCGCATCGATATCCTCCCATTTTCTGTCGGTTCTGGCGTAAAACTCATAGATTTTTCCATCGTCCGCATCCAGATAGGCGTCAATCAGGCGGTTTGACCTGTCTACGTTCCTTTTGTTCATGGAAAAGCTGACCTTCCACACAGCCACATTGTTGCGGGGCTCAAGAACATCAATAGCAGAGTAAAGCACCGCCTCGTAGCCCTTGCCGTCCACCTCCTTTAAGGTTTCCGGCAGAATCTCCATCTCCTTTAAGGCAGAGAGCATTCCGTTGCACGTGGAAAATATCTCCTCGTTTGTGATTTCCTTTCCGGTGGGTCCCCTGTGATTTACCACAAAAGCGTAGGTTCCTTCCAGCTCCTGATAGCCGGCGGCATCTTCCTCCGGCTCTCTGGTCAAAGCGCTCTGCTCGCTTTCAGGGAGCGACTGTCCGTTTAAACACTTTGACAGAATAAACAGCTTTTCATTGGCGCTTAAGGCATACCGGTAGCCTGCTCCTTCCGTCTCGGAAATCTGCGCGGTAATTTTGTCAAGCACCGTCCGGTCCTTGTAGTCTGCAAGCAGCTCCGGTCCCCAGATAGAGGCCGACATTATCAAAACCGCCGCCAAAAGAAGCGCAATATTAATCGCCTGTTTCTTCATGCCCCTCCTCCTTCTGATTTTGCAGCACAAAACTGATTCTGGTTCCCTCTCCCGGCGTGCTTTCTATTTCAAGGACGCTGTTATGGAGAGAGATGATTTCCGTACATAAGGCAAGCCCCAGGCCTGCCCCGTTCCGGCTCCTCGCCCTCGACTTGTCCACCATGTAAAAAGCCTTGGTAATCTTCAAAAGTTCCTCTTTGGGAATCCCTATTCCGTAGTCCCTTATGATAAAACGGTATCCTTTCTCCTCCTGCCGTCCCCTGATTTCTATGGTACTTCCCGGCTCCGAAGCCTTGCAGGCGTTGTCCAGCAGATTAATCAGAACCGTAATAATCAGGTTACTCTCCGCCCAGACCGTTCCCTGGTCGTAGGAATAAATAAATTCCATACTCTCATTCGGGGTAAACATATCATGCAGATAAAGAAACAGAGTTTCCGCCGAAACCTCCTGGAACTGCGCCTGCCCATGCCGGGTAACCATAATCTCCAAAAGCCGGATGGACATAGCCTCCAGTCTTTTTCCTTCCTTATAAATGTAATTGGCTGACAAAAGACTTTTTTCCTCATCCATCTGTCTGGAACGCAGCATATCCGCATAACCGATAATTGCTGTGAGAGGCGTTTTCAGTTCATGGGCGAAAGCCCCGACAAAGTCCTCCCTGGCCTGAATCTCATCCTCCAGCTTATTAATATTTTCCTCCAGAGCCTCCGCCATATGGTTAAAATCAAGGGTAAGCTGCCCTAACTCATCGCTGCTGACAGTCCTTGCCCGGTAGTCGTAATCCCCCGCCGCCATCCGTTTGGTCGCCCGGGTCAAAAGACGGATGGGCTTCGTCAGCAGAAAAGAAATCAGATACATAATTACCATTCCCAGAATCAGTATGATAATCGTAACCCGGCGGTAAACCCTAAAGCCCAGCTCCCGCTCGCTGAAAACCTCTGACACGTCCCGCAGCGTTTCCAGATACAAGACCCTGTCCAGCGCATGAAAAGTACTTCCGGTCTGTATGTAATAACGCCCGTTTAACAAAATTGTGCGATAGGTTCTGGTATTCTCGTCTGTGAGTTCTAAAAGCGCTTCGTCGGCTTCAAACCCGTCCCCCGCATACAGAACGCTTTTTTCCTCATCCGAAATCCGCAGCATACGTCCGCTCCCCTGACCGCCGGATTCCAGATTAGAAGCTATCTGCCCTACGGTTCTGTCCTGAAGCACGTCGTACTTGGCCGGTACATTCAGGGCAGCCGTTTCAAAGGCAAAGCAAAGGATACTGTTTTCATCCAGCGCTTGCCCGGCTTCTCTGGCAAGAGAGGTCTCAAACACATAATTTACAATATAAAATCCCGAGAACCCCAGCGCCAGGGCAAGTACAATAATTGTACACAGCAAAAGCTTTGAAGAAAATTTCATTGCGGCACCTCTAACCGGTATCCCACCTTGTAAACTGCCACCAGATTCTGCTCCCAGCCCAGCTTCCTGCGAAGCCGCTGTACATGAAGGTCCAGGGTACGGCTGTCGCCGATGTACTCATCCTCCCATACCTTTTCATACAGCGTCTCCCGAAACAGGGCAATATTTTTATTCTGAATAAACAGCACCAGAAGGCCGAATTCCTTGTTGGTGAGAACCACCGGTTTCCCCTCTTTTAAGACTCTCCGCGCCTCCACGTCCACCACCACGTCGCCTGCCGTAAGCTCCCGCTCCGTCTTGTGATACCGCCGAAGCACAGCCTCCACCCTGGCTGTCAGCTCTACCACGTCAAAGGGCTTTACCAGATAATCATCCGCTCCCAGCTTAAGCCCCTTTACCCTGTCCTTCACTTCATGCTTTGCGGTAATGAAAATCACGGGAACCTGCAACGGCCTGATATACTCCATCACGTCAAACCCGTCCGCCCCCGGAAGCATAATATCCAGAAGCACCAAATCAAAGTTTTCCTTTTCTATCAAATCAATGGCCTCAAGCCCGTTCTGCACCGCCTTGCAATGATACCCCGAGGTCGAAAGATTCAAATCAATCAAATCGCAAATCGCCTTTTCGTCATCTACTATCAGTATTTTTATCATTCTTATCTCCCCCTGACCTTCCAGCCGACTCCAATGCGCGAAGAATGGCTCGCAAGAGACATTCTTCTGAGCGTAAAGCTGAAATCACTTAGCGAGGTCCTTCCGAGCTTAGTGATTTCCTTTACGCTTGCCAGCCCCAGTACCTTCTGGCCTTCTCCACCAACTCCGACACCGTATCCTCATCCCTGCACTTATACCGGCGCTTCACCTCTGTATCTTCGTAAAATCCGCCTGTTCTCTGGTAATAAATGTCATAGTCGCTTTTTACCACCAGCTCGTTATCATCGTCTCCGCTGCTGTAACGGGCAAGCACCAGAATATCCTTCATCCCGTCCCCGTCGATATCCCTGCAGGTGATTCCCTTCAGCGCATAAAGATTTTCATATTCCCCCATAGGCTGAAAGCTCCACACAATGTACCCCTGTTCATTAACCAGATAAATCATAAAGGTTGCAAAGCTGGCCATGGTGTAAGTCCCCGGCACCACCTCGAGCCTTCCAAGCTTTTCAAACTGCCTGTAATAGCACTGTTCGCTGATAATGTGAAAACCGTTGTCAACAAGCTCCTGCCTGGTTGCCGCCGTATAGAGGAACTCCGTGGAATTTCCGTCCCGGACAAAGGACACGATGCTTTCCACGCTCTTATTCATGCCAAATCGGTTAATCTTGTCCGAAAGCCGGTAATCCCGGTAAAACTCCTGCTTTCCCTGAAACAGCGCTTCCCCGATTTTATAAGGCTTTCCCGCATAATCGCCCTTTTGGTTCACACAGGTGACAATCATCACAATATCCGTGAGCCCGTCCCTGTTAATATCCTGAAAGGAAACCGCATTAAGCTCCCTCACCGGCGCAGCCAGCTCGCCCCTGTTGCGGCTGTTTACCTCAAGCTGGTCTGTCCTGTACACAACCGCTCCGCCTGCTTCCGCAAAAAAGAGCGCCAGCCGGTGATACTCTTCTTCTATGGCGGGAATTATGACGACTTCCCCGAAGCCCTCCATTTCTATGGGAAAAGCCTGCTCCCACGCCACCTCAAATCCGGCCCCTTCTATCTCCCACTGCCACTGCGGCTGTAAAAGACGCTGCCGATAATCTTCAAAAGCCGCAGAAATCCCGCGGGAATCCTCGTTTTCACGGGCAGAAACAGAGAAAGAAAACAGGATGAAAATACTTATAGCAAATATTCCGATGAAAAAGCTGCGCTTCATTTATACTTCTCTCCTATTCCTTAAGCGCCCTCATTGCGTTCAAAATTGCAATCACCGACACTCCCACGTCCGCAAACACAGCCTCCCACATATTGGCCATCCCGAAAGCGCCCAGAATCAGCACCAGCGCCTTGACGCCCAGCGCAAACACGATATTCTGCTTCACGATGCGGAGGGTTTTTCTGGATATTTTCACCACGGAGGCAATCTTCCTCACGTCGTCATCCATCAGAACCACATCCGCGGCTTCGATGGCCGCGTCGCTTCCCATGCTTCCCATGGCGATTCCGATATCGGCTCTGGTCAGCACCGGAGCGTCATTGATACCGTCCCCGGCAAAGGCCAGTCTTTCCTTTTCCTTTTGGGACGTAAGGAGCTGTTCCACTATAGAAACCTTATCACCGGGCAGAAGCTCCGCATGCACCTCGTCGATGCCAAGCTCGCCTGCCGCCGCCTCGGCCGCTTTTAAGCGGTCGCCGGTCAGCATCACGCATTTTTTTACCCCGACCTGTTTCATATCACGGATTGCTTCTTTTGCCCCGTCCTTGACGCTGTCGGAAATTACTATCGCGCCGCAGCTTTTCCCTTCCCGGGCCACATATACGATGGTTCCCGCGCTCTGGCAGGGAATAAAGGCAATCCCCTTCGCTTTCATGAGCTTTTCATTTCCAATCAGCACTTCCGCGCCGTCCACCGGCACGCAGATTCCATGGCCGGCGATTTCCTCCGCCTGCCCCACTCTGTTCATGTCAGGTTCTTTTCCATAGGCTTCCTTAATAGAGCCTGCAATAGGATGATTGGAAAAGCCTTCTCCAAGGGCAGTCATCTCCAGAAGCTCTTCTTTTGTACAGCCCTCCGGCAAAATTTCCTGAACCTTAAACTCTCCTTTCGTCAGGGTTCCTGTCTTGTCAAAGACAATCGTCGTCATCTCCGCAACCGCTTCCAGATAATTGCTTCCCTTGACCAGAACGCCAATCCTGGAGGCCGCCCCTATTCCCCCAAAGAAGCCCAGGGGAACGGAAATCACCAACGCGCAGGGACAGGAAATCACCAGAAAGATACAGGCTCTCTGTATCCATTCTCCCCAGCCGCCTCCTAAAAGCAGCGGCGGCAGAACTGCCAAAAGCACCGCGCCTATTGTGACAGCCGGCGTATAATATTTGGCAAATCTGGTGATGAAATTCTCCACCTTTGCCTTTTTGCTGCTGGCATTTTCCACCAGCTCCAGTATCTTTGCCACAGTGGAATCATCAAATTCCTTCGATACCTGAACCTTCAGGGTTCCGCTTCCGTTCACACAGCCGCTGATAACCCCGTCGCCTGCCGCCGCCCTTCTGGGAACCGATTCGCCGGTAAGCGCGGCGGTGTCAATCAGGGATTCTCCTTCTGTCACCACGCCGTCAAGGGGAATTCTCTCCCCCGGCTTGATTACAATAATACTTCCCACCGAAACCTCGTCCGGATCCACCTGTTCCAGTCTGCCGTCAATCTCCAGGTTTGCATACTCCGGGCAGATATTCATCATATCGGAGATAGACTGACGGGATTTTCCCACGGCATAGCTCTGGAAAAGCTCCCCCACCTGGTAAAAAAGCATCACCGCGACCGCTTCCGAGTATTCCCTCACGCCAAACGCGCCAAAGGTGGCAATCATCATAAGGAAATTTTCATCAAAAATCTGCCCGTGGCTGATGTTCCTCGCCGCTTTATAAATGATGTCGTATCCGATAACCAGATAGGGAACCAGATAGATGACGAATAAAACCCATGGATAGCTGATATTCTCAAACAATCCGGCATGTTCGCAGATAAATAATCCCAGAAACAGAACCGCTGATACAAGAATGCGGACAAGCGTTTTTTTCTGTTTTTTTGTCATAACAATTTCCTCACATCAGTATTTTACAGTCAGGCTCCACCTTTTCGCAGACCCTGACCACCTTTTTCATAATTTCATCAAACTGCCCGTCCTCCGCGTCAATGGTCATTTTCTGCGCAAGGAAGCTGACGCTGGCGTCATTTACGCCCTCTATCTTTTTGATGGCTTCCTCCATCTTTGCGGCACAGTTTGCACAATCCAAATCTTCCAGTTTAAATTTCTTTTTCATCTTTTTTCCTTTCTTATTTAAAGTCCTGCAGATGCCCTCCGGTACACCCGCCATTTTTACAGTTCCTCAATATGCTCCCTTCCCTGTGCGATAATGGTTCTCACATGGCCGTCCGCCAGGGAGTAAAAGACGGATTTCCCTTCCCGCCTGCTCTTTACCAGCTTTGACTGCTTCAATATCTTAAGCTGGTGTGAAATTGCGGACTGCGTCATACTAAGGGTCTCTGCCAGGTCGCACACGCATACCTCCGCTTCAAAAAGTACATACAATATACGGATTCTGGTGGAATCTCCAAACACCTTAAAAAGCTCGGCCAGGTCGTACAGCTTATCCTCGTTGGGCATTTTCTCGCTGACTACCTTTAAAAGCTCTTCGTGGGTCTGAAAAGTCTCACAGCATTCCACATCGTTAACTGCCAATCAATCCTCTCCTTTCTCTCAGCCTTCGTTCATACTCCGCCGGGCGCAGATTAAGTCCGCCTTCCCTCCATCCCGAAGCCTTCGTCCTTCAAGCTCCTTTTGATATATAAACATTTGAACATTTATTCATATGTTATGATAAAACAAAGCCCGGAAATTGTCAACACATTTCCGGACTTTTATTTCATTCTTTTTGCTTTATCTGCTCAGAAACCCCGCATTTCATACAGATATCGTTAAGGCAGCACTTATCGCAGTAAGGCTTTGTCCTGGCTGTACAGACTTCCCTTCCGTGATTTACCAGACGGTGGCAGAAGTCGCTTCCCTCCTCCGGCGGAATCAGCTTCCATAACGCCATCTCCACCTTTTTGGGTTCTTTCACACCGTCCACCAGCCCCATGCGGTTCACCAGACGGATACAGTGCGTGTCCGTGACAATGGCCGGCTTTCCGAAAACATCTCCCATAATGAGATTTGCGCTCTTACGCCCGACACCGGGAAGCTTAAGCAGCTTATCAAAATCATCCGGCACCTTTCCGCCGTATTCATCCCGAAGGACTTTCATACATGCGCTGATATCTCTGGCCTTGCTGTGTCCAAGTCCGCAGGGCTTTACAATCTCCTCGATTTCCTCCACCGGCGCGCCGGCAAGGGCATTCACATCGGGATACTTTTTATACAGTCCCTTAACCACCACGTTCACCCTTGCGTCCGTACACTGGGCGGCAAGGCGCACGCTCACTAACAGCTTCCACGCCTCATTGTAATCAAGAGTACAGTCCGCGCCGGGATATTCTTCCTTCAGCCGTTCCACAACCAAAGCCGCCAGCTCTTTCTTAGTCATTTATCCTCTTACTCCATTTCCTCGCCATGTATAAATCTATGCAGCACCCGTATCAGTTCCTTAATATCTAAAGGCTTCGCTACATGCGCGTTCATTCCGCAGCTGATGCAATACTGAACGTCATCCTCAAAGGCGTCTGCTGTCATTGCCACAATCGGCAGATACTTATCCGTTCTGTCCAAAGCCCTGATTGCCCTTGTGGCGTCATAACCGTCCATCACGGGCATACGGATATCCATCAGAATCACGCTGTAATATCCCGGTTCGGATTTCTCAAACATTTCCACGCAAACCTTACCGTTTTCCGCACGGTCAAGCTCAAAGCCGTAGGCGGAAAGAACCTCTTCCGCAATTTCCCAGTTGATATCGATATCTTCCGCAACTAAAATTTTTGCTCCGGTAAAATCAATTGCCTGATTAAAATCTTCGTTGTCGGATGTTTCCATATTGTCCGCATAGTGCTTCAGGCACGTATATAATGTAGACTTAAACAGCGGTTTGGAAATAAATCCTTCTATCTCTACCTTGCCGGCCTCATCCTCAATGTCGCTCCAGTCGTAGGCGGAAATCAAAAATACAGGAATTCCTTTCCCCACTCTCTTTCTAATCTCATGAATCGTCTCCAGTCCGTTCATGTGCGGCATTTTCCAGTCAACCAGTACAAAATCATAGTCTTCGCCATTTTTATGGTGTTCCTCTACCATTTTAATCGCCTGTTTTCCGCCCAAAGCCCACTCTGCGGAAACGCCAAGCTCTGTTAAGCTGGAGACTGCACTGGCGCACAGAAGCTCATTATCGTCCACCACCAGAAGACGCCATGAAGGAAGCTTCATTTCTTCAATCTCCTCGGCTCTCTTTAAATCCAGCGTAATGTGGAATTTACTCCCCTTGTCAAGCTCGCTGGTAAGTTCGATTTCTCCGCCCATAAGGTCTACGATTTTTCTTACAATGGAGGTGCCAAGCCCGGTTCCTGTGGTTTTCTGTACCTGCTCCCTGTCGTCTCTTGCAAAGGTATCCCATATTTTCTGCTGGAATTCCTCAGACATACCGATTCCGTTATCTTCCACTATGAAATGCGTCCTGACATATTCCCCGCCTTTCGGAGAGGCTTCCTGATACATATGTACGTCGATTTTGCCTTCCTCAGGCGTAAATTTCACGGCATTGGACAGAAGATTGACCAGTATCTGGTTAAGCCGCACCCCGTCGCAATATACATCCTCTGACAGAACATCCTTGATGAGAATATCAAAATACTGCTTCCTTGCCTTTACCTGCGGCTGCATAATATTTACAATATCTCCCATAGCCTCCCTAAGGGAAACCCGGTGCATATTAAGCGTCATCTTGCCGCTTTCAATTTTGGACATATCCAGCACGTCGTTAATCAGCGCCAGCAAATGCTTGCTCGAGAGCAGAACCTTTTTAAGACAATCTTCGGTCTTAAGAGAATCCCCTATATTTTTCAGCGCAATTTCCGTCATTCCGATAATCGCGTTCATCGGCGTCCTGATATCGTGGCTCATACTGGAAAGAAAATCACTTTTGGCCTTATTGGCCTTCACAGCCGCCTCCCTTGCCTCGATAATCTCAAGCATCTGTTTCCTTGACAGGGCAAAATACCTGATAAAAATAAACACCATAACCAGCAGAATTGCCATCGAGGAGCACAGCATAATCTGGAGACGCACTTTATCCAGTTTTGTTATGGCCTCATCCAGTATCTGGGTTCTCATGGCGCTTATCAGATACCAGGAGGTATTACCGGATATCGGAGAGCAGTAAATCATTCTCTCCTCACCCTCCAGCATAACGGTATCGCAGAAAATCTGGTTGGACTCAATGGCCTTGCGAAGCTCCTGCGTATAATCTTCAACTGATTTGCCGTTATATTCACTGCATTCCTCAGCTATACGCTCATAATAGCTTTTTCTGTAAGCGCTTCCGTTCCTTATAACAAAATATCCCTCATCGTCAATAATATGGGAATATACCCTCCCCTCCATCTCGTCAAGGTAAAGAGCAGTATTCAGGTAATCCATGGAAAGCCCGGCCACAAGCGCCATACTTTGATTTCCGTCTCCCATCGGATAGGACGCCGCCTTTCCAAGCAAAAGGAATTTGTTCCCGGCCTCATCGACACCCTGTCCTACCATTTCTCCGTTATTTTGCAGGTGCATCAACATATTGTCATTATCGGAAATAGACACTTCATTCCCCAGGATTTTTATGAGGCCGCCCTCCGGCGTATAAAATCCCAGATAAGTAAAATTCCTGACCTCTGCACAGAGAATCAGCTCGTCAAGCATATCTTCATTGCTGTCAAAACCATCCGCCGGCACACGGGCCACAATTCCTTCTACCTGCTCTAACCGAAGCCCCGCAATACTGGCAAATTTCTGACGCAGCTGCGTATTTACCTCTTCCATATAAATCTGACTGATTTCCTGAATGGAATCGTTTGTTTTCTGCGTCATGAAATGGGTAAGGCTTACAAACACCACGATACACACCACTACCATGCATACAAAGCTTCCCCACAAAAATCTTCTGGTTCTTTTTTCCATTCCCTGAAACTCCTTTTTTATCCTGTAACCTGGCTGTTAAATACCTTTATTTTTCCATTTTCCGCGCTTATAGAATATAAACGTGATAACCGCCCCAAGCACCCACGAAAGAAGCAGCGATATAAAAATACATTCCTGCCGTCCGTTCGGAAGCTCCGGCGTACTTGTAAGGAAAGAGATTCCGTAGGCAATCGGGACACGAATGAGAATCGTCGTGGCGATGGATATCCACATTGGCGTCATCGTATCGCCCGCCCCGCGCATCACGCCGGAAAGGCTCTGAGTTACAGCCATTGCAATATAGCCCACCGCAAGAATTCCCATCATATCACGGCTGAGATTCACAAGTTCCGGCGTCTTTGTGAAAATTCCCATAAGGGACTTTCCGAAAATAAGAATCAGCCCTGTAATTACGGCGGAGGTTCCCATTGCAATCAATGTTCCCTGCTTCGCCCCCTTATCCACACGGGCATCCATCCTTGCGCCCACATTCTGCCCGGCATAAGTGGTCATTGCCGTGCCGAATGAAAAATTCGGCATCATGGCAAAACCGTCCACACGCATAACGATGACATTGGCGGCAATAAACATTTCCCCGAAACTGTTTGTAAGGGACTGCACCACTATCATTGCCATGGACAGAATCGCCTGGGTAATCCCCGACGGAAGCCCCAGCTGCACAACTCTCATGGTATACTGCTTCTGAAGCTTTAAATGGCTTTTCTTCAATTCAAATATGTCTGCCATCCGCATCAGACGGAACATACAAAGGGCTGCGGATATCAGCTGGGCAATCACCGTTGCAAGAGCAACGCCGTTAACGCCCATTCCAAGCTTCGCCACAAACAGCAAATCCAGCACAATATTAATTACCGTCGATACCAGCAGATAGGTAAGGGCCGCCATGGAATCCCCAAGCCCTCTTAAAATTCCGCTCAGAATATTGTAATAGGCAAGTCCTGCCGAACCGATAAACAATATCAGTAAATAAGAATGGCACCAGTCGATAATGGATTCGGGCGTCCCTAACAGCTCCAGCAGCGGTCTTGCCACCAGAGAAGCCACCACCATCACAAACAGAGTTGCAATCGCCGTCAGCGTAATGCAGTTCCCGATTGTCGTTGACAGCTTTTCCTTCTGTCTGGCGCCGAAATACTGGGACACCATAATGCCCGCGCCCACACTGATACCCACAAACAGGACAATCAGGAGATTCAAAATAGGCCCTGCGCTTCCTACTGCCGCCAGGGCATTATCACCTACATAATTACCAACCACGACGCTGTCCACCGTATTGTAAAGCTGCTGGGCAATATTCCCTACAAGCATGGGAACCGTGAATAATACAATTTTCTGCCAGGGAGAACCTTCCGTCATATCTACCGGCTCAAACAGTTTCTTAAGTAAACTCATCAATGACCCCCTTAAGTACATTTCGCCAAACCTTATCTACACCAGATTAGTATAACTATTTTTTTTCTGAAAAGCAATAAAAATTAACCTGAACTCTACAGCATTTCCAAAAAAACAACGCCCTCCAGCGCCCCGTATTCCTCCACGATACGGGCGTACGTCATTTTTTCCTTAAAACACAGCACAATATTGGCCGAAATTGTCCCTTTGTCCTGACTGTCCTTTATCCTTGTCATTTCCAGATGCTCAATTACGCAGCCCTTTTCCCTTGCAAATGTGAGGAAACGGCTGACGTCTCCGTTTTTTTCAAACACCACATACAAAGTCACAAGATTGGAATACAGATGCCTGTCTACAATATGCAAAAACCTGATGGACACCCAAATCGCCGCAAAACCTACGAAAGCGCCGGTATAAAAGCCCGCCCCTATGGCAAGCCCGAGACATGCCATTGACCACAGCCCGGCAGCCGTTGTCAGGCCCTTTACCTGATTCTGTCTGGTGACGAGAATCGTGCCGGCTCCCAGAAAGCCGATGCCGCTGATAACCTGGGCGGCAATCCGGCTCGCGTCTCCGCTTCCCGTATACTGCGCCACGTAAAGCCCTACCATCATCGCCAGCGTAGAGCCCAGGCATACCACAAGATAGGTGCGGAAGCCCGCCGGCCTGTGCCTTTTTTCCCTCTCATATCCCAGAATCCCCGAAAGAGTCATAGCCAGCATCATCCTAAGTAAAATCGACCAGAAAGTCAAATCCCTTAATATTCCAATTTGTTCCAGTATCATTTGTACCTCCCCGGTTCCCCCGGCGCCTGGCCCGGGTCTGCCTTCTCTCCTGCCGCTGCCCTCTTACTTTCCTTTCCGCCAAAGGTCAGGAACGCCGGCCCTCCATCGTCTGCCTGATAATATCCAGCATGATTTCTTCCGTAAGCTGCCCGCTGACATAGCCGAATACATTGCCGTCCCTGTCAATCATGAAGGTTGTGGGCAGCGCATATACGCCGTACGCCGCAAACTGTTCGCCTGTGGTATCCATGAGCACCGGATAAGTGTAACCGTTCTCCTCAAGAAAACCGGCAACCTCTTCCAAAGAGCCCTCCTGCCCCTGTCCGGGAGACGCCACGCCCAGAATCACCAGCGAATCGTCCCCGTTTTCCTTATAGGAATCATAGATTTTCTGGATATCCGGCATTTCCGCCCGGCAGGGAGGACACCAGGTTGCCCAGAAATTAAGGAATACCGTTTTCCCCTTATAATCGGATAAGGTATGGCTGTTCCCATACTGGTCCGTCAGTGTAAAATCTATGGCCGGGGGAAGCTTTCCGGCTTCTTCTGCCCCGTCGCCGCCTTCCTGGCCCTGGGCGTCCGTCCGGGCTTCGTCATTTTCCCGGGCTCCGTCGTCTGCCTGGGCTTTGCCGCTGCCGGCACTTTCCGTCCCTTCCGCTGCGCCGCCTGTCTGCGCTTTGTCTCCGGTCCCGGCGCTTCCGTCTTCTCCTGCCACGTCCTTACCGGCATCTCCTTCCTCCGGTTTTTGCGTCCCGTCCGGCGCGTCCTGCTGCTTTGGCGAAGACATCTGCGACAGATATCCCGTAACGGAATTCATTTTGCCTGTAAACATGAGCACGCCCATAAGCAGCATCAGGACGCCGCCGATTTTTACCGTATACTTCACCACCTGATTGTGCTTTTTGAAAAAGTCAAGCAAAGAGGCGGTAAACAGTCCCACCGCCAGAAAAGGCAGCACAAACCCGGCAGTATAAACGCCAATCAGCATAATCCCCGTCATCTTTGTGGAGGCGGAGGCTACCATAATCAGTACGCTTGCCAGCGCCGGCCCCACACAGGGAGTCCACGCAAAGCTGAAAGTAAATCCAAGGACAAGCGCCGTTACCGGCGACATTGCCATCACGTCCAGCCTGAAAGGCAGCCGGTACTCCCTTCCAAGCATTTTCGACTGTCCGAACACTCCAAGCTGATATAATCCGAAACCAAAAACCAGAATCCCGCCGATTCTGGCAAAAAGCATTTGATTACTGCTAAAAAAACGCCCCAGCGCCGTCATTCCCAGACCTAAAAGCAGAAACGCAAAGCTGACTCCCAAAACGAAAAACAATGTGTTCAGCATCACCTTTTTCCGTTCGTAATGTATTTTCCCGTCTTCGCCCATCTGCCCGGTTCCTCCTGACAGATATCCCATATAAAGGGGAATCAGCGGAAGCACGCAGGGTGAAAAAAAGCTCACAAGCCCCTGCAAAAATACGGTAAGCACCGGTACATTCAATTCTAACGAAAAACCCATAATTTTACTCCTCCGGTTTTTTTCATTTCTCAATGTTTTCTAATAGTATACCATAGGATTGCCGAAGCATCTACCGGCTTTTTTCCTTGACATGCCTTTCCATCCACTTTACAATTTTCTTATAAAGGAAACCAGAAAACCGCAGAAGAAAGGAGCAAAAATCCATGGGAATAAACGCAGCATTCATGGTTCCCCACCCGCCCCTTATCATACCGGATATCGGGAACGGACAGGAGGGAGCTATTCAGAAAACAATAGACGCTTACCACGAGGCTGCCCGGCGAATCGGCGGACAAAAGCCTGAAACCATTGTCCTTATCTCGCCCCACCAGACAATGTATGCGGATTATTTTCACATTTCTCCCGGAAAAGAGGCCAAAGGCGATTTTGGAAATTTTCGGGCCGGACATGTAAAAATGACGGCAGCCTACGACACTGAATTTGTGGAAAAGCTCTGCCTTCTGGCGGAAAAAAGAAATCTTCCCGCCGGAACCATGGGACAGCGCGAGCGGGGGCTGGACCACGGCGCCATGGTTCCTCTTTACTTTATAAATAAGTACTGGAAAGATTACCGGCTTGTGCGAATCGGACTCTCCGGCTGCGCCCTCACTGCCCACTATGAGCTTGGCCAGGTCCTTAAGGAAACCGCCGGATTACTTAACCGGGAAACCGTGGTGATTGCCAGCGGCGACTTATCCCACAGGCTCAAACACGACGGCCCTTACGGCTACCGGAAGGAAGGCCCCGAATATGACAGCCGGATTATGGAAATTATGGAAAAAGGGGATTTTGGCGCTCTCTTTGATTTTTCAGAGGATTTCTGTGAAAAAGCCGGCGAATGCGGGCACCGCTCCTTTACCATCATGGCCGGCGCACTGGATAAGACAAAAGTGGAGGCAAAGCGCCTTTCCTACGAAGGACCTTTCGGCGTGGGATACGGCATCTGCTGTTACAAAGTCTGCGGCGAGGACAAAGAGCGGGATTTCAAGGCGCGTTATGAGGAAACGGAGCGCAGTAAAATTGCCGGGCGGCTGAAGCTTGAGGATTCCTACGTCAGGCTTGCCCGGAAAACCATTGAAAAATATGTGCGCACAGGAAAAATTATCAGCCTGCCGGAAAAGCTGCCGGAAGAAATGCATCTCAAAAAAGCCGGCGTCTTTGTCTCCATCAAAAAGGAGGGAAGCCTCCGGGGCTGTATCGGAACCCTTTCCGCCACCCGCCCCTCCGTTGCCGAGGAAATTATCCACAACGCCGTCAGCGCTTCCTCGAACGACCCGAGATTTGCCCCCGTCGAACCTGCGGAGCTCGACATGCTTACCATCAGTGTGGACGTGCTGGGTGATATGGAAAAAATTGATTCCCCGGCTCTGCTGGACGTGAAAAAATACGGCGTTGTCGTCACCAACGGCCACAGGAGAGGGCTGCTTCTTCCGAATCTGGAGGGTGTAGATACCGTGGAGGAACAGCTTGCCATTGCCAGACGCAAAGCCGGAATCGGTGAGAGGGAACCCGTGGAACTGGAACGATTTGAAGTAATCCGTCATTTTTGAAACTACTGTCAAAACACCAAAACAGCATATGCCGGCGCCCTCCTCGTCCGGCATGTGCAGGACCTTAAATATGAAAATCATCTGTAAATCCTGTATGCATCACTGTCTTCTGGGGCCGGGGCAAAAGGGCCTGTGCCGGGCAAGAATAAACGACGGCGGAGCAGTCCGCTGTGAAAACTATGGACGGATAACCTCCATGGCTCTGGACCCCATTGAGAAAAAGCCTTTAAACATGTTTTATCCCGGAAGTAAAATCCTCTCTGTCGGAAGCTACGGCTGTAATTTGAAATGCCCCTTCTGCCAGAACCATGAAATTTCCATGGCGGATTTTTCTTCGGGGGAAACCGTTTATATGTCTCCCGAAGAACTGACCGCCCGGGCCCTTGCTTTCAGGGATGCCGGGAACATCGGCGTGGCCTTTACCTATAACGAGCCCCTTGTGGGATGGGAATATGTGCGCGATACCGCGAAGCTGGTGAAAGCCTCCGGCATGAAGAATGTGCTGGTCACAAACGGGACGGCCTCCATTTTGGTTCTTGACAGACTGCTGCCCTTTATAGACGCCATGAATATTGATTTGAAAGGTTTTCGGGAAGAATATTACCAGAAGCTTGGAGGAAGCCTTGCCGCCGTAAAAGAGTTTATTCTTCATTCTTCCGCCCGGTGCCATATAGAGCTCACCACTCTGATTGTGCCCGGCGAAAACGACAGCATGGAGGAAATGGAGGAAGAAGCCGCATGGATTGTCTCCGTTTCCCCGGAAATTCCCCTCCATGTCACCCGCTTTTTCCCGAGATACCGCATGACTGACCGCAGCGCCACAGACCCGACGCAGGTATACCGCCTTGCGGATATTGCCAAAAAGCATTTGAAATATGTGTTTGTGGGAAACTGCTGACAGAATCTGCAACTACTTCCCGTGACCTTATCCCCCTCAGGCAGCCGCCTTTTCTGCCGCTGCCATCTCTTTTAACTCCTTCACCACCATCATCACAATGACCTGCGTCAATAGAAAGGTAAGTCCGTCCGCCACCGGCTGGGCAAGCTGAAGCCCCGTCACCCCGAAAATTTCCGGCAGAATCAGAATCGCCGGGATAAAGAACAGTCCCTGCTTGCTGATTGCGGTGAGGGTCGCCCGGAAGCTGTAGCCAATCGACTGGGTCAGCATATTTCCGATAATGAAATATGCCTGAAAAGGAAGCAGACAGCACTGCATTTTCAGCGCCAGAGCGCCTATGCGGATAACCTCCGCGTCCTCTCTCCTGAAAAGCCGCATTATCGGTGTGGAAACCATAAACATCACCACGCCCATAATCAGCAGAAAGACCAGCGCCACCCTCCGGCAGAAATAGTAAGCTTCAAGCACCCTGTCATATCTCTTCGCCCCGAAGTTAAACCCGCACACGGGCTGAAAGCCCTGTCCGAATCCAATCAGCGCAGAGTTGATAAACATCATAATCCTCGTGACAATAGACATTGCCGCCACCGCCGCATCCCCGAAGCCCGAGGCCGCCACATTTAAGAGAACGGAAGCCGCGCTGGCAAGTCCCTGGCGCCCCAGGGTCGGCATACCGGCGGAAAGTATTTCCTTATATACCCAGCCCTTAAAGGTATAGTATTTCGGCAACGGCTTTAACACATTTTTCGAACGAATCACCAGAACCATCAAAATCGTAAAGCTCACAAACTGGCTGAAAATCGTAGCGATTGCCGCACCCGAAATCCCCATATGAAAACCGAAAATAAGGACAGGGTCCAAAATCACGTTCAGCACGCCGCCTGTGGTGATTCCTATCATGGAAAGCGCCGCGTTTCCCTGAGAGCGCAGATGGTTATTAAATACAAAGGACACCGTCATATAGGGCGCGGCAATCAGTATGTATTTCCCGTAATCCTTCGCGTAGGGAGCAATGGTTTCCGTTGCGCCAAGGGCGCGCACCAGACCGTTGATATTGGCAATCCCCAAAACCGCCAGAGCAAGTCCGAACACAAAAGCCGTATAAACCGCCGTGGAACATGCCCTCTGCGCCTTTTCCTGTTCCTTTGCCCCCAGCATTCTTGACATATAGTTGCCGCTTCCCATACCAAGCGTAAATCCAATCGCCTGAATCATTGCCATCAGGGAAAAATTCACGCCTACCGCCCCGGAAGCGCTTGTACTTAACTGACTCACAAAAAAAGTATCCGCCATATTATATATAGAGGTTATCAGCATGCTGATTATGGTCGGAACCGCCAGTCTGGGTATCAGGCGGCTGATTGGCGTTTCTGCCATCATTTTGTGTTTTTCTTCGTAATTCATTGTTCTTCTCCTGTCACATCGGCACATTCCATACAAAACTTCGTTTGCCGGTGCCTGCCCGGTCATAGGGAAATTTTCCCGCTTCCATGACTCTATTATAGTTTCGGCGGCGGAGAAACACAATACGGAATTTCCAGTTATTCCTTGTCGCAATATACGTCAATCGCTCTTTTGACGAACCCGGCGGTTCCCTCTCCGCCTGCGTTGTCAATGTTGTCGGTAAAGCTGTTTCCTCCGGCATACATTTCTCCAAGGCTGTGCAGAATCTCAGGCGTACACTGATAATAATGCTCCGTTATAAAGTCACGCAGCTTCTGCACCAGCTCCTGAACCGCTCCCTCCCAAGGCTCCTTTTTCCGAAGTTCGCCAAATTCCCGGAAAATTCCCATCATTTCCTTTCCCATGGCCTGCTCCTCCCCGGACGTCCTGTTTTTGGATTTTTCTTCAAACTCCTGCCAGGCCTTTGTATTTTCCCATTTTTCTCTGGCCTGCCTTGTATATTCATCCATTTTTTTTGTATCGAATGCGTTAAAATCAAGCACTTTCTTCACTCCTTTTATCTGTATTTCACGGGCAAGATTTATCAGACCCTCAATGTGCTCCCTTTGCAGCATAAGAAGTCCTATTTGTTGCTCCAGCGCCTTTTCCCTGTCAAAGAAAGGATTATCCAGAATCTTCTTAATTTCTTTTAACGGGAACTTCAGCTCCTTAAACAGCAATATTATCTGCAGCTTTTCCAGCGCCTTATCGTCATAAAGCCTGTACCCTGATTCCGTGACCTGCGTCGGCCGCAGCAGACCGATGGAATCGTAGTGATGAAGCGCACGTATACTTACGCCTGTTAAACTGCTGACTTCCTTTACTGTCCTCATAGCTTTCATTCCCTCCCGTCTGAAAACAGTATAAAGTATGACACAACGTCAGAGTCAATAACTTTTTAATTTTTTTCATATTTTTGCCCTATTCCCCCAGACAGATTTATACTGTATAATTAAAATACTGCAAAAATGAAAGGAAAATCCCCCATGGTTAATTTACAGTCAAAAGAGTTCTGCCCCACATTAAATGAAATAGCGGAGTATGTCAGAAACCCCTTTTTCAGCCAATTCTGTACAGTAATAAAAGAAAAATACAAAATAACAGAGAAAATTGAATTCAGTTCCTGCAGCTGGGAAATGGGATGGAATATCAAATTTAAAAAATCAGGAAAAACTCTGTGTACCATTTACCCCCGGGAGCTGTATTTCACTGTCCTTTTTGTAGCCGGCAAGAGAGAAAAAGAGGCCGTTGAAGCCCTGCTGCCGGACTGCTGCGCCGAACTGCAGGAAATCTACCGCCAGACCAAAGAAGGCAACGGGCAGAAATGGCTGATGATTGATTTGGAGGAGGACGGAGACCTCTGCCGCGACCTGCTTCGCCTGATTGAAATACGAAGGGCCTGACAGGTTTTACGTTTTCCATTATTATTCATTGACTCCCCTCCCTCAAAGAGTTATGATATTTTACGAAACCAAAAACACATAAGAAAGTAAAGGGGAAATTATCATGCATAAGAAAAAAATCATGAAAAAACTCATTGCCGCTGTGCTTACCACAGGACTCTGTGCCTCAGCGTTCTGCTTTATGCCGTCTGTAACAGGAACCGACAGGGTTTTGGCGGACGAGCAGGTTGCCAGCGTCTACACCGGCGAACCGGTATCTGCCGCTCAGGCTTCCCAGCGGCCCATCGCCGTTATGGTGCCTACGGATAAAGCGGCTCAGCCTTCCTACGGAATCGGCAACGCAAAGGTTCTTTATGAAATCATGGAAGAAGGGGAAATGTCCCGCCAGATGGCAATTATCGACGACTGGCAGGAACTTGACCGTATCGGAAGCATCCGAAGCTGCCGCGATTACTACATCACCCTCGCCACCGAATGGGACCCGATTCTGATTCATGTGGGCGGCGTTCACTATATGCAGAGCAAAATCACGGCGCCGGAAATCAATAACCTTTCAGCAGCCAGAGAATACGGCACCGGCGGCGGCGCTCCCGGCTCCTCGGCATTTTTCCGTTCCACGGACAGAAAGGTTCCGCACAACGCTTATGTCAGCGGCGAGGGCATTACCAGCGCCTGCAACGATTTAGGCTATTCCCTGACCACCAGACCCGAGTATTACAATGCTTCCCATTTCCAGTTTGCACCGGAGGGAAATACCCTGGAGCAGTATGAGGGAACGGTTCCCGGCAATACCATTGATTTAGCCGATATTTTTCCTTATACAAAGAGCAGCCTTACATACAACCCTGAAACCGGGCTCTACGCCAAAAACATTCACGGAAAGGCCCAGGTGGACAGCCTTACCGGCAATCAGCTTACCTTTGCCAACGTGATTGTCCAGAATACCAAATGGTCCAAACGTGATAACAAGGGCTACCTTGCTTTCCAGACTGTGGATTCCACCAGCGACGGATACTATTTCACAAAGGGAAAGGGCATTCACATTACCTGGAAAAAGACCTCCGATTACTCTCCTACCAGATATTATGATGATAACGGAAACGAAATCCAGTTAAATACGGGAAAGACCTATATTGCAATTGCCCAGCAGGGAAGGACGCTGGTTAATTCCTGATAGGAAAAGGCAGATAAGAGGAAAGACCCGGACAAAATCTGCGGAATAAAATGAGTTTAAAAAAGGGCTGCGCATCACGTTTTTACTGATGCGTCAGCCCTTTATTTACAAGCCGATTCTGTGTTATCTCCTATAAAACATCGTCTGAATCATACTCCATTAATGAAAAACGTTCGACGGACTCCTCCATCTCCATAGCGCTGGCCAGGTCTGATGCCTGTCTTGCTACAATCTCAAAAACATAATCCATCCCCTTTTCCGTATAATTTCTGCTTTTTATACGATATCTCCCCGTATTTTTTTCCAGGAGTTCTTTTAACCTGTCTTCTCCTCCGGAAGATTTGCAGTGCACTACCAGAATATGCGTTTTCATCCGCTTATTCACATGCCCCAGAATTACCATCGCTGCAGTTGCCACAAGTGAGGTAATTACCGCCATTTCATATAACTGGCAGCCACAGGTAATGCCTGTATGGAGTGACCAGAGTATAAAAATCAAATCTACCGGGTCCTTTACTGCCGTCCTGAAACGAATTATCGCCAGAGCTCCTATCGTTCCCAGTGTTATTACCAGATTGGACTGCAGACAAAGAATAATGGTAGATATAAAAAGAGGCAGTACTGCTATACTGATATTGAATGCCTTATTGTAAAGAGAACGGTGTAAAACCGCCTGATACACAATAAATTCATATAACGCCAGAATACTTGCTACAGCAAGCACTGCCAAAACCACTGATGTCGTTATTTCTGCGTTCTGCATACTTTCGGTAATTTGGTTGACCACTGCCTGAATCAGATTCATTTTTCTCCTCATTTCTGCGCTGTTTTTAAGCGCATGACAGAATTTATCTCTTACTTTGTTATCTTCTCTTATTCCGGTGAAATTAAATTCCAAGTCTCATACATATCTAAAACCGGAAATAAATATGTTTTTCGTTTATAGAAAAAATCTTTCAACTCTTCTATTTCTGCATTAAATGTCTCCAAAGAGTCGTCATTGTAAAAACGCCTGTCATTCTCCCGCATGGCTTCAGACATAGATGCCTGATATTCATCAAGCTTTTTATCCATAGCTTCCGCTTCAAACACCGTATCTGCCAACTCTTTTATCCGGTTAATCAACTGCTGCCTGAACATATTATTAGACATAAGATTTTTAAACATAACATCATTACTCATTGCCCAGTCTACAGAATCTAATTCAGGATAAAAACCGTAAGAGTTCAAATCAAATATCATCCATCTCCATTTTCCGTCTCCGTATACGCTTTCTTCTTCCTTTTTCACCCTCCAGCAGGCATAATTCTCTGACGGCCAGTCGATAATTCTTGCCGTATAAAGCATTACTGCCACATAGTCAATATAACTTTCCATGTCAATCATCTGGCACACTTTATCATAATTTGCCGCCTCTGTCAAATCGCTTTCAGAACAGAATTCCAGCATTTTTCCATAATATTTATAATCTTCCTCTTCTCCTTCTGCTAATCCGCCCGCTTTTATCATAATCACATTGTCTTTGTTTACTCCATAGTAGTGTTCAAGATAACAGGCGTCATATTTTTCGCTCAGCCAGTAAACGCCCCAGTATTCGCCGTTTAAGAACATTACACAAGGTTGATAATTCAGGGAAGCGATTGCCATATCTTTAACCGCATTGCTGACCAGATAATCTTTCACTTTTGTTCTCACATCATTTCCGCCCTGAAAAAGTGTTATCGTCTGCGGCAGATAGCCCGTCCCGAAAAAATCTGCTCCGAAAATTTTATTGCCATCATATTCCTTGCGCGCATATAGATTCAGACTTTTGGGATTATATGCCCTGGTACTGGTTCCGTGAATTCTGATTCCGCATTCCTGTTCCAGAACGGGTTTTCCCGATGAATCAAAAAATTGGCACACCCCTCTTCTTTCCCACTTCATTCCCCTGTTCTTATAATTTGCAAGCCACTGCGACCAGTAAGCCTCTCTGAAAATATAAATTTCCTTATCCCTGTATTCTCCTACATAATCGGCGTAATCTTTGCCTGTCACATAAATGCCTTTTTCATAATCAAACAGATTTAACGGGTCTGTAACTATACTGAGCATACTCATCCCGTCATATCCTTCCTTATCGGAAAAACCTACAAAGTAGGTAGCCGTCTGCATATCTCTGCAAATTCCTGAATTATCATAAAGGGCCGCCCGCACCACAGTCGCCTTGTCAATATTGTAATCCGGTATCTGATATCCCGGATAAGCCTCTTCCACACTGATTCTCTCCACCGCTTCCCGGTCAAATGCCACAGAGACATCGGTTCTCATAGAATAAGTGTTATCATTTAAGGTTGCATCCGTTATCAGGATTGGGGTTTCGTATTTTATGGAATTTCTATCCGGTGTTGAACCGTCAAGTGTATAATAAATCGTTCCCCCGTCCGCCGTAAGTTCTAATTCAAAGGGTTCCTCAAAGAATCCGGAACCCCTTGAAAAAGATAATACAGACATTTCATCCCCCGGCACTGCTTCGCTATTCTTGTCCAAAAATATCTCAGCTACTACAAAAAGTACCGCTATTAAAAGGCTTCCGATTATGAGCCTTCGTCTCTTTATCGCGCAAAACCTCATTTAAATCGTTCTCACTTTCTTTTCCTGCAATGCAATTCTCCCAAGATAATACTTGGAAAACGACTGTTGCTGCCGCACATCTGCCTGAAGCACTGCTTTAATATAAGAAGGAAGTACTTCGTCAAATTTCACCTCCAGAACATGCAGAGCCTTCTCCATAACCGGTATTCTGAAATAATTGCCGCTTAAGAACAGCCCGATTTCATCCGAAGCGGAAATATTCCGGTCCAACGTAATCCTTATATTGGTAATCGGCTCCACAAAGGCTTCCCGCAGATAACTGATAATTACCTTAGGATAGAATCTCTTCGTCACGATATCGACACAGAATTCTTTCAACAGCTGTTCCTGCGTTCCCCAAAAAACCTCCATAACTTTCCCGTCTATAATATTCTGATACTCCTGCATAGAAAGTGCGCACTTCTCTTTATGGCATCCATTATTTTTCTTTTCTTTTTTCTCCAGGTAAAGCTTTTCCGCTTCCTTTCCATAATAGCGGATTCTATACTTGAATCTTTTGCCTTCGCCAGATACATTGTCCCTTGCGCAGGTATTCTTATAGTCATCAAAATACAGGCTTTGAACCTCATATTCGCCACCTATTCCCGCATAAGCATCATAATCCAATATTCCGGCAAGTCTTTCCCTTATAGCGAGTAAATCTGCTTCCTTTTCACAATATTTCCATTCATTTCTGTACTTTTTACGCATACTTCCCCGCCAGCTTCACTAAAAGCTCCACCATCATTTCCATATCGTCCGCGCATGCGTACTCAAACCGTCCGTGGAAATTGGCGCCTCCGGTACACAGATTCGGACAGGGCAATCCCATAAAGGAAAGTCTTGCGCCGTCCGTGCCACCCCGTATGGGCACCACCACGGGCTCGATTCCAAGCTCCTCCATGGCTGTCTTTGCATTGTCCACAAGATGCATGTTCTGCTCAATGACTTCTTTCATATTATAATAGGAATCCTTCAACTCTATCTCAAAGGTGCCTTCTCCATACTTTTCGTTCAGAAATTTTCCGATTCTGAGAAAAGCTTCTTTCTTCTTTTCAAACTTTTCCCTGTCATGGTCGCGGATAATATATTCCGCCGCCGCTTCCTCCACCGTGCCGTTTAACGCGTCCAGATGGAAAAAGCCCTCGTAACCGCAGGTGTACATAGGATTCTCCGCAGCCGGAAGCATGGACTGGAACTCCTGCGCCATCAGAATCGCATTCCGCATCTTGTCCTTGGCTTCTCCGGGATGTACGCTTCTCCCGTGTATCCTTACCTTTGCTCCGGCAGCGTTAAAGTTTTCGTATTCCAGCTCGCCCAGCCTTCCGCCGTCCACCGTATAAGCGTAATCTGCGTCAAAAAGCTCCACATTAAAGTGGTCCGCACCGGCTCCCACCTCCTCGTCCGGGGTAAATCCAAGACGTATTTTGCCGTGGAGGATATCGGGATTGCAAAGGAGACGTTCCGCCATCGCCATAATCTCCGCGACTCCCGCCTTATCGTCCGCCCCGAGCAGCGTTGTACCGTCGGTGACTATCAGCCGCTTTCCCACATAGGATACAAGCTCCGGGAAATCAGCCGTTTTCATCACCACCTGTTTTTCTTCGTTCAGCAGAATGTCCTTTCCGTCGTAGTTGTCAATGACACGGGGCTTTACCCCGGCCCCCGTTACCGCCGGAGAAGTATCCATATGGGCTATAAAGCCGATTACCGGAGCCATCTCGCACCCCACAGAAGCCGGAATTGAGGCATACACATAACAGTGCTCCTCATCGTAGGTAATCTCCTCCGCTCCCATCTCCTCAAGCTGCTCCGCTAAAACCTTCGCCAGATTATGCTGTTTAGCCGTGGAAGGGGTTGAAGCGCTTTCCTCAGACGACTCGGTATCAATCACAGCGTACCTTAAAAAGTTTTCTATTACTCTTTCCATTCCATACTCCTTTTCCATCTAATTTAAAAATCCGTTTTTCTACTATTATAATGGGAGGTTTTCCCCCCGTCAATGCACGTTGCGGACTCTTTTAAAGCCCCAGCTGCTTTACATTCTTATAAAAATAGGTACGTCCAATCCCCAGCTCCCTGAGCGCTTCTGAAAGACTGATTTCTTTCCGTCTCCACTTTCCGGCTACGTCCTCAAAATCCACCGGAACCGGCTTGCCCGGATTCCCGAAACGCACGCCTCTCTTTTTTGCAGCGGCAATTCCCTCTGCCTGCCGTTTCCGGATGTTTTCACGTTCGTTTTGGGCCACATAGGATAAAACCTGCAAAATCAAATCCGCCATAAACGTGCCTGTCAAATCTCTGTTTTTATCTCTGGTATCTAAAAGCGGCATATCAAGCACCACAATGTCTATCTGCCTTTCACGGGTAAGAATACGCCACTGTTCGAGAATTTCCTCGTAATTCCGTCCCAGACGGTCAATGGACTGGACCACAAGAATATCCTTTTTTCTCATTTTCTTAAGCAGCTTACGGTAAGACGTCCGGTTAAAATCTTTTCCGCTCTGCTTGTCCATGAAAATGTTTTCTTCCCGAACCGGGAAATTCTGTAATGCAATTTTCTGCCTGGCTTCGTTTTGTTCTTTGGTCGATACACGTATGTACCCATAAATTGTGTTTTGCATTGAATTTCTCCTTTTTGGTTTAATATACTTAATTCCTGCTATTGTACGTCAATACCGGCAAAGGAAAATTTCTCCAAAACCACATTTTTTACACGTGTAAAAAGCCCCTCCGTTTTTCCGGAAAGGCTCTTTTCTCCCACTTTTTATACCTATTGTTCTTATCTGTTCAAATTACTTTTCAAATTTCCCGGCCATCTTTACTTTCATCCCGCCTTTCAGCTCTTTGCTGCTTTTGAGCACTATTGGCTGCTCCAGTTCGTCAAGTATCGCCACCTGTTCAGTGGAGATATCCACGGGAAAACATATCACGTCCTTTTCCCGAAGCCGGTACTCCTTTCCCCAGGCTCCGGCTTCTTCCTCCACCACAAACACACTGGACATTCCCATATTGTTCAGATGAATATGCTTATTGTCCACCACCTGGTCGTAATCGTGGACATAATTGATTTCCACGGGAAGCATCTCTCCTGCTGTGCCATCTTCCTTCAGTCTGATTTTCATGTAGTGCCCGTCGCCGCCCATTTCATAGGAAGTCACTGTCCCGATTCCCAGGTCGGTTCCCTCCTGAAACAGCCGCGAATGCAAATGAAAGGTATGAGGCACCATAAGGGAAGCTTCCTCCTTACTCAAAACCTCCGCCTCCACCTGACAATTATAAACGATTGTGCCGGCCTGCGGGTATCCTGTTTCAACCTCCGGCATCATCTTTCTTTCACGCCAAAGCGCCCAGGCCGTAGTCCCGGCCAGACAAAGTACCCAGGCCGTCAGCAAAAACAGTCCCAGTTTCTTGGAAAAACTCATTTTGTTGTCTTCTTCTTTTTTCATGCGGCCTCTCCCCCCTGCAGATTTCCCGTTTTACAGCTTTCTCCAAACTCTGTTTCTCAGCTTCGGCTCTGTGCCAGATTGCTTCTCTCTCGTCAGCTCCGGCTTCTCACATCAGATTCCTTCTCTGGCGTCAGCTCTTGACGCCTGACATACTGATTCCCTCTATCAGATATTCCTTTGCCATGAGAAATGCAAACAGCGCCGGAAGCATGTATACCACGGAAGCCGCATAATACACGATGGCCTCTCCGTCAAGCAACTGGCTTAAATACACCGACATTGGGAACTTGTAAGAATCCTCGATAAAAACCACCGCCTGGTCAACAATATTCCAGTTGTCCACAAAAAGCAGAATCAGCATTGCCGATATTACCCCGGTCATATTGGGATACATAATTTTCCGGTAAATCTGGAACTCTCCCGCTCCGTCCAGCCGGGCGGCTTCCAGACATTCCTCCGGAAATTCCTTTATCTGCTGTCTTATCAGAAAGACCCCTAAGGGGTGGAACACTGCCGGAAGAATGATTGCCCACCAGCTATGGCGAATCCCAAGCCAGCCTGTGACCAGATAATGAGGCACCAGCGTAAGCTGCATGGGCATCAGCATTACAATCATGTACACAAAAAACAGCCCTTCCTTATATTTCCACTTCCACTGCCAGAACCCGTAAGCCGCCAGCGGCGCAATCACAAACTGTCCCGCCAGAATCGGAAGCAGCAACGCGACGGAATTCCAGATTAGCCGCAGATACACCGGATTTATCATAAGGTCTTTGTATCCTTCTTTAAACAAAGCGGATTTTCCCGTCGTTATGGCAAGCGGTAAAACGGCCAGCGCCACCGCCGCCGCAATAATGAAAACAGATAATACTTTTCCTGCCTTTTTTCCCATGAAAGCCTCCTTATTTTATCAAATATCCGCCTTACAGCCGTCCGGCCCGTTACCCGCCGGAGTAATCCGTCATGCGGCACTGCAGCTTATAGACAATCCACAGCATGGCGCCGAGAACCACAAACATCACCCATGCGGAGGCTGAAAGCTTTTGCATGTTCATGGCTGTGAACTG
>CAMSTM010000021.1 GCA_947063675.1 uncultured Lachnospiraceae bacterium | reverse complement strand
CCGAGATCTACACTCTTTCCCTACACGACGCTCTTCCGATCTTAGAGCAAAAGCGCGGCAACACGTGCTTAAAAGCACGAAGAAATATTCCAAGTTGACAGCCTTTCTGACTCTACATACCCTCACCAGAATCTGAAAATTGATTTCCGTGGGTCTTACGCTAAAAACTTGACATATCTGACGTGATTTGGTAATATTATTTCACACCGATGTAATAATTCTGTAATATATGTAATAGATATTTTATATGTGGCAATGAATTGCCGTTTCAAATTCATATTTTATATAGATAATGCAGAGTATATGGAGGTAGTGAAATGAAACCCAGAAAGTTATTTGCGGCAGCGTTATTTCTTTTTGTTTTCGCGTCGGCAACAATAACCGTTCAGGCAAATGATAAGGAAGGCTACAATTTTCTGAGTGTGGGTGTAGCCGAGGTGTTAGACCCCAGCGCGCTCAGCAGCGAGGGGACTGTGGAGACGACAGAGGAATCGCTTAATATTGACGAGAAATTTGAGGCGGAAAAGGAGCGGATGGAGCAGGAGCTGACTATGGCGAATGTGCAGAACGCTTTGAATGTCCGGGGACAGGCCGATGAAGACTCTGAAAAAGTAGGCGTATTATACAGGGACTGCGGCGGCACGATTTTAGAACGCCGGGACGGATGGACGAAGCTGAAATCCGGTAATGTAATCGGCTGGGCAAAGGATGAATATCTTCTCTTTGGCGAGGATGCCAAGAGCATGGCGGAGGATGTGGGAAACTGGATTGTGACGCTGGACGTGGAAGCAGTCCGGGTCAGAATGGAACCCGACGAGAATGCAGAGGTTTACGGTCTCTTAGCCTATGAGGATTCCGTGGAATTTATCGATACCGTGAAGGAAGGCTGGATTAGCGTGGACTTTAACGGCGATGTGGGATTTGTGAATTCCGAGTATGTGAACGTGAGGTTCCACATTGACGAAGGCGAAACCATGGAAGTCATCAAGGCCAGGGAACGGGAAGAGGAAGAACGGAAAAAGAAAGCGGAGGAGGAAGCCCGCAAGGCCAACCGCGGAGCCGTGGCGGCGGACGCCGACGAGGTAAGGCTTTTAGGCGCGCTGATTTACTGCGAGGCCGGCAATCAGCCCTATGAGGGCATGGTGGCTGTGGGGGCCGTGGTGATGAACAGAGTAAAAAGCGGCGCTTACCCCAACACCATTCATTCTGTTATCTACGCTTCCGGCCAGTTTACGCCGGCGCTTACCGGAAAGGTGGCGAGAGTATATGCGGGGAATGTCCCGGACGCGTGTCTCCAGGCAGCCCAGGCAGCTATTAACGGAGAAACTACTGTCGGCGGCGCCACCCACTTCAGGCGGGCAGGCGCACGAGAGGGATATGTGATTGGAAATCATGTGTTCTGGTAAATTTTAAGATAAAAGTGAAGGAAGCCTTGCCGGGGAGATGCCCCGGCGGGGTTTTGCATATTTTATATACAATTGTTTCCGGTTGCCTGATTCACTTTTGTGTAGTAAAATATTCCTAAACAGCCGTATGCTGTTCAAGAAGGAGGGGCAATATGAATCTTACAACGATTTGGCTTGTTGTTTTTGTTGCCTGCATTGCTATTGAAATTATTACTCTGGGCCTTGCTACCATCTGGTTTGCCGGAGGCGCGCTGGTTGCGGCAATCGGGGCGGCAATGGGAGCGCCCATATGGCTGCAGGCGGTTTTCTTCGGAGCGGTATCCCTTGTACTGCTTTATTTCACCCGGCCTGTGGCCGTGAAATATTTCAACAAGGACAGGGTAAAAACCAATGCGGAGAGCCTTGTGGGAAAGCAGGCTATTGTAATCAGCGAGATAGATAATCTGCAGGGAATCGGACAGGTAAGCGTAAACGGCCAGGAGTGGAGCGCCAGAACGGTTGAGGAAGGAGTTACGCTTACGGAAGGGAGCGTTGTGATTGTCCGCGCTATCAGCGGAGTGAAGCTGATGGTGGAGGAAAAGCGCTGACGGATTTTTTGCAGGCAATATGCCGGCGGGCGCGTCGGAAAGCGGCGCCGCAGAGAGCGGTTCATGGGAGAAATCCCGAAAAACAATCGGGTTTGCGTCAGTACTGCATCCGCAGACCTTATCCACAGGTATTTATGCCACGGCATTGACATCGGAGTATTCATGCTTTGCATTTTGCCTGCGGGCAAAGTCCCGGTAAAGCCGGGCGCTGACAAGCAGTACAGAAAAGAGGAAAAAATATGGAATGGGTTTTACTTGTACTTGTTATTGTAGTCCTTTTGGCAGTGGCGTCCTGCATTAAAATTGTTCCGCAGGCATCCGCATATGTGGTTGAGCGTCTGGGCGCTTATCAGGGAACCTGGTCGGTGGGGCTCCACTTTAAAATGCCGATTCTCGACAAGGTGGCAAAGAGAATCAACTTAAAGGAGCAGGTGGTGGACTTTGCGCCCCAGCCGGTGATTACCAAGGATAACGTTACCATGCGGATTGATACGGTAGTGTTTTTCCAGATTACAGACCCGAAGATGTTTGCCTACGGCGTGGAAAATCCCATCATGGCAATTGAAAATCTGACGGCCACCACCCTTCGTAACATTATCGGCGATTTGGAGCTTGACCAGACTCTGACCTCCAGGGAAACCATCAACACCAAGATGCGCGCGTCCCTTGACGAGGCCACGGACCCCTGGGGAATCAAGGTAAACAGAGTGGAGCTTAAGAACATTATCCCGCCCGCCGAAATCCAGAACGCAATGGAGCGTCAGATGAAAGCGGAGCGTGAGAGAAGAGAAGCCGTTACCCGTGCGGAAGGCGAGAAGAAAGCAAACGTTACCGTTGCCGAAGGTAAGAAAGCGGCACTTATTCTGGAAGCGGAGGCGGAAAAGCAGTCCGCGATTCTGCGTGCGGAAGCACAGAAGGAAAAGATGATTCGCGAGGCGGAAGGTGAAGCGGAAGCAATCCTCAAGGTACAGCAGGCCACGGCGGACGGTATCAAGATGCTCCGCGAGGCAGGGGCGGACGAATCGGTGCTTCGCCTTAAGAGCCTGGAGGCATTTGAAAAAGCGGCGGACGGCAAGGCCACCAAGATTATTATTCCCTCGGAGATTCAGGGAATGGCAGGATTGGCCTCATCTTTAAAGGAACTGATGACAGACAAATAAATTTCGCGTTGGAAGGACTTTCGCGGAACTGGAATAGGACAAAGATATGAACTTAAAGGGACGAAGCTTCTTAAAACTCCTTGATTTTACCCCGGAGGAAATCTTATATCTCATAGATTTGGCGGCAGACTTCAAGGACAAAAAGAAAAAAGGAATTCTCACAAGAGAGCTCCATCAGGGCAAAAATGTGGCGCTGATTTTTGAAAAGACCAGCACCAGAACCCGCTGCTCCTTTGAGGTGGCGGCCCATGATTTGGGAATGGGAACCACATATTTGGACCCGTCGGGCTCTCAGATTGGCAAGAAGGAAAGCATTGCGGACACGGCCAGGGTGCTTGGCGGCATTTACGAGGGAATCGAGTACCGGGGCTTTGAGCAGGAGATTGTGGAGGAGCTGGCAAAGTACGCCGGCGTTCCGGTGTGGAACGGACTTACCAACGAATTTCATCCCACTCAGATGCTGGCGGATGTGCTTACCATCAGAGAAAAGCTGGGGCGTATTAAAGGCGTAAAGCTCACCTATATGGGAGACGCCCGCTACAATATGGGCAATTCCCTGATGGTGGTATGCGCAAAGCTGGGAATGCATTTCACGGCCTGCACTACCGCAAAATATTTTCCTGAAAAGGCGCTTGTGGACGAGTGCAGAGCCATTGCGGAAAAGACGGGGGCAACGATTACTCTCACAGAGGACGCGGAGGCCGGGACGAAGGATGCCGATGTGATTTACACGGATGTGTGGGTGTCCATGGGCGAGCCGGAGAATGTCTGGGAGGAGAGAATCAGGGAACTGACGCCTTATCAGGTGAATAAAAAGGTGATGGACAATGCCGGGGAAGGGGCGATTTTCATGCATTGCCTTCCGGCTTTCCATGATTTGAAAACGAAGATTGGAAAAGAAATGGGAGAGCGGTTCGGCATCAGCGAGATGGAGGTGACGGACGAGGTGTTCGAATCCCCGGCCTCGGTGGTTTTCGAGGAAGCGGAAAACAGAATGCACACCATCAAGGCAGTAATGGCGGCCACGCTGTAGTATTTACGGAACTTGCGGGAAAATCAGGTGTCTGCGGACGGAGAATCGGTGCGTCCGCAGGCATCCGTTGTTTGCAGAAAAGAGGAAAAAATGAGCCGGGAATCCGAAATGGCAGAAAAGACGGTGCTCTGCGGAGCGAATGCCTATGAAAAAAAATATTATTTCAATGAAAAGTTTGCCGGACTTCCGGAATCTGTCAAGGATGAGCTGCACATTATCTGCGTGCTTTTTACGGAGGAAATCGGAGGCGTTTTTACCATTGCCTTTGAGGCGGACGGAAGCGTTTCCATGTCTACGGAGTATGCGCCGGAGGATTATCTGTACGACGAGGTGGGAAGCGGACTTCTGGTAAATGAAGTGCGGCGCAGGAGGCAGGAGCTGTTTGAGTCCTTAAGCTTATATTACCGGGTACTGATTCTCCACGAGGACGCGGGGGATTTGCTGGGGGAGGATGAATAGGAAGGTGGCCGGGAACGGAGAGGTTATGGAAAAGATGATAAAAAATCTTCGAATAGGAAATGTGGTTTTGGACAATAATCTGATATTGGCTCCCATGGCAGGTGTGACAGACCTGCCATTTCGTTTGCTGTGCCGGGAACAGGGAGCGGGACTGGTGTGTTCGGAGATGGTGAGCGCCAAGGCTATTTACTATCATAATAAAAACACGGAGGAGCTGATGGCGATTCATCCGAAGGAAATGCCGGTATCCTTGCAGCTTTTCGGTTCCGATGCGGATATCATAAGCGAGATGGCCAGACAGATAGAGGAAAGGCCCTTTGCCATACTGGACATCAACATGGGCTGTCCGGTTCCTAAGGTGGTGAATAACGGGGAGGGCTCTGCCCTTATGAAAAACCCCAGGCTGGTGGAGGAGATTATCACAAAGACGGTGAAAGCCGTTAAAAAGCCTGTCACCATAAAAATCCGCAAGGGCTTTGACGAAAACTGTGTGAACGCCGTGGAAATCGCGAGAATAGCGGAGGGCTGCGGCGCTGCCGCAGTTGCAGTCCACGGACGCACCAGAGAACAGTACTATATGGGAGAGGCGGACTGGGAAATCATCGCAAGGGTAAAGGAGGCGGTGACAATTCCCGTGATTGGAAACGGCAACATAACGGACGGGCCGTCGGCCAGGGCAATCTTTGAGCAGACCGGCTGCGACGGGCTGATGATAGGAAGGGCGGCCAGAGGCAATCCGTGGATTTTCAGGGAAATTGCGCAGTATCTTTCGGAGGAGGAAACCGGCGGTGCAGCGACTGGGAAAATTGCCGGCGCGCCGGCGCCGGGAGCGGATTCCGGCTCATGCATACCGGATAAAACCGGGAATACAGCACCGGAAAAAAACGCTGCCGGGGTCTGTGAAACCATCCTCCGCCATGCCAAAATGGAGCTTGAAATCAAAGGGGAATATACAGCGGTAAGGGAAATGCGCAAGCACATTGCCTGGTATACGGCGGGATACCCTAATTCGGCGGCACTGCGAAGGAGAGTCAATGAAATCGAATCCTTTTCGGAACTGAAAAGGACGGTGGAGGAGATATTCAGGATATGAGCCATTTTGGGACAAGCCGGTTCTGAATCCGGCGGCGTCCGCGGGCGGTTGCTGAATTTGTGGAATAGGGCCGGGGACAGCAGCATATGTTTTTCCATGGAAGCTAACTATTTAAATTTATTTTACGCGGGAATTTTATACGGACAGTATTCAGAGACGGGAAAAAAGCTGGCGGCAACCGGCCTTGCAGTAAAAAAGCTGGGACGGGAATTTCCCTATCTTCTTGGCAAGGGGCGGGGAGCGGCGGGAAAAATGCTGATTTATTATGCGCTTCTTCCGCAGTACAGTAAGAAAGCGCGGTTTTCAGGAAAACCTGTAGGGTGGAAAAGGGATACTGCAATAAAAATGCTGGAAAGAGCCGAACAAAGAGCGGCGGTGGAATGGGGCTGCCGGGAACAGATTATGGCTCCGGAATTTGAAGGAACCCTTGCCCGGATACCGTTAGAGCTGCTTGCCGTCTGCCTTTACCGCCGGAGACCCTTTGACAGGCTTTGCATTTCTCTGCCGGGGGATGCGGGGGAGTATGACCTGGAGCAGGCGCTGGAGCTGATGACGCCGTATCTGCCAAGAATGCGGCAGGTGGTGCTTGCCGGCGGGGAAAGCCCGATGGCGGAAAGACTGGAGACTTACCTTTATGAGGAATTCGGCATTATTTTAATGAGAGAAGCAAAAGCACCGCGGGGCCTGCCGTGGGTTGATTTGCGCGACGAGGAGGATTCTTTGGAGGGAGACATTGGAGAAACCGCAGGAGGAGCCGGCGGAGGTTCAGGCGCCGGCGCCGGCGGAAAATCCGGCAGAGGAGCCGGCCCGGGCAGCAATGGAAATTCCGGGCGGATAAGCCGTATGGAAGCGTTGAAATTCCTTGACACTGCGGTAAAAAATGGTTATAATACGTAAGTTAATTCTAGCTAAGATAGCAAAGATGGAGAGGCAGGAAAAATGGAAGAAAAGAAACATATACTTACTTATGAAGGACTGAGAAAGTATGAGGACGAGCTTCACGACCTGAAGGTGGTAAAAAGACAGGAAGTAGCGCAGAAAATCAAAGAAGCCAGAGAACAGGGCGACTTGTCCGAAAATGCGGAATATGACGCAGCCAAGGATGAGCAGCGTGATATCGAAGCAAGAATTGAAGAACTGGAAAAGATTTTAAAGAACGTGGAAGTCGTGGTTGAGGACGAGGTGGATTTGGATACCATCAACATCGGATGCTGCGTGAAAATTCATGATTTTGAATATGACGAGGATTTGGAATATAAAATTGTAGGTTCTACCGAGGCAAACAGCCTGAAAGGAAAAATTTCAAACGAGTCCCCTGTGGGAAAGGCCCTTATCGGCAAAAAAACAGGCGATATCGTTGAAGTGGAAACCCAGGCGGGAGTATTAAAATACGAGGTTCTTGAGATTCAGCGTTCCAATTGACAAAATTCACATAAAGAGTCACATACCGCACAGCCGGCGGCGTTATTAGGCGGACGCCTGTTTCCGGCGGCGGGGACTGACTGATAAGGAGTAGAAAAGTGCCGGAACAACAGGAAAATAAGCAACAGACAAGCAATGCGAACAAAGAACAGGATATCGGACAGCTTTTGAAAATAAAAAGAGAAAAGCTTGCCGCCCTGCAAGAGGCGGGCAAGGACCCTTTTAAAATCACGAAGTATGATGTGACTGCCCACAGCAGAGACATCAGGGATAATTATGAGGAAATGGAAGGCAAAAACGTTTCCATTGCAGGCCGTATCATGCAGAAACGCGTTATGGGCAAGGCATCCTTCTGCAATATCCAGGATTTAAAGGGAAATATCCAGTGCTATGTGGCGAGAGACAGCATTGGCGAGGAGTCCTATGCCGATTTTAAGAAGTATGATGTGGGCGATATCGTGGGAATCACCGGCGAAGTGTTTAAAACCAAAACCGGGGAAATTTCCGTGCACGCCGCAGGCGTTACCCTTCTTTCCAAGAGCCTGCAGATACTTCCCGAGAAATATCACGGTCTGACAAACACGGATATCCGCTATCGTCAGAGATACACGGATTTGATTATGAACGAGGAAGTAAAGGAAACCTTTGTGAAAAGGTCGAAGATTATTTCCGCAATCAGAAGATATCTGGACGGACAGGGCTTTATGGAGGTGGAGACCCCTATGCTGGTGTCCAACGCCGGAGGCGCTGCCGCGAGACCGTTCGAGACCCATTTCAATGCGTTGGACGAGGACGTCAAGCTGCGTATTTCACTGGAGCTGTATTTAAAGAGACTGATTGTGGGCGGAATGGAGCGCGTTTATGAAATCGGACGCGTGTTCAGAAACGAAGGACTGGATACCAGACATAACCCGGAATTTACCCTGATGGAGCTGTATCAGGCGTATACCGATTATAATGGTATGATGGACCTTACGGAAAATATGTTCCGAAGCGTGGCGCAGGAAGTCTGTGGAACTACCGCCGTTCCCTACGGCGAGCATATGATTGATTTGGGAAAGCCCTTTGAAAGAATGACTATGATTGATGCGGTAAAGAAATATGCAGGCGTTGATTTTGACGAAATAAAGGATACTGCAGAGGCGAAAAGGATTGCGGACGAGAAGGAAGTCCATTACGAAGCGCGGCATACCAAAGGCGATATCCTCAATTTATTCTTTGAGGAATTCGTGGAGGAGCATCTGGTACAGCCCACCTTTATCATGGACCATCCGGTTGAAATTTCACCGCTTACCAAGAGAAAGCCGGACAAGCCGGATTATGTGGAGCGCTTTGAGCTGTTTATTACAGGGCGCGAAATGTGCAACGCCTATTCCGAGCTCAACGACCCCATCGACCAGCGGGAACGCTTCAAGGCGCAGGAAGCTCTGATTGCTCAGGGCGACGAGGAGGCAAATCACACGGACGAGGATTTCCTGAACGCGCTGGAGATTGGTATGCCTCCTACCGGTGGGATTGGGTACGGGATTGACAGACTGGTGATGCTGCTCACAAATTCGCCGGCGATAAGGGATGTGCTGCTGTTCCCGACGATGAAGTCGCTCGACAAATAAATCCAGTGTTTATGCGGGTTTGCGGCACTTTCATTAAAGGTTTGACATCAATTTGACATCAAATTTTACATCTTTTGGTGGACTAATTTGGACTTATACGGTATGTTTTAGAAATTTGAACCTTTCAAAACTTAATAGTTGAATGCTATTAAAAGGACATTTTCCAAGATACGGAGAGTGTCCTTTTTCTGTTGTTATGGTTAAAGAAAAAGCAGAAAATCAAAAAGGAGGTTCAGGTATGAACAACACAGCGGTAAGCGCACAGGTGCAGGGCACCGACAACACACACATGGTTTTCAGGGATGAGGAACACGAGAAATTTTATTACGGGAAATTGGCACAGGCAAGATACCAGGACTGTTATCATAAGGCGCTGATTTATGTTCTCGGGATATCGGAGGACACGAGGAACCATTTCAGCCAGATTTATGATATGAAGTCCGGGTGTGTCAAACCCGAGTGTCTGCATCAGGGCTGGCAGACCAGCGGCAGCGTAAAGGTGGTAAGGCTTGCCTTTAACCTTTACACGGACGGAACGCCGAGCGTTGATGACTATAAGCGCAAGGACGAGCAGATAAGCGAGTGCATGGAATATTCCGTAAGCGATATCTTCTGCTGTAGTTATGCGTTGTATTTCTGGGAGGGAATAAAGCTGCGCCATCCGGAGTACTGCTGCAGGCAGAAGTCTCTGGATGAAATTCTGGCAGAAATGGGAGGATAAGGAATGCTGAAAATTCGGCTGATGGGAACAAAGAACGATATCAGGTGGTTTGAGAAAATCCTGAAAAGGCACCCTAAGATGGTTTTGACGGACTTTTCCGAACTATATCAGAATAAAGGGACAAATAAGTATTACAGGGCCTATGCGGAAGTACAGAAGGCGAATGTAAAAGACTAATAAACCGGAGGATAAAAACCATGTGTGAAAACAGGAATAAATGTCATGTGATTGCAGTTGCAAACCAGAAGGGCGGTGTGGGGAAGACCACCACGGCGGCGAACCTTGGGACAGGGCTGGCAAGGCAGGGGAAAAAGGTACTGATTATAGATGCGGACGCGCAGGGGAGCCTGACGGCAAGTCTGGGATTCCATGAACCGGACAGGATGGAGCGTACACTGGCAGCGGTTATGGCAAATATAATAAACGATGTGGAGATGGAACCGGGATACGGCATATTGGAGCATGAGGAAGGCGTTGACATCTTACCGGGGAATATCGAGCTGTCCGGTCTGGAAGTATCCCTTGTAAATGTCATGAGCAGGGAGCTTGTGATGCGTTCCTACATAGATACGGTGAAAGGGAGATATGATTACATTTTAATCGACTGTATGCCGTCCCTTGGAATGCTGACGATTAATGCTTTTTCCTGTTCCGACAGTATTTTAATACCTGTGCAGGCGGCATACCTTCCGGTAAAGGGGCTTGAGCAGCTTATCAAGACTATCGGCAAGGTGAAAAGGCAGATTAATCCGGGACTCACGATTAAGGGGATACTGCTTACCATGGTGGATGGCCGTACCAATTATGCAAGGGATATCAGCTCGCTGCTGGTGGAGAATTATGGAGGGAAAGTCAGGATATTTGAGAACAGCATCCCGTTTTCCGTCCGGGCGGCGGAGATATCTGCGGAGGGAATCAGCATCTACCGGCATGACCCGAAAGGGAAAGTTGCGGCGGCGTATGAGTCCTTAACAAGGGAGGTGCTTGCTGATGAATAAGGCAGGGAGCGCATCGAAAGTAAAGCTGAGCAGTTTTGACGATTTGTTTGGCCCGTCTGAATCACCGTCAGGGGCGGAGCAGGTACAGGAGATACCGCTTTCGGAATTATACGGTTTCACAGGCCACCCGTTCAGGGTGGCGGATGATGAAAAGATGGAGGAGACGGTGGAGAGCGTCCGGCAGTACGGCGTGCTTGTGCCGGGGATAGCAAGGCGCAGGGCCGGCGGCGGGTATGAGATAATTGCCGGGCACAGGCGGAAGCATGCCTGTGAGCTGGCGGGGCTGAAAACCATGCCGGTATTTGTCCGCGAATACGACGACGATGAAGCCACGGTAATCATGGCGGATTCGAATATCCAGAGAGAAAATATTTTGCCCAGCGAAAAGGCAAAAGCATACGCCATGAAGTACGAAGCCATGAAGCATCAGGGCAGCAAAGCCGGGGGACGGACGATTGAGGAGATGGGGGAATCCGCCGGAGAAAGCGCAAAGACGGTGCAGAGGTATATCTGGCTTTCCAGACTTTCAGACGGCCTGTTAGAAATGGTAGACCGGAAGAAGCTGGGGTTTGTACAGGGGATTGATATCTCTTTCCTGTCAAAGGAAATGCAGGAAAATGTTTTAATGCTCATAGTGGAAAACAGCATAAGCGTCAGCACTATGCAGTCCGCAAAGCTGAAGGAATACGGGAAAAGCGGGGAGCTGACGCCCGCTATGGCCAGGCTTATCCTGACGGAGGAAAAGCCCAAAACAGGGCGGTTCGTACTGCGGCAGGACAAGATAGAGGAATATTTCCCGGACAGGTACAGCAATGAGGACATAGAGAAAACGATTCTGATGCTTCTGGAAAACTGGAAAGCGGAAGGGGCGAGGCGCTTATGGGATACCTGACCAGCGGGAACGCTGTTGTGGACAGAGTCGGAACGATAAACATCACGGGAAACATTATCCCGGCCATATGGTATAAGACCATCCTTAAAAGCAGCGGGAAGCCCTATCTACTGGCAACCGCCATCCTTGCCGATATCGTGTACTGGTACAGGCCTGCGGAGATACGGGACAGGGGGACGGGGCAGGTTTCCGGGTGGAAGAAGAAATTTTCCGAAGATATCCTGCGGCAGAGCTACCAGTATTATGCGGATTTGTTCGGGGAATCAAAAAAGACGGTAAAGACGGCAATGGACAGGCTGGAGGAGCTTGGGGTAATTAAGAGGGATTTCAGGACTGTATCTTATGGGGACGGTCTTGTCTCCAACAACGTGATGTACATAGAGCTGATGCCGGATAAGCTGTATGAGCTTACTTATCCGGAAGAAGAGCCGGGGAAGGCCGGTAAAGGAAAAGCAGTGCCGGGGGGAGATGGTGACAGAAAGGGAGGGAGACTCCCTACAAAACCGGACCCCCCTATGGAAAAAACGGGAGGGAGGGGTATCCCAAACGGGAGGGACCTGTCCCCCATACGGGAGGCAGGAGGTGACGGAAAAGTACACAGCCTGTATCCCAAAACGGAGGGAGGTGATACCCGGAACGGATACACATATTCAGAGATTACAGCAGAGAATCCTTACGGAGACTCCTATCCATCCAATCCATCTGTTACAGGAGGGAATGAGGATGGATATGGCGGGGATTATTCCTGCATGGAGCTTATCAGGGAAAATATTGAATATGAGCACCACATGAAATACGACAGCTATGGTGACAGGGAATTATACGATGAGCTTTATCAGGTGATTTGTGAAGTGGTATGCGTGATGCATGAGCCTGTCCGTATAGGCGGGGAAAGATATCCCTATGAAGTAGTGCGGGAAAGGTTCTTAAAACTCAATAGTTCACACCTTCAGTATGTGATGAGAAGCATGCGGGATACGACAGTTAAAATCACAAACATGAAGGCATATATGATTACCGCACTGTATAACGCATCTTCGACCATGAACCATTATTACCAGAGTGAAGCACAGCACGATATTTATGGCGGGGAGTGGCAGGAGAGGGAAGATATTATCTGATGTTTTGCAAAATCCCAACTTGTGGACATTATGTCCACAAGTTGAAATTGCGCTTCTGGCGGAAACAGATTATAATAGCAATGGGATGGAGCCGGAGAGGAACAGAAAGGGTATGTTAAAACGGCACGGGAGGATTTTGCATGGCATATAAACCGGAATTGTGGGAGGAAGCGAAGAAAAAGTGCAGGCTGGGGGAGGAAGAAATCCGGATGGCGAAAGAAATGGGTTTAAATCCGCGGAGCCTTATCAAAAATATCCCGAATAAAAAGGAACCGTGGAAGGCTCCGGTAAAGGAATGGGTTCGGGATATGTATGAGGACAGGCAGGCAAAGGCGGCAAAGAAAGCCGCCAGAAAATCAAAACTATAATGGGACAGTATACAGCGGTAAGGCAGACTTTTTCAGAAATGGAAAAGGGCTGCTTTTTTGTAGAAAAATTAAGTAACATTAAATTTGAAACAGGAGGAAAGAGATGAAAAAACAGTTAAAAGGGAAATTAATGATAGCCGCAGCTGTGGCTGCTTCCGTCGGTGCTTTTTATGCGTGGAAAAGCGGAAAGAGGAAAGCGGAAGGGGATAACCCGGAGGTTTCCTGTGCCGGGGACGGGATAACCATGGATAAGCTAAAGGAATACCTGTCCCGCCTGTTTTCGCTATACGCTGACGGGGAATGCGCCTGTGAGGAAAATGGAGGGCAGGACTTGTGGAAGCAGAATGCGGAATATTATGCGGAAATGCTGTACCCCTATATAAAGGACAGCATGGGAAAGGTATTAAAAGTAGAAAGAACCGATGGGAAAGAGCCGTTTAACATGACGGATGAGCTTTTCACTGTTCCAGCCAGCAGGATATACAGCGAACCGGTTGGGAAATTCCATATTTCCTACCAAGTCTTGTGGGAAATGGAGCTATGGATGCTGGAGGACGGCCGGTTTGCGTTAGTGGACTTCCTTTCCATCAATAAGGACGGGGAGGAGTTCACATACAGGCATCTTGACAGATATGTCAGTGAGGATAAAGATATCCCGTTTGCTTTTAAAGATTTGGTGACACGTTTTGCCGCCTTTGCGTAAAAATACAGGGCGGTCTTTGAGAAAGCGTAAAGCGAGTGTCAAGGAGAGGGGTGGAGATTTTGCGGAGCAAAATACTACCCCCTTGACACGGGCAGGGAAAGGGAGGATAGGGACAGGGCAATGGACATTATTGGACATTGCCCTTAACTACAGGGGAGACGCTGCGGCCTGCGGTAAGGCGGAGAGGAGGAGATGCGGATTTGGGAAATATAGGCGAGGAGGTAAGCCGGGAGGTTATTTCCTTTTGTATAAGAGGGGTTAAGATGACGGATGCGGAGCTTGTGAAGGCGTGCAGGCTTTTTCTGTCCGCCACGCAGAAAGGAGGCAGCCGTAACCATAACCAGTATGCAAGGGGAAAACAGACTATGAAACAGCTTATCGGACAAAATGCGGAGACTACAAATATAGAAATCAGCAATGGGAATATCAAGTCTTTTGAGCGCGTTGCCCGCAAATATGGGATTGATTTTTCGCTGAAAAAGGATAAGTCCTGCCAGCCGCCGAAATATTATGTTTTTTTTAAATCAAGGGATACGGAAGCGATGACAGGGGCATTCCGTGAATATGTTGCCCAAAATGAAAAGAAGAACGAAAAGACTTCATTTAAAGATAAGCTGAATAAATTTATGGGTATTGCGCAGAGCGCCAACCGGGACAGGGAAATGAAGAAATCAAAGGACAGGGAGCAGAACTTATGAGCAGAAAAAAATCGGTACCGCAAAAGAAAAGAGCCGGGCGTCCCCCGGCACGGGCCCGGGACAGGCCTCTGAAAAGGATAGGGGAAATTCTGACAGATAAATTTGGAAAGTGTTTTGAAAAGATAGCCGGGGCGGACTGGAAAAAAATTTTATCGCAGAATTTCCCATATGTTTTATGCGGGTATTTCGGAAATAAACTTTCCTGCCTCTACCAGGAGACGGGAAGCGGCGATACTTTTCACAGGGTTATGGTGACAATGGAGAGGCTGGATAGAGTTTTTGACAGCCTGATTCCGAGCATAAATCCGAAAGACCTGCTTTTCGGCGCTGCATGTGGAGCGGCATTGAAAACAGCAGTATATATAAAAAGAAAAAATGCAAAAAAGTACCGCCACGGAGTTGAATACGGGTCAGCGCGTTGGGGGACAGCCGAGGACATAAAGCCGTACACAGACCCGGTATTTGAGAACAATATCCCACTTACGCAGACGGAACGGCTTACCATGAACAGCAGACCGAAACAGCCTAAATATGCAAGGAATAAAAATGTTCTTGTGATTGGCGGCTCCGGCTCTGGAAAAACACGGTTTTTCGTTAAGCCGAACCTGATGCAGATGCATTCCTCATATGTCATTACGGACCCGAAAGGCAGCCTTATAATCGAATGTGGAAAGATGCTGGAGAAGGGTGTTCCTGTGACGGACGAAAGAGGGAAGCCGGTTATGGGCAGGGATGGGAAGCCTTTATATGAGCCATATAAAATTAAAGTGCTCAATACCATCAATTTTAAAAAGTCCATGCATTATAATCCTTTTGTCTATTTACGAAGCGAAAAGGATATTTTAAAGCTGGTGAATACACTGATAGCCAATACGAAGGGAGAGGGGGCTCAGGCGGCGGAAGATTTCTGGGTAAAAGCAGAACGGCTTTATTATACGGCTCTTATCGGCTATATATGGTATGAATGTGTGGAGGACGAACAGAATTTTGGGACATTGATTGATATGGTTAATGCATCAGAGGTAAGGGAGGAGGACGAAAACTACAAAAATGCAGTTGATTTGATGTTTGAGGAGCTGGAAGGGAAGGAGCCGGGCCACTTTGCGGTGAGGCAGTATAAAAAATACAAGTTAGCGGCGGGCAAGACGGCGAAAAGCATACTTGTGAGCTGTGGCGCGCGGCTTTCGCCGTTTGATATCGAGGAGCTCCGTGAAATAACAAGCTATGACGAACTTGGGCTTGACATGCTTGGGGATGAAAAAACGGCTTTATTTGTCATTATCTCCGACACGGACGACAGCTTTAATTTTATTGTTTCTATCATGTATACGCAGCTTTTCAACCTGCTCTGCGACAGGGCGGACGATGTGTATCATGGGAGGCTGCCCGTCCATGTGCGCTGCCTGCTTGATGAGTTCGCAAACATCGGTCGGATACCAAAGTTTGAGAAGCTGATTGCTACAATAAGGAGCCGGGAAATATCAGCGTCAATTATTTTACAGTCAAAAACTCAGCTTAAGGCAATCTATAAAGACAATGCCGACGTCATTGAAGGAAACTGTGATACGATGCTTTTCCTTGGCGGTCAGGAAAATACCACCTTAAAGGAACTTGCGGAAATGCTGGGGAAGGAAACCATTGACCTTTATAATACGTCGGATACGAGAGGCGCGAACAGGTCATACGGGCTGAATTATCAGAAGACCGGGAAGGCATTGATGAGCCAGGACGAGATAGCGGTTATGGACGGGGCAAAATGTATCATGCGGCTTCGTGGCGTAAGGCCGTTTTTTTCGGACAAGTACGATATCACAAACCATAAGCAGTACAGGAAATTAGCCGATTATGATGAAAAGAATGCTTTTGATATAGAAAGATATATCAAAAGGAGGCTTGTCTTAAAAAGCAGCGAATTGGTTGAGTGCTACGACTTCGGGGATTTATCCGGCTGACAAAAGAGGGAATACTTTCGTAAGTAACTGTTTTCAGGGATTTATTATGCGTCTTGTGGAGAAAAGCATATAAATCCTTTTTTTATTGAGAAAGGAGAGAGGGGAACTATCCTCTGGGAAAAAGATGGGAAAAAAGAAAAAGAGTTTAAAATATTTTTTGTGTTTTGCAGTAATGTTTAGTATCTGTGCCGTACTCATCGGTGATTTTACCCTGTATGTAAATGCGGCGGAGCCGGAAACCTGTACAACTTTTTTTGACACAAACGGGGGCGAATGTGAGGTTGAGAGTATTACTGTGAAAAAAGGGGAAAGCCTGATACTGCCGCCCGCCACGTTAGAAGGATTTCACTTTTTGGGATGGCTTGAAAGGATTGTGAATGAAGACGGGTCACATACTTTTCAGGTTTGGCCAGCAGGGCTTGACTATACGCCGAAGGAAGATGGGCCGTTGTATGCGGTGTGGAAAGTGGTAGTGACGTTTGAGGCCGGGGACGGTGAGTGTGATAAGACGGAAATTATGGGGGAACCAAATGTGGAAATCACGTTGCCGGAGGCAGTCCGCGAGGGGCATGAATTTACCGGCTGGTATAAGGACGAGGGTTTGCAGGAGTATGTTGGCGGAGCCGGGGAAGGGTATCTTCCTGAAAGGAACGTGACGCTGTACGCCGGGTGGAAAGAAAAGGAAAAGCCCAAATTTACCATAACATTTAATGCTGGCGGAGGGGAATGCGGGGAAACTGCTGTGTCAGTGGAGCAGGGGGACGCAATTACTTTACCGGATGCGGCCAGAGAAGGGTTTGAGTTTACCGGCTGGTATAAAGACGAGGCGTTAAATGAATACGTGGGCGGAGCCGGGGAAGGGTATGTACCTGACGGGGACAGTAACTTTTATGCCGGTTGGAAAGCTGTCGGGAACGGAGGAAATAAAGAGGAAGGAGACAATACGGGAACCGGGGAAAATGACGGAGACGGCGGCAATGAGGGGGAGGGAAACAATGCGGAGAATCCCCCTGCTGTATCTGATACAGACGGTGCGGGCAGTACGGACGAAGCTGGCGGCGTTTCTGAAAATAAGGTTTATTATCTGGATACTGATGTAAGTTTAAGCAGCGGGTATGCGGAAGAAGATGGGGAAAATGCGGAAGCCTCGGAGGAAATATCTGCTGACGGTGTGGCGGCTGTAGATGCTGTCAGTGCGCAGGCAGAAGGATATGGAGCGCCGCAGGATATGGGGAGAATGGCGGAGCCGGTAATCCAGACAGGGCGGATACCGCTGATTCCGGCGGCTGTTGTCATCGGGGTATATGGCGCGCTTCTTGTGGCGGCCGCCTGTGTTCCGGGAAAGAAGAAAAAGCGCGATGGAAAAAAGTAGGGTGGTTACTGTCGCCATAGGAATATTCCTGATTGCCGCCTCGGCGGTATGTGTGGCGGCAATCTTACAGCGTACAGAGAAAGAAGCTCTGGAATACCGGAAACTTGCTGAAATTTCAGGGCATTCCTATCAGGCGCCGGGATTCTTAATGGAAAATTCATTCAGGGAGACGGAGCCGGGCAGGGAAATACATGTGGAAGCGGAAGAAGCAGAAAATGCGTCTTATGACTGGGACGCATTGGCGGAGATTAACAGGGATATCACCGGGTGGCTGTGCCTGCCGAATCTGGTTGACCTGCCGGTAGTGGGGGCTGTGGATAACCGGTTTTATCTTTCCCACGATTTTACGGGGAAAAGAAGTAATTTCGGATGCCTTTTCATGGACAGGGATACGGAGGAGGGGGATTTTAACCGTGTGATTTACGGCCACAACATGGGTGCAGGCTCGGACGCGATGTTTTCGGTGCTTTTGCAGTATGAAGATGCTGAATATTTTAATGAAAACAGCGTGATGTTCTACACAGACCGTTATGAAAACATGGCTGCCTATGAGGTCATTGCCGTAGTGAAATATAACGTAGCTGATGTGGGGGAATGGGATTTCCGGGTGAGGAACCACGGAAACAAAAAGGAGTGCCTTGCATGGATGGCACAGCTTAAGGAAAGGGCGTTTCTGTACAGGGAACCGGAAGTATTTCCGGAGAGTCTGATAACGCTTGCAACCTGTGACAGGAGGGTTTATGGGAAAGACGGGAGGTTCCTGATTATAGGCGGGAAATGATACCGGAAACAGACTGCCGCCTGCGGGCTGTGCAGTCGGAAAGGAATTGGCTCAAAAGACATTCATAAAATTCATTGGGAAAGGAGTACCGGAGCCGCAGCGTGGGCGGGCTGTATTTATGAAAAATACGGCCCGCTGTTCTTTTGGGCCAGAAAATAAAAAAATTAACCTGCGGTTCCGAAAACAGGAAAAATGGCATTTTTTACAACAGCGGTAACAGGATTAAAAACGGTCGTGACGGCCATCGGCGCGGGCGTGGCGGTATGGGGGGTGATAAACCTCTTAGAGGGCTACGGCGGGGATAATGCGGCTTCGAAAAGCCAGGGAATCAAGCAGCTTATGGCGGGCGGAGGCATTGTAATTATTGCACAGACGGTGATACCACAGCTTTCTTCTCTGTTCTCGTAAGTATAAGCTATGGGAGGGATTATACAGAGAATCACTGATTTTATAAAAGACATGCTGAAGGAGTGGATATATTCCAATTTAGACAGGATGTTTACCGATGTAAATGAAAGGGCCGAAGCGATTGCGGGGGAGGTTGCCATCACGCCGGGGGCATGGAATCCACGGATATTTGACATGGTGAAATCCCTGTCCGAAGATGTGGTAATCCCCATAGCTGGGATGGTTATCACGTTTGTCCTGTGCTATGAGCTGATTACCATGGTGATGGACAAAAACAACATGCATGATTTTGACAGCGGCCTGTTTTTCCGTTATCTGATGAAAGCCTGTATTGCCGTGCTGCTTGTGAGCAATACGTTTGACATCACAATGGCGGTGTTTGACGTGGGGAACCATGTGATACAGGCGGCGGGAGGGAAAATAACGGACTCTGCAAGCATTAACGTGCAGGGGACGCTTGCGGTAATGGCTAACGGGCAGATGGGGGCTATGGGAATCGGTGAATTGATTGGGCTTGGAATGGAAACAATGGTGGTCAGCATGGGAATGAAAATCATGTCAGTCCTCATCACCGTCATTTTATATGGGCGCATGATTGAAATCTACCTTTATATATCAGTATCCCCGATACCTTTCGCCACCTTTACAAACAGGGAATGGGGAAGCATCGGGACAAATTATTTTAAGGGGCTTGTGGCAATGGCATTTCAGGGGTTTTTTATCATGGTGTGTGTGGCAATTTATTCCGCGCTGGTATCGGGTATATCGGTTGCCGGAGACCTCCACTCCGCCCTCTGGCAGATATCGGCATATACCGTTATACTGTGCTTCAGCCTTTTTAAAACGGGCGGGCTGTCACGGTCGATTTTTAATACGCATTAACGCATTCAGTTTAAAAAAACATATGTTGGGTAAAAGTAAAACACGGAATGGGAATCACGGAGAGGAGGGTGGTTTTTGATGGCGATATCTGTGGCGGTGCCGAAGGATTTGTCGGGAATTAAGACAAAAGTGGCGTTTAACCTGACAAAGAGGCAGATTATATGTTTCAGCGGGGCGGCGGCGACGGGAATCCCCTTTTATTTTTTCACAAAGGACGTGCTGGGGACGGAGGCTGCCGCCGTGATTATGGTGGCGGTTATGCTGCCTTTTTTCTTCCTTGCGATGTATGAGAGGAACGGGTTCCCGGCTGAGAAAATCCTGTACTTTATTATCCGTCAGAAATTCTTAACGCCGGGGATAAGGCCGTACCGGTCGGAGAGCCTCTACAGGACATTGGAGGAAAGGGAAAAATTAAGAAAGGAGCTTTGTAGACTTGAAAGAAAGGAAAAGAGGGAAAAAGGACGGCAGGCTCACCGCTTTGGAAAAAAAACGCATAAAGGAGCTGCGCCGTATCCTTGCGGGAGGGGAAAAGCGCAGGAAAGTGCCGGAAACCGCACAGGAGACGATTACTTTCCGCAGGCTCTATCAAAACGGCATCTGTAAAGTAACCGATACATTTTATACAAAGATGGTTGAGTTTTATGATATCAATTATGAATTACTGGACGCCCCCCAGCAGGGGGACGTTCTGCAGGCATACAGTGAATTAATCAATTATTTTGAGCCGGGAATAAAATTCCAGCTCTTTTTATTTAACCGCAAAGTCAGCGAGGAGGTTCTGGTGCGCAGGATTCATATTCCGGCAAAGGAGGACGGGTTTGACGATATCCGCAGAGAGTTTTCGCAGATGCTGAAAAACAGGATGACAAGGGGCAATAACGGCGTCATCAAGTCAAAATATCTTGTGTTCGGGATAGAGGCGGAAAACTATAAGGAGGCCCGGAGCAGGCTTGCGGGAATCGAAGCGGGGATTATCAGAAATTTGCGGGGCATCGGAACGGCGGTAAGGGTGATGGACGGGAAGGAACGTCTTAGTGTCCTTCACGAGTATTTTAATCAGGACAGCATGGAGCCGTTCCGGTTTTCCTACTCTGATTTGTCAAGGTCGGGAAGGACGGCAAGGGATTTTGTAGCGCCGCCGGGGTTTGATTTCAGGAGCCCCGGGCGTTTTAAGTCCGGGAATATCTATGGCTGTGTGTCCTTTCTGGATATCACGGCCCCGAGGCTCGGGGACGGGCTTCTGAAACGGCTTCTGGATATCGACGACAGCATCACGGTGACGGTGCATATGGAGACGCTGGATGCGCTGCGGGCGGTAAAAATGCTGAAAAGCACCCTGACGAATGTCCAGAAAATGAAGATAGATGAGCAGAAAAAGGCGGTGCGGAGCGGTTATGACATGGATATCCTTCCCACGGATATTCTGCTGTATGAGAAGGATACGCTGGATTTGCTGGAGGATTTGAATACCAGTAACCAGAAAATGATTAGCATGACGTTCCTTATCACCTGTTATGGCAGTACCAAAAGGGAGATGGAGAGCCTTGTGCAGAGGGTGTCGGGGATTATCCAGCAGGCAAACTGCAATCTCCGGCGTCTGCAGTATTTACAGGAAAAGGGGCTGATGGCTTCCGCGCCGATTGGGTGCAATGACACAGGAATCGAGCGGGTGCTGAACACAAAGAGCAGCGCGATTTTAGTCCCTTTCAGCACACAGGAGCTGTTTATGCCTTCCCCGGCGCTTTATTACGGTTTAAACGCCCTGTCCAACAACATGATTCTTGCCGACCGGAAAAAGCTGCGCACGCCGAATGGCATGATATTGGGAACGCCGGGCAGTGGGAAGAGCTTTGCGGCGAAAAGGGAGATACTTGGGTGTTTTTTGATGACGGAGGACGATATTGTCGTCTGCGACCCGGAGGGGGAGTATTTTCCGCTGATAGAAGCGCTTAACGGACAGGTGATACGTCTTGCGGCAGGCTCGCCCGACCACTTAAATCCGATGGATATCCAGAAAAGCCATATAGGGGATGAAGATGCGCTGCGCCTAAAGAGCGATTTCCTGATTACCCTGTGCGATGTGATAGCAGGCGGAAAAGACGGGCTTACAAACGATGAAAAAGGGATAATAGATAAGTGTATCGGGAAAGTGTACCAAAAGTATTTTCAATGTCCGGAGCCGGGGAATATGCCGGTTCTGGGGGATTTATACGATGCGCTTATAAAGTATGAGCCGGATAATGTGGCGGCGCATCTTGCGGCCGATGCAAGGGAAAAGGCGGTGAGGATTGCAAACTGTCTGGTGCTGTTTGTCAATGGTTCGCAGAATTATTTTAACCACAGGACGAATGTGGATTCCGCAAACAGAATCATATGCTTTGACATAAAGGAGCTGGGGAGCCAGCTTAAGGAGCTCGGGATGCTGATTGTGCAGGACGCAGTGTGGAACCGGGTGTCGATGAACAGGGAGCGGCGTGTGGCGACGAGGTATTACTGTGATGAATTCCATGTCCTGCTGCGGGAGAGGCAGACGGCGTTGTATTCCATAGAAATCTGGAAACGCTTTCGGAAATGGGGAGGCATACCGACAGGGCTGACTCAGAATGTCTCGGACTTCTTAATGTCCCCTGATGTGGAGGGGATACTTGGCAACAGTGATTTTATCTATCTGCTGAACCAGAGCGCCCCCGACCAGAGGATTCTCGCCGATAAGCTGGAGCTTTCCGACAAGCAGCTTGAGTACGTAACCGGCGCGGAGCCGGGAAGCGGGCTGATTAAATTTGACAACGTTGTAATACCGTTTATTGACAGATATCCTACCGATACAAAGACCTATGCGATTATGAATACACGGCCGGAAAGCGCATTGCAGAGGAAGGAGCATGAGGAGATATCGTCCGCAGGCTTTCAGGAAAAATAGAAGGTTCCACCGATGAAATTTTTCAGGAATTTCTGTCAGGTTCTGCAATTCCGGCGGGAGAGATGGAAAAAGGGATTCCGTGGGTATCGTTTGTTTACAGGGAAGGGGACGGGGCGGTTTTTCTGCGGCCCCGTCCTGTTTCCGCGGCAGGGGACAGGCTGGGGGAACCGTTGTTGGCAGGGAAGGAAATTTTATATCGTGTGGACTATCTGGAAAAAGGAAAGATAAGGAGGACGGCGGGTATTCTTTCGGCCCGGAAGGAGGCGGAAGGTTTTTTTGAAAAAATGGACAGGGATATCACAGACGGGTTAACAAAAGCGGGGAGCAGGGAGTTTTATATTTTCCTGAAAATTCATTTTATCCTCTGTTTGTTGGAGGAATATGTGGGGAAAAGGAAAGCGCTGGCTGAGAAATGGAGGCGGGAAAAGGTTTTGGAGGAGAAGATGTGTGAAGCAGAGAGGTTATACTGCGGGGAGCTTTTGGATTATGTGGAAACGGCAAGGAAAATGCTGAACGAAAGTCCCGAAAGGATTGTACTGCCGCTGTTTCCTGAGCGGGGCATGGCGGCTGTCAGGACAGGGACGTAAAGGGAGAGGGGGAAGGGAGTTATTGGCAAAAAGCAGAAACAGGGAGCAGGGTGAAAAAAGGGTGCAGAAAAAAGGGAAGGAGGAGCTGTTTAAAAAGGATAATTATTTTAAGGAAGAGGAAAAGCCGGATATCCCGAAAAAGAAGCACAGTGCTTTTCGGGAGGGCGGCGACGACGCGTTTGTCGGGAGCAGGAAGCTGGAAAGAAAGCGGCGGAAAGCGGAAAAAGCGGGAAGGAAGCTACAGAAGGCGAAAGACAGGGCGCCAAAAGCAAGGGATTATCATTGGGAGCGGGTATTTGACGAGGAAACCGGGAAAGGGAAATTTGTCTTAAAGGCGGTGGAGAGGGAAAGGGAGTTCCCTGAAAAGTCCTTTGCGGGAGGTATTGCGCGGGGGCTTAAGTATGGGAGCCGGGAATTTTCCCACAGCCGGGAGGAGGGGTATGAGGAGGATAATGCCGGGGCGGAAGCTTTTTTCATGGCCGGGCGGCAGGCGCCGCATGTTCTGGAATTTTGGGACAGGAAGCAAAAGGACAGGGAGCGGCGGCAGGGGGAAAAAGTATCCGCTCTGGAAGAAAAGGCGGTAAAGGCTGAGGTGGGCGCCCGCTATCAGGAATACCTTGAAAAGAATCCGGAGATGGAGAAAAAGCTGGTAAGGAAGCGGCTCCAAAAGCGACGGATTAAGAAAGAGTATGCAAAAGCGTACCGGAAAAAGCTGGCGGAGGAAAGCGCAGAAAAAACGGTTGCTCTCACAAAAAATACCGCGACAGGGGTATTTAAAAAGCTGGGGGAAGCTGTGAAAAGGAAAGCGGCCATTATCGGGGTGGCGGGGCTTTTTACTTTGTTGTTTCTTTTTCTTCTTACCATGTTTTCGTCATGCGGGGCGGTAGCGGGGGAGATGTTTTCCATAGTTATCGCCGGAAGTTATTTAAGCGAACCGGAGGAAATCGATAAGGCTGAACTTTCGTTTACCGAAAAGGAAATGGAGCTACAGGAAAAGATAGACAGTATAGAGGAGGATTATCCGGATTACGATGAATACCAGTATAATTTAGCGGAAATCGGCCATAATCCTTTTACACTAATCAGTTATCTTTCCGCAATCTACATAGAGTTTACTGCCTATGAGGCAGAAAACGAGCTGGAAAGCCTTTTTCAGGAAATGTATCTGCTTGAATTAAATCCGGTAACAGAGATTCGGACAGTGCAGGCGGAGGACGGAGACGGCAATCCTGTATTTGACGGGGAAGGGAATCCTGTCATGGAAGATGTGGAGGTCAGGATATTGCAGGTGAGCCTTTTTGTTACGCCTTTGGAGGAAATAGCGGCGGGCAGGATGGACGGCGAACAGGCGGAAATCTTCGCCGCATACACGGAGACAAAGGGCGGGCTTCAGCAGTTTGATACGCCTCTTGATTTGTACTGGTATTCTTATGTGAGCAGTTATTACGGATACCGAAAGAATCCCATCACAGGGGAGCGTCAGCTGCATCGGGGGATAGATATTGCCGTCCCGGAAAGCACCTGTGTTTATGCAACGCACAGCGGCGTTGTGGAAGCTGCCGGTTATGACGGCGAATACGGAAATTATGTAGTTATCGGGGACGATAAAGGTTTTACCACGAAGTACGCCCACTTAAGCGCAGTCAGCGTAAGTGCCGGGCAGGATGTGGAAAGCGGGGTGCAGATTGGGCTTACGGGAAGTACGGGGAGCAGTACAGGAAGCCATCTTCATCTGGAGGTTGTGCATGACGGCACTTATTATAATCCGATTTTTTATTTTGACGTCGGGGACGGTACTTTGTATGGAGAAGAGCCGGGCGGCGGCAATGGGACGGGAAACATCACGCCGCCGGGAAGTTATGATGAGGAAGCTGTACAGAGGCTTATTGCGGAGGCGGAAAAGTACCTTGGGACGCCGTACCTTTTCGGGGGTTACGGGCCGGGGGGATTTGACTGCTCGGGGTTTGTGAGCTGGGTGTTTACGCACAGCGGCGTCCATGAGCTGCCGCGGACCACGGCGCAGGGGATTTATGAGCAGTGTGTGCCGGTAAGCGCAGGGGAGGCAAAGGCGGGGGATATCGTGTTTTTTACCGGGACGTATCAGGCGGGCAGGCCTGTGACGCATGTGGGAATCTACTGTGGGAACGGAATCATGATACATGCGGGGGACCCTGTCCAGTATACGTCTATCGGAACCTCGTCTTACTGGCAGAGCCACTTCTACGGATTTGGCAGGCTTTGAGTGAAAGGGGTTTTTGGGAAAAAGGAGGGACAGTTTGACAAGGGAAAAAGTGGCATCCGAACTTTTGAGGGTCAGGGAGCAGATGGAGAAATTGAGGAAAAAGGAAAAACAGCTCCAGGAGCAGAAAAAGGAAATGGATGAAATGGAGATTTTGAAGATTACAAAAAGAATCGGCATTACGCCGGAACAGTTACAGCTTCTGAATTCCTTAAATGAAAAAGAGATTGAAGAATTTCTTAAGGAGCGGAGGAATGATTCGGAGGCGGAAAAGGAGATAATTGAGGATGGGAAAATTTAACAGGGCTTTGTCACTGCTTTTGCCGGCTGTATTTATTCTGATAGCGGCAGGGGCTTTTTTTATGGGGAATGGAAATATGCTTCCGGTTCATGCCAGCGGGGAAATGACGGAAGCTGGTACGGGAGAAGGAGAGCAGGACACAGATTTGACGGAGAGGGAGCCGGAGACAGATTTGACGGATGGAGAGCCGGGAATGGGGGAGACGGTTTCCGGAAATGGGATAGAGGAAATTTCCTGTATCTGTACGGAGAAATGCACCTCTGGAAGGATAAACGCCGCATGTGCTGTGTGCGCGGAAGATTATGGGAAATGTGAATATATTTCCCCGAAAGTACGAATCAGTATTTTACAGCCGGATAAGTGGTACAGGTACGGCAATGCGGAAGTTAGGGTAAGCGTGGAGGACGCCGCGCATTCGCCGGATTTTGCGGTGGAGAAGGTGGAGGCCCGAATCGGGCAGAGCGGGAGCTATGCGGATATTACGGATTCTATGAAGGTACGGATAACGGAGGACTGCAGTGTCTATGTGCTGGTTACGGCTGTCAATGGGAAAGTATATGAGGAAAACCGGAGCATTCAGTGTTTTGACAAGGATAAGCCTTCGTTGAATGCGGGCATCAGCGGAGGGATGCTGACGGTTCAGGCAATGGACAGGACTTCCGGCGTGAAGGCGGTTTATGTCAATGGACAGGAGTTTACCGACCTTACGGGTGGGACGGTGCAGATACGGCTCCAGCAGGCGGATTCGGTTTATGAGAATTTTACGGTGCAGGCCATGGATATGGCGGGGAATGTATCTGATATTTATACCATTAAGAATCCGTATTATAAAAATCCGGAGGTGAAGGAGGAAGAAAGCAGCGCGCCGGAATTGCCGGTGAGCGCTTTGCCCACACAGCCTGAGAAAGCCAGGGCGGCGGTGGTTGATTATGTAAATACTGCGGAGGAAAAAGGCGGGAGCATGGAGGAAAAAGCACAGCCGGAAAAAGCGGACGGCGCTTTGCCTGATACGGTTTCCGAGAGCGGTAAAAGCATGGGGAAAGAGTTTTATACGATTCAGACAGAGAATGGGAAGGTCTTTTACCTGATTATCGACAATACGCTAAACGGAGATAACGTGTATTTCCTGACGGAAATTTCCGAGAATGATTTGCTGAACGTGACAGGTATCACGTATCAGGTCATGGAAGGGGACGCAGCAGTTGTAGAGTCGGCGGTTCCGGTAAGTGTTGAGGAACAGGAGCCGGAGGATACAAGGGAGGAGGAAACAGAAGCTTTGGATGAGCCGTCTCCGGATGATATGGAAGAAAAGCGGAGCCCGGCGCTTGCCTATGGGGTTCTGGTACTGATTCTCGGTGTGGCGGCAGGGGGGATTTATTTCTTCCGGACGTATCGGAAAGAGGGGGAAGATTTTATAGATGAGGACGATGAAGAAGAGGAAGAAGAAATCTATGAAAACGAAGATATGGAAAATGACGGGAACGGTAGCGATACCGGGGAAAATGAGGATATGGCTGAGGATGATGGTTTCTTTTATGGGGATGATGAGTAGGTGGCAGGAGAAGATGGAGAGGAGGGAAAGAAGGAAGAATTTCATGTGAATTTTATTGTAAAGGGAGGCACTTTTTTGTATAATTGAGGTGTGGAAGGAGCAGGATATACGTATCCATTGTCACAGATTTTTGGAAACCGAGGTGTTAAGGTGCAGGACGATACAAAACAGACAGAGGAAGCAAAAGCAAAGCGTACCGCAAAAAACAGCGTATTCCTTGACCTTTTTCAAGACAAGAGTTATCTGCTGAAGCTGTATAAGACGCTGCATCCGGAGGATACGGATGCAACGGAGGATTCCCTTACAGATGTAACGATTACAAATGTATTGACGGACAATTTGTATAATGATTTGGGATTTATTGCGAATAATAAGCTGATGATACTTGTGGAAGCACAGTCTACATGGACAGTGAATATTCTGGTAAGGATTTTGCTGTATCTGGCGCAAAGCTATCACGAATATTTCCAGCGTACCTGTCAGGACTATTACAAAAGCAGGAAAGTAAAAATGCCGAAGCCTGAACTTTACGTGATTTTTACGGGAAACAAAGGGAGGAAACCCGATAAAATATCTTTGTCCAGAGAATTTTTCGAGGGCGCGGATATAGATATTGAGGTAAAAGCAAAGGTTATCTGTGAAAGCGCTACAGATGATATCATAAATCAGTACATCATTTTCTGTAAGGTTTTTAATGAGCAGACCAGGAAGCATGGAATGACGAGGAAGGCAGTTACGGAGACAATCCGTATATGCAGGGACAGGAATGTTTTAAGGGAATATCTGGCGCGGAGAGAGAAGGAGGTTGTGACAATCATGATGAGTTTGTTTGATGAAGAACAGATAATGAAATCATTTATCAGAAGTGAAAGGCATGACGCGGACAGGGAAACAGCAGAAAGAATGATAAAAATGGGAAAGCTGTCACTTGATGAAATTGCGCTGTGCGTCCCCTCATTATCGTCAGACGAGTTAAGGGAACTTGAAGCGGAGGTTATGCAGTTGGCGTAATCAGTCGTAACAATCAAAAATCAAATATAATAACAGCGGCAGAGCATATAGAAACTGAAAATCTATATGCTCTGTTTTTTTGTAGTAAAGGAGGAACAACAATGCAGTTAGTGATAACGGAAAAGATGAGCGTAGGGAAAAGTATTGCAGAAGTGGTTGGGATAACAAAGATGAAGGGCAGGTACATGGAAGGGAACGGTTATCTTGTGAGCTGGTGTGTAGGGCATCTGGTGGAGCTGGCACAGCCGGAAAGCTATGGGGAGAGGTGGAAAAAATGGACCTATGGGAGCCTGCCCGTCAAGCCGGAAAAATGGCAGTATGAGGTAAAGCCGGACACCAGAGAGCAGTATGAGGTGCTGGCAGGGCTGATGCACCGGGAGGATGTGGATTGTGTTATCTGTGCCACGGATGCCGGGCGGGAAGGGGAGCTTATTTTCCGTCTGGTCTATGAGATGGCGGGATGCAGTAAGCCGGTAAAAAGGCTCTGGATATCTTCTATGGAAGAAAAAGCGATACGGGACGGGTTTGATAATCTTAGGCCGGGAGAGGCGTATGACTGTCTGTATGCATCAGCATTGTGCAGGCAGAGGGCGGACTGGCTGGTGGGGATAAACGGTACAAGGCTTTTTACGGTTCTTTACGGGAACAGGGTATTAAAGGTGGGGCGGGTTCAGACGCCTACGCTTGCCATGCTTGCAAAGCGGGAGGAAGAGATAAGGAATTTCAAAAAAGAACGTTATTATTCTGTACATATTTTATGTGACGGCATGGACGCCGCGTCGGAGCGTGTAAACGATAAAAAAGCGGCTGACGGGATAGCGGGAAGCTGCCGGGAGAAGCCGGTCTGTGTGGAGCAGGTGGTGAGGGAGGAGAAGACATCGGCACCGCCGAAGCTCTATGACCTTACCACACTGCAAAGAGATGCGAACCGGATATTTGGGTTTACGGCAAAGCAGACGCTGGAGTATACACAGAGTCTTTATGAGAAAAAGTTTGTGACTTATCCGAGAACAGACAGCCGGTATCTTTCAGACGATATGGAGCAGACGGCCAAAAAGGTGATTGAGGCAGTCGGTAAGGCGGACGCTATGTGGGGCGGCGTAAGCTGTAAGCCGGATATCAAAAGGGTATTGGACAGTAAGAAGGTGACGGACCATCATGCGATTATCCCTACTGTGGAAATCGGGAGAGCGGATATGGCGGCACTTCCGGAAACGGAGCGGAAAATACTGCTTTTAATCGGAAACAGGCTGCTCTGCGCTACCGGCAGGGCACATTTGTATGAGTCAGTGAAGGTGGAGCTGTCCTGTGGTGGATATGGCTTTTTCGCTTCCGGTAAATCTGTCATGGAGAATGGGTGGATGGATTTTGAGGAGGCATTCAGAAATTCTTACAGAATCAGGGAGGAAGGTGAGAAGGAGGCGAAGCTGCCGGTTCTGGCCAAAGGGCAGAGTCTTACATGTATGGAAGCAGAGGTACGGGTGTATGACACAACGCCCCCGAAAGCCTATACGGAGGACAGTTTGTTGTCGGCAATGGAGAGAGCCGGTGCGGAGGATATGGGCGATGAAGTGGAACGGAAAGGGCTTGGCACACCCGCTACACGGGCGGATGTGATTGAGAAGTTAGTCAGGGATGGATTCATAAAGCGGCTGATTCCTACAAAGGAGGGGATGGAGCTGATTGCGGTATTGCCGGATATTGTAAAGTCTCCAAAGCTTACGGCAGACTGGGAGAATGCCCTTACGCTGGTGGCAAAGGGGGTAGCTTCCCATGGAGGATTTTATGGCGGGGATAGAAGGTATGGTTTCGGGGCTTATTCAGGATTATCAGGGAGCCGGCGGCGAGGCGAAGAGAATCTTTGCGCCGGAGCAGGAGGCACTTGGGGTATGCCCAAACTGCGGTGGTCAGGTGATAGAAAGATGGGGAGGAGAAAAGTGGAGTGAGGTTTAGGGTGGGGGTGGAGTTCCCGGAGAAATATTTGAATATGGAAAAAAGGAAGTGAATGAGAGAAATCTTCATCTTTTATAGTCTATTATAAAATAAAAATATCTTATTTTACAGAAGCCGGATTAGCCATAGATATGAACTATAAGTCATATTTTAAGGAATTTTAGCTATTTGAAAAATATATAAAACTATGCAGATTATATAGTAGATGTACTATTGTTCTTAAAATTCAGGAATTATTTAACCAAAGAGAAGTGATTATTAAGGAATAATGAAAGTTAGAAATAATAAAACACAAATCAGAATAGTTAATGATATCGCCAGAAAATTGCATTGTACACTTAATAAGAATTTTATCGAAAGTATTTCTCCATATAAAACTTATTTAAGTTGGGCTAAAGCTTATGTTACGGAACAATTATTTAGCAATAATGCTAAAAAAAGTGAAGTTTATATTTATGAAGATAATGGCATTGTTAAAAAAATGAATATAATACAGGTTGATTATCCCAATATATTATCTTACCTAAAAGATAATATAAAATTTAATCAATTGCCGGATATTTATGAGATACCAGAAGAAATTGAAAAGTTAACAGATTTGGAACAACTAAATATATGTACATTGGGAGTAAAGTTTACAAATAAAATATGGAATTTAGAGAATCTAATTAGTTTAAATATTTGTTGTTTTACCAGTAATAAGATAACTGGAGGACCACAAAAGCTGCATAAACTTAAAAACTTCTCTTTGGTTAATGCAAATAATATCGAAGGTATTTACAGGCTAAAAGCATTAGAAAAATTAGATTTGTATAGCGATTTAGATATAAATGCTATATTATTCCATTTCAAGGAAATGCCTAATTTAGTTGAATTACATTTAGCGGATTCAATAAGTAAGCAGCTGTCTTCTAATATATATGAACTGAAAAATTTACAATGTTTAGATTTAGAGAATTCCACAATTGAAAAAATTGAACCTGATATCGGTAAGTTGAAGGAATTAAGATATCTTTACTTAAAAGGAACTAGAATTTCAACATTACCTGAAGAAGTAATAAATTGTAAAAAACTTAAAGAAATTTCGTTTCCAGATTCTATGGAATCCTTACCTGTCGGCATTGGACAACTTAAAGAACTATCGGAATTAAATTTGGAAAATACAAAAATAGAATTTTTGCCGATAAGCATAGGTTGTTTGCAAGATATTATACGGCTTAAGGTTCCTCCAACGTTAAATAGTTTACCAGACAGTATTGGGTATTTGCAAAAGATAAAAAAGCTAGATTTAAAAAACACAAAAATTGATGAAGTGCCCGAGACGATAGGAGATTTATATCAACTTGAAAAAATACAATTTCCGTTTGGACTGAAATTTCTCCCTAAGTCGATAAAAAACTTAAAAAAGATAAAATCATTAGATTTGAGTTACATTAATTTGGATTTTATACCTTTTGCAATTGGGGATATGACAGGACTTCAGCATCTAAAACTACCAATTGGTTTATTAACCCTTCCAAATAATATTGGAGAACTAAGACAATTAAAATATTTAGATGCCAGTCTTACAAATTTAGAAAAATTACCAGATAGCATAGGGAATTTGATTCGATTACATCAATTGACTTTGCCGAGTAGTATACAATGTTTACCGGATTCATTTGGAAATCTTTGCAATATTACCAAATTAGAACTTGAAAAACCAAGAAAATGGTGGGGACTATGGCGAAAATAGATGATTTAGCTAGCA
>CAMSTM010000020.1 GCA_947063675.1 uncultured Lachnospiraceae bacterium | reverse complement strand
CTTCTAACTCTTCCATCATACTAATTTCATAATTGGTTAGTATACTTATAATTCCGTAATTCAGCAGCAGGGCAAGAACAAGGCCAAGTGTCTGAATCGGAATCATAGCTTCCAGAACGATAATAAAACTGTTCAGGACAGATTTGCAGAAGGCTCCGTTTTTCAATAGTGATGCATAATTACTGAAGCCGACATAATTCATGGGACCATATCCCTGCCAGTTTGTCAGGCTGATATAAAAGCTGAATAAAATAGGAAATAAATTAAAAATTCCATAGACGATAAAAAAGGGGGCGATAAATACGAACGGCCAGCACACCTTCTTTTTTTTCATTGGATGCTCCTCCTTGCAGTGGGATTGTCATGCGCTTGTTCTTATGTGTGAAAAAGGGCCGCGCAGTATTTCATGCCGCAGCCCAAATGTGGTTTACTTTTCGTATTGAGGATTGGAGGAAATAATATCGTCTTCTATCTTGTCCGCAATTTCTTCCGGGGTTCCCTCCAATGACTGTGCAAAAAAGGTCATGCTGTTATAGAACAGGGCGTCGTCGGCAATAGGTCTCAAAACCGTCATTTCATCCATTTCTTTCAGATACAGCTCAGTTACGTTCTGCCCTCCGAAAAATTCATTGGGCTTATTGAGGTAATCATCTTCATAGACTGCTTTTACACCGGGATAAAAATGAATCAGGTCGTATTTATTCTGCGCGCCTTCCACTGTAAGCTCATATTTCATCCAGGCGGCAACGGCATCTTTGTTCTGACTTTGGTTGTACATTCCCCACCAGATTCCGCCCCAGTTATAGTAGCCGCCGGGGACTTCCGCTACGCCCCAGTTTCCGGCGCCTTCCGGGTCATTAGGTTCTATGACATAGCTCTGGAACCAGCAGGAACCCGGGCAGCAGAATACATTTCCCTGTGCAAAAGACGCGTTCCATGCAGGCGTCCAAACGTCCAGACCGGCGTCTATCTCTGCTTCTTTTATTTTCTGCATTAATGCAATGGTATCCGTGAAATTTTCCTGTATCGTCAGTTTGTTTCCGTCGCGCCAGCGAAGCCCTGTCTGATTTACCAGAGGCTGCACCAGAGTGTCGATTCCGGGTATCATACTTACTTCACCGCCGGACGCCTCTTTGATTTTCTTTCCTGTTTCAATAAAGGAATCCCAATCCTTTACCATCTCTGTAATTTCATCCGGGTCGTCTGTTCCGAGATACTCTCTGGCAATATCTCTTCTGTAATAAAGACCTCCGGGCGCCGCTGTGTTTGGTATGCCGATGAAGGTTCCGTTATTATCCTTACCCATTTCTTCCAGGTAGGGAATCAGCAGGCTTTTATCGATTTCATGTTCATCCAGATTTTCGCAGATGCCCATATCATAGAATTTTCCAAGGTTGTTGATTTCCATTGCCAGAATATCAGGAACATCGCTGCCGCTGGTAAGGGCGGCCTGTAGTTTCTGCATATAGTCGTCTGCAGAAGCTACGGTAACAAAGTCGAAGGTGACGTTGGGGTAAATGGTGTTCATTTTTTCCACCATATCAAAGAAGTTAGGGTCCCAGCTCCAGAAGAGGATGTTGCCTGTAACCTCCTCAGGCGATTTCCCATTGACCATGTAATATTCGTCGGTCTGATTGGAAGGATCGTTTTCGGGCTGTGCGTTGGGCTCTTCACCGTCTGCTTCTTCGCGGGTCACTGCAGGTGCCGGGTCCTTAATATCCGTATTTTCAGCTGACTCTTTGCTTCCGCATCCGCTTAATAATGACACCAGACAGATTCCGGCCAGAAATAATGCTGTTTTTCTTTTCATATGTTATCCTCCATTTGGCTTTGCAGATACACTTTCCGTACATCTGCTGTTTCGTGCTGCTTAATAGTCTGTCTATAAAGAAGTATAACAATCTGGAAAAGAAAATATAGAATCTCCGTTATGATTTATTGCATTTTATTATCCTTGAACTGATAAGGACTGAAACCGGTAAGTCTTTTAAAGATTTTGTTAAAATACTGCGGGCTGCCGAATCCGCATAATTCCGCTATGGCATAAATTTTCAGGTTGCTGGTGAGCAAAAGCTCCTTTGCCTTGGAAAGGCGGTACTGAGCCAGATAGTCCCATATATTTTTATTGGTTTCTTTCTTGAAAGTCTGGCTCAGATACACTCTGCTGATGCCTACATAGTCCGCAACTTCCTCCAGGGTGATGGGCTTGTGATAGTTCTCCCTGATATACTCTATTGCCATAATAATTTTAGGTGAGCATTCCAGGTATTCGCCTTCCACTCTTACGATATCCCTCACCTCTTTCAGGGCGCCTGGAAGGTCGCTCCAGTGGTTAAAAATATGATAGGTGATGCCAGTCAGCCACCGGATTTCCTTATCCGGCATTGTACTGTGAAGGCTGGTTATTCCTTCACGGATATTTTGCTTTATCTCTGAAACGCTGCATTCTTCCTGACAGAGAAGGATGGAGTAAATTTCCTTTTCCCTGACAGTGGAGGTATAGGCATCGGTAATAACCTTTCCGTCGATTCGTTCTCTCAGAACTTCTTTCAGTTTATTTTCAAAAATCCGGCATTTTTCATTATTTAAATCTTTCTGTAGTTTAAAACAGACCATCAGATACCGGGGTTTTGATACAGGCAGTATTCCTATTTCCACGTATCTGCGGATATCTTCCCGGGTAAGAGAAGATTCCATCACCTTATTGAGCACATCATCTTTCAGAATATTGAAGCTTTCCTGATGAGCCTTTTCTTTCCGTATTTGTTTCTCAATTTTGTCGAGCAGAGAAATCAAGTCTTCCGGCTCAAAAGTATGCTTGGTCAGATAATCCACAGCGCCGTACCGCATTGCATCCCGTACATAGGAAAAGTCCTCATAGCAGGTGAGCAGTACTGCTTTGCTGTCGGTTTGCAGGGCGTTCATTTGGCGCAGCATCTCCAGCCCGTCCATCACGGGCATTTTGATATCCACGAAAATCACGTCGGGGGACAGTTCCTTTATTTTTTCCAATGCCTCTTTTCCGTTTTGCGCTTCAGATATCACGGTGTATCCGTATTCTTCCCATACAATACTTTCCCTTAACATTTTTCTGGCAAGCATTTCGTCATCTACAATCATTACTTTTCTCATAAAATCATTCTCCGTTTCCCGGAAAGTCCCCGTAAATTTTTTCCGGAATCCAAATGTATACGGAAGTTCCGGGATTTTCTTTTGCGAGCCATAGCTGGGGCCGGCCGTTTTTGTAGTGTATTTTTATCCTGTAATGGATATTTTCCAGGCCTATATTTTTTAACTTACTGATGTCCTCTTTGGGTTCCTTTTTGCCGATACTGTTTCCCAGACTTTCGTTCAGAGCGTCAATCTGCTCTTTTTCCATTCCGATTCCGTCGTCCCTGATACTGATTTGAATACCATTGTCCCGGCTGGATACAACAACTTCAATTTCTCCCTGTCCCTTAGGAAGAATCCCATGAAACAGTGAATTTTCCACTATCGGCTGAATGGAAAACCGGGGAATCATACACTGCTTAAGTTCGCTGTCTATATGATAAGATATTTTCAGAATATCTCCATACCGTATTTTCTGGATGGCCAGATATTGTTTTGTCAAAGCGATTTCCTGTCCGATACTGATAAATTTTTCAGAACTCAGGCTTGCCTTGGAAAGCTGTATAAGAGCGGTGGTGATTTCTTTTATTTCTGGGATGTTATAAGCTTTTGCAAAATACCGGATGGAATTTAAGGTATTATATAAAAAATGAGGATTGATTTGTGCCTGTAAAGCATACAGCTCAGCATTCCGCCTGGTCTTTTCTTTTTCAATTAATTCCTCGAGAAGAGCTTTTATTTTGACGACCATAATGTTATAGCCGTTTATCAGTGTGGAAAATTCATCCCGCCTGTTATATGTGATTTTCGTGTTAAAATCGCCTTTTTCTATTCTGGACATGGAATCTAACAATAGATTTAAGGGGCCGTAAATGGAAAAAATAATTTTTCTTGTCACAAACCCGATGACGGTCAGACAGATAAACAAAAGGAAAATCGTCATGCGAAGCTGCAGAAAAATAGATTTTACCAATTCATTTCTGGGAATTAAAGCCAGCATTTTGAAACCGGTTATTTCTGAGCGCCTTGACAGGGCAATGTACGGCTTTCCGTCCAGTGAGATTCTGTCTTTATCCTGTAATTCCAATAACAATTCCTTATATTCTTTGGATGGATTCCAACTGATATTTTTTCCGGTTTCTTTTATAAATATTTCTTCCTGTTCGTCAACGAGAACGAGGAGGCCGTTCATGGGCAGGGTAAAATCACGAATCAGACCGTCGATGATATGGTAGTCAACATCCGCGACAATAGTTCCTATCTGATGTGTGCGGTCATTGTAGGCATAAATTTCCTTTAACAGAGAAAATACTTTCGTATCGCCGGCAATGTATCCGGTCTGGTGAAGGGATGAGATTTTTACCGGGTTTTCACTTTCCTTTGCGTTGGCGGCCAGCTCATAATCATTGTAATCCACCTCCTGACTCATTATCTGCCGATTGCTGTTCAAAAGATAAATTTTGGTTATATAGGGAGCCGTTAAGGAATACTGCGCTATGATTTTGTTCAGCTCCCGGAAAAGGATTTTTCCTTCCAGATTATTTTCCACATCTTTTTTCAGGATTTCCTGAACCTTTTCATCCGCCATGATAGAGGCGCAGATATTGCCGGTATTTTGAAAATAATAATCCATATTTTTAAGACCCAGCCCCAGCGATTCGCCGATGGAAGAGGTGATGTTTTTTTCCAGAAGGGAATAAGCCTGACTCCCGTTAATCAGTTCCACCAGAATAAAGATTCCTATCATCAGACAGGAAAAATACAGTATCATCTGTTTTTTTAAAGACATTGCGGCCTCCTGACATTTAGTACACACATTGTATCACTATAGGCGGATATTGCAAACTTTTGCGAAGACGGCTTTTCTGGAAATTTTTGTTGCAACCTGTTTCTTTACGGCTCTGTTTCTTTATGCTAGACTATAAACAAAAACCCAATCTAAAGGAGACCCTCATTATGGAACTGCAAAATTTCATCAACCGCACCACACAAGACGGGATTCTGGGAATAAAGATTACCCAAAACGGCGAAGATATCGGAAAGCACCTCTGGGACGAGGAATGCAGGCGTAATGTCTATTCCGTGAGCAAGAGTTTTACCTCCGCGGCGGTGGGAATTGCCATAAAGGAAGGGCTGCTTGCCCTTGAGGAGACGTTAGCGGACGCATTTGTGGAAGATATGCCGGAAAATCCGGGAGAATTTCTCTTACAGGCAACGGTGAGAGATTTGCTTACCATGTGTCTGGGACAGGAAACGCCGGCGCTGATGGGGGAACAGCGTCCTTTGTACAGGGAGCAGGACTGGGTCAAAATGTCGCTGGCCCTTCCCTTCACCTGCCGGCCAGGGACAAAATTCGTATACAATAACGTGGGGCCGTATCTGGCGGGAATGCTGGTCCAGCGCCGGGCCGGCTGCGATTTGGTGTCTTATCTGATGCCCCGGCTTTTTAGGCCGCTGGGTATTTCAAGACCTACCTGGGAGACTGACCCGCTTGGGAATACCTTCGGTTCCGGCGGCCTGATGCTTACTTTATCGGAGATGCATAAGCTGGGACTCCTTTATCTGCAGAAGGGCGCATGGAACGGGAAGCAGCTTATACCGGAAAAATGGGTGGCGGAGAGCACGAAGGTACAGGCGGCGACAGACCGTAAGGAGGATTACGGGTATGGCTATCTGTTCTGGGGCGGCCCGTTCGGTTCGTTCAGGGCGGACGGAAAATATTCCCAGTATTCCATCATACTGCGGGAAAAAGACGTGGTGATTTCCCTGACGGCGCAGTGCCGGGACGGAAAGCGGCTGATGGACGCCGTTTTTGAGGAGCTGTATCCGCAGTTATAAAGATTCCTGGAATGAAAACAACATCTGGTCGATTCCGCTTTATGCGGTGTTTTGCATGTAAGCGGTCACGTTACCCCAATAAGGAAAAACAAAAATTATGAAATATTTAGCAGTAATATCCGGCATCTTCGGCCTGGATTTGGGCATAAAAAGTTATATAGAAAAAAATATAAATGAGGGAGAAGTCAGGGAAAAACCTGGCTGTCTCCTCATCATAAAAAAGCACCATAATAAAGGGGCCTTCTTAAATTTCGGTGAGAAGAAGCGGAAAATCGTAATGCTCCTTTCCGTTCTTATGACGGCAATGCTGACGGTGTTTTTCATTCTTACCCTCGGAACTGCCGGAAAAGGCGCTTTGAAATGGGGGCTTACGCTGCTCCTTGGCGGAGCTTACAGCAACACCTACGACAGGCTTTTCCGCAAATACGTGGTGGATTATGTGAGCTTTAACGTGCCGTGCGGTCTGCGGAAAGTGATTTTTAATATCGGAGATTTCGCAATTATGGCCGGTTCGCTGTTTGTCCTGATTGCCTCATTTGGGGAAGAAATACAGGGTTTTTGATAAAAATATCTAAAATGATATTGACAAAACGCCTTTTTAGTATTATTGTATTAACAGAACAGTACAATAATACAAAGAAAGGAAGAGGATAATGGCGTGGAAACTGGATTCTGACCGTCCGATATATACTCAGATTCTTGAAGTGATACAATACCAGATAGTTGCCGGCAGGTATCAGCCGGGAGAGCGGCTTCCCAGCGTGCGGGATTTGGCGTCCGAGGCGGGAGTCAATCCCAACACAATGCAGCGGGCGTTTGCCGAGCTGGAGAGAAACGGACTGGTGATGGCGCAAAGAACAAGCGGAAGGGTTGTGACGGAGAATATGGAAATGATTAGCGAGGTTCGCAATAAACTGGCAAGGGAGCAGATTCGCGAGTTTATTGACAAGATGAAAAAGCTGGGCTTCGAGAAGAAAGAAATCCTGTCCCTGCTGGAACAGGACGAAAAGCCGAAGCCGGCGGATGCGGCGGAATAATTTCAGAACCGGCGGCGGGATGATGCAAAGCCGGAATAAAAGAGGGAGAACGAGAAATGAGTGAACTTGTGTATGTAAACAATCTTACCAAGGTTTACGAGAAGAAAAAAATGGCCTTAGACCATATGAATCTTGTAATACCGCGTGGGAAGATTATCGGTCTGCTGGGACCGAACGGAAGCGGCAAGACCACGTTAATTAAATTAATCAGCGGGCTTTTGGTGCCAACGGAAGGGGAAATATTAATCAACGGAAAGCAGCCCGGGCCGGAGAGCAAGGCATGCGTGTCCTATCTGCCGGAGCGGACTTACTTTCAGGGCGGGATGAAGGTCAGGGAGCTGATAGCCTTTTTCGCGGATTTTTACAAAGATTTCCGTCCGGAAAAGGCAAGGCAGATGCTTGCAAATTTAAATATCAGCGAGGACGCCCGTTTAAAAACCCTTTCCAAGGGGACGAAGGAGAAGGTGCAGCTCATTATGGTGATGAGCAGGGAAGCGCAGCTTTATATTCTGGATGAACCCATTGCGGGGGTTGACCCGGCTGCCAGAGATTACATTTTGAAAACCATTATCTCCAATTATAATGAGAATGCCACGGTTTTAATCTCTACTCATCTGATAACCGATATCGAGAAGGTACTGGACGAGGTGATTTTTATCCGGGACGGACGCATGATGCTGCATGATACGGTGGAGCATATCCGTGAATCCAGAGGAAAATCCGTGGATATGTATTTCAGGGAGGTGTTCGCATGTTAGGAAAATTATTGAAGCACGAATGGAAAGCAGTCTGGAAAATCCCCGTGCTCTTAATCGGAATATTGCTGGCCGCGGCCATGATGGCCGGTTTCACCTTTCACCTTCCTATCTGGGAAAGTGAATGGGTAGGGCTGCCTCTGTCCGGCGTGATGATGATAATAACTTTTTATGTAGCGATAATCGGCGTCAGTCTTGGCATTACCATTTATTTTGCGGTCCGCTACTACAAAAATATGTTTACGGATGAGGGATACCTGACAAACACGCTGCCGGTCAGTTCCCACCAGCTTCTTTTAAGCAAAGTAATAACCATGTTTTCATGGAATATCATCAGTATTCTTGCAGTTGCTGCCAGTATAGTGATTTTTATGGGAATGATAATACTGGCTTTTATGGAGCCGGGAGACGGAAAAACCATTGTGGACGGCTTTTGGGAACTTTTTGATATGGGTATCTGGGATTCCCCGTATATGCAGGAGTTCGGGGGCTTTTGTGTAAGCATGATTGTTATGGTTTTTGCCAGCGCTTTCAGCGGCACCATGACAATAATCGCCTCTGTTACAATTGGCCAGATGGTGCGCAGGCACCGGATTTTAGGAGCCTTTGGCGCATACTTTGCAATAGGCACAGTCATGCAGATTATCAGTACGGTGATTCTGTTTCCCTATATGATTAGTACTTTTGATAACGTATATGTAGAAACGCCGTTTCCGCTTATGACGGTAATGTATTTAATTATTTCGGCGGTGTCCGTTATAATCGGCGTGGGATTGTACTTTTTAAGCGAGTATCTGATTAGAAAGCAGTTGGAACTGGAATAATATGTAAAAAAGAAAACCCCCGGGTGCTGTAACAGGCATTCGGGGTATTTTTATGCACATGGGGCAGAAAGGTATATGCTGCTTTCGCAGCCTGCCTTAGCGCACGAGCAGGGAAGATTCCTCTTCCCTGCTTGATTATAAAAATATAATTAAAAAACATATATAAAAGAACGATATAAGAATAAAAATTTTAATCATTGGAACAGTATATAGTCTACCACATTTTGAAATTAAAGTCTAGTAATTTTTTCTTTTTCCCTTACAATGGAAGATACCGGCAACAGAGAAAACAAAAAGGCGTCCGTCTGTATCAGGCGGTTACGAAGATGGCAGGAGGGCATAGCGGATGGGAGCAGGAGATAAAAGGAAAAATTTTGGAGTGTCGCGGAAGGCGGAGGAGGATTATCTTCGGGAGACGTTGGAGGTAGTAAGCCGCAATCTGAAAAATTACAGCGGGGAAGTCGCCCGGATGCAGGAAAATATCGACGAAATGCTGGCCCGTTACCATGACAACGACGTGGAGGTGCTGACCATTTTAAACAACACGGTCACGATGCACGAGCACATGAAGCGGGCGCTTATGCGCAATGAAAAGGCAAAAAACAAGCCCTATTTTGGCCGAATTGTTTTCCGCGATGAAAAAACCGGTAAGGAGGAGTCTCTTTATATCGGCAGGGGCGGCATAGCAAGGGACGCCACCCATCAGGCGGTGGTGGACTGGCGCGCGCCGGTGGCAAACGCATATTACGAAAACAATCTGGGAAAATGCAGCTACAGGGCGCCGGGGGATGTGGATATTCCGATTGATTTGACGCGCAAGCGTACTTATGAAATTGAAGGCGGAAAGCTGCTGGATTTTTTTGACAGCGAGGTGATTGCCAACGACGAGCTTCTTACAAAGTATCTGGCCAAAAACAAGCAGGCGGTTCTGGGAGAAATTGTTGCCACCATTCAAAAGGAGCAGAATGAGATTATCAGAAAATCCCCCTATCACAATGTGATTGTGCAGGGGATGGCGGGCTCGGGAAAAACCACGGTGGCCATGCACCGGATATCTTATATCCTGTATAACTATGCGGAGCGTTTCAGGCCGGAGGATTTTTACATTGTGGGGAGCAACCGGATTCTGCTGAATTATATCACGGGCGTTCTGCCGGACCTGGATGTGTACGGCGTGCGGCAGATGACCATGGAACAGCTTTTTGTCCGGCTTTTGTACGAGGACTGGGACGAAAAGAAATACAGGATTAAGGGAACGGGGAAAGACGCCGTAAAGGGCAGCTCCCGGTGGTTTCGGGACTTGGCCGGGTACTGCCGGGAACTGGAACGGAAGGCAATTTCCGCCGATACCGTATACTTAAATCCAAAAGCGTTTGTGGAAGGCTTCCGGAACGGAAAAACCGGCGTATATGACGAAACAGACGACAGAGAAGTCAGTAAGAAGGATTTGGTCAGCCTTTTAACGGGGGAAGCCGTGGAGGCTTATATTGAGGAAAATCCCTCCGTTTCTATTCAGAACAAAATTAATATGCTGAACGGGCGGCTGCTCGGAAAGGTAAAGGAGGAATTTCTCGGAAAAGGAATCAGCTATTCGGAGGCGGAGAGAAAAGCAATTTTAAAGGCTTACCGGGGCTGGTACGGGGGAAGACACTGGAAGATATCTGTTTTTGAAATGTACCGGGATTTCTTAAGGAAGCAGCAAGAAAAAGGAATACGGGTTGAAGCGCCGGAGAATGAATTTGACGTGTACGATTTGGCGGCGTTAGCTTACCTTTATAAGAGGGTAAAAGAGGAGGAGGTCATAAGCGAGGCAAGCCATGTGGTAATTGACGAGGCCCAGGATTTCGGAATGATGGCGTATCACGCGCTGAAATTCTGCATCAACAGATGTACCTACACCGTTATGGGGGACGTTTCCCAGAATATTCATTTTGGCTTCGGTCTAAACGACTGGGAGGAGCTGAAAGCGCTGCTTTTGCCGGACGCTATGGACAGCTTTGGGGTTTTAAAGAAAAGCTACCGGAACACGGTGGAAATTTCGGACTTTGCCACGGATATTCTGCGCCACGGGAAATTTTCGGTTTATCCCGTAGAGCCTATAATCAGGCACGGAAATCCGGTTCTGGTGAAAAGGACGCCGGAGCGAAATGCGCTGATAAAAGAAGCGGCGCATCTTTGCAGGGACTGGCAGAAGAAGGGGCTTGATACCATTGCGGTTATCTGCCGCAGCAAAAAGGAGGCGGCCAGGATGGCTCTTTTGCTGTCGGAATATGTGGAGGTGATGGAAAGCAATCTTGAAAAAGCGGAGTTTGGAAACGGAATCATGGTGCTTCCCGTGGAATACACAAAGGGACTGGAATTTGACGCCGTACTGATTTTAAATCCCACAAGGGAAGACTATCCGTCAGACGACGGTCACGCGAAGCTTCTCTATGTGGCGGCGACCCGCGCGCTGCATGAGCTGTGCGTGCTCTGCTGCGATACTCTGACAGGGCTGATAGCCGACCCGGCGCCGGCAGGAAAAGGAAGAACCTTTGCGGTTTTCGCAGAAGATAAGGAAAATGAGAAAAAATCCGTATCTTATGAGACGGAGGGCGGAAAAGAAAAAGATTCGGCAGGAAGCGGAGCGGCCATCCGGCCCAGAAAACGGGCGGTTGCCGTTGTGAAAAAAGCCGTGACGCCGGAGGATAAAAAGCCTTTTATAAGCAGACAGGTAAAACCTTCCCCGGAAAGAGTTTCCGTCAGGGAAGAAAAAGCAGACGGAGCAAAAGCAGGCTGCGAATTTGGCGGCATGCCGCCCACAGAAATTTTGCGCCCGGCGGGACACGGAAAAATTGACTTGTCGGTGAAATGGTTTATGGGGCAGCCGGACGGGCTTTATTTTCAGAGCCGGTACGGCACTTTGCGGCTATGCGCGATTACCGGCGGCATTGTACGGGTAACCTTTGCAAAGGGAGCGGCGCTTTCGGACAGAGTCCATCCGGGCATTGCCGGCTGCAAAAAAGAAAGCGCGTGGCTGTATAAGGAATCCGGCAATACGGTGGAATTTCTGACGGACGAGATTTGTCTGCGGGTTAATAAAGGAAGCGGGGCCATTCACTATATGACGCGGGATAAAAAGCTTCTGCTTGCGGAGCGGGAGAAGGAATGCCGCCAGATTGAGGACAGCCCGGGCGGAAAAGCAAAGAGCCGGCTGTATCTGGACTGGCAGAAAGCGGAAAATCTTTATGCGCCGGGGATTTCCGGAAAAGCCGGTATTGCTCTGCGGGGCGGTGCCAGATACATTTCCCATGGGAACGGAAAACCCGCCGTTGTGGCTTCCGAGCGGGGATACGGGCTGGTCCTGGCGGCGGATACCGCGATATGCTGTGACATTCCGGCCTATGGCTCTTATCTTTATATGGAAAATAAGGGGCAGATGGATTTTTATTTTGTAGTCGGAAGGGGAAAGAGGGAAGTGGAGGAGGTATGCAGGATGCTGATTAGATAAATAATAAATACTGGCAAAAAGATAACTGTTTGTCTTGCAAACCGCAATACAATATAGTAGGCTATATTTGAAAGGAAGGTGTTAGATGTGAAAGATGCAACTGTCAGCGCAAGAGTGGAATATGATGTGAAAACGGAAGCTGAAGATATACTTCAAAAGCTGGGGATTCCCGTTTCTGTCGTTATTAATTCTCTTTACCGCCAGATTATATACAGACACGGTGTACCATTTGCACTTGTTCTGCCGGATGAGCCACAAACCCATGATATGATGACCGACGCTGAACTGACGGCAAAGCTTGCGCAAAGCTATGAGCAGTCTCTTAAGGGTGAGGGCAGACCATACGCAGAGGTGTTTGACGAGCTTGAAAGGGGTCTCATATAATGGATTATTACGAAATTATTGTAACGCCGGACGCTGAGACAGACCTGACAGAGCTTCGAAATTATATTGCCGATGTCCTGCTTGTGCCGGAAACTGCGCTTACGTATATCCGTAGCATCCGCAAAGAGATAAGTAAGCTTGCATATATGGCTGCAAGTGTGGCCCCTGTTTTGGATGAGCCATGGCGTTCACGTGGTATTCGCAGAATTATAACAGGGAATTTCTATGTATACTACAGGATAGACAGTGAAACCAGGCGAGTTTATGTTTTGAATATTATTTACAGTAAACGTGACCAGCTTCGAATGCTGTCCAAAATGAATATCGACTGACCGGTGTAAAATACGAAGGAAAACAGCGAAATCAGGAAAGGGATATGGCATGTCCGACCATATCCCTTTCCTGATTGTGGCTTAATCATACCACAGAAACATTAAAAAGTCAAGACTTGAAACAAAATACCGCCAATGCTATAATCGGTATTCCTACAACTGAATACAGAAAACAAATGTGCAAGGAGGGCGATTTCTTGAATAAGGATTGGATGGTATTATTACAGCAGGAACGTCAATTAGGGGGGATTGTTGCGGCAAATAATGAAACCGCCAGATTCGGGCTTTCGCTGAGCGAGCAGGAGGCAAAGCTGATTTTAAGCGAGCAGCGCCATACCCTCAAGGAGCAGAGGCGAATCGAGTTCGGGGAGGGGATTGCGCCGAAGATTATCCATGAATTTTGCGATTCCGCATTTATTGACCAGAATAATTATGTGGAAACGATTATTCGCCTGCAGGAGATATTTTATCTGTACAAGAATGAAATGCTGGATGAAATCACGGACGACGAGCTTCTGCATTTTATGAAAGAGCAGTTTGAGGAGATATGCTTCGGTGATTTGGATTATCTGGAGGGAACCTGCTTAAACAACTTTTCACAGGCAATCCGGGCGGGCTACAGAGGGCATGAAAGCTCTCAGGGCTACGGCGAATATGAACAGTTTGACGAGGTGAAAAGATGGGACTATGAACTGTATTTTGAAACCTTAAAAGAACTTTGCTGGGGGTGAGACGATGGACTATACCATGGAAGAACTGATACCGATTGTGGGAGAACTGGCGGAGAAGTATACCGCAAAGGAAAGCACTTCGATTACTTACGAGAAAGCGGAGCAGCTAATGGGCGCCGTTTTGTATGCCATCCATGAAACGGAGCTATCCGATATGGAGGGCGGGGACGATGCCGTAACTGGCACGGCACGGGATAAATCCGAGAACGCAAACGGAACCGTCCTTGTGCAGAAAAAAGGAATGACGGCCCGGCAGGCGTACGAGGGGGGTATGGCCCTTGTGGAAAAAAAGGTGAGGAAAACCCTTGCAATGTACAATGAAATGATGCCGGAATTTTCTGATTATGGTAATATATGTCTGTATGATACTGTGGTCAAAGGGATGCCGGAGTTTTTTAAATGGTACGATATCAGGTTCAATCCAAAGGACACCATCCTGACGCTGGACTATCCGGTGACAAGGGACCTTTCCGGGTACACGGGAATAGACAGAATTTACGAATACTTAAAGTGTATCCGAAAGGAGCAGGATTTTCTGCATTCTTTTCCGGAAAGCTATGTGAGAGGCGTTTTGCGGAAATATTGCTTCGGTTATCAGGAAATGATAGAAAATATTTATGAAATTGTGGCAAATAATGCAAAATAAAGAAAAATAAGAGCGGTCGCCGCGGAAAGGATAACCTGCGGCAGGCCGGAAAAAGGTGAAGACAGAAAGAAATGACCCCCGAGCAGGCAAAAAGAATCCTGAATATAGACAGAGAGGATGACAAAGCGGCTATCAGAAGAAAATACCACAGGCTGATGAGCGCTTTTCATCCCGATGCGGCGGGAGCGGACAAACCTGAGTATATAAGACGGGCGCAGGAGATTAACGCCGCATACAGTGTACTGAAAAAAGAAGCAAAAACGCCGGCCCCCAAAAAGGAAAAGCCGGTATGGCAGGGGGAAGTGAACGAAAAAGCCTTTTGCGACAGAAACATTTATTGCTATTACAGCTTAGATGCCGGAGAGGAAAAGCTCTTTTATCAGGAGGCGCGGGGGAAATATCTGTGGAACCCGGATGAAGAGGAATTTGAACTGTTCCTTGTCAGTATCCGGCATGCCACCGGGGAGCTTTTGGAGCAGGCGGAGGGAAGACTTTGTTTCTGCCCGGGGGAGGAGGACGCGCTTTTTGAAACGGAGAGATTCCGGTTTCAGGCGCGGCTTTTCCAGAGCCTTTCCATGCAGTATATCCGTCCGGCAGCGGTACTGAAAAAGATGGCGGAGCCGCTAAGGAGGGACGGGCAGGGACGGGAGATTTACCTCTTCCGGGCGTTTCTCGGGGCGGAGGGGCGCAGGCGGCGATTTCCTGCAATTGAGAGACTGAAAGCGGGAGAAGTTCTTTATCCTGCGTCCTTTGAGGGCAATAAAATCCGGGTGATGGATGGGGACAGGACCCTTTTGGGGTATTTATCCCTTGAGGACGATGAACTGTATTTTTGCGTTATCCCTTTGTTGAAAAGAAGGCTGGCGCAGGTTAAAATGACAGTGAAAAAGGCGGAGGCCGTAAAAGCGGAGATTGACTTTTATTTTCGGGTGGAAAAGGGTGCCGATAATGCTTCCGGCAATGATTTGTATCTGGAAACGGCGGATATCCTCAGGAAATATGAAGCGTTTTTAAGAGAAAGAGCGGATAATTGAAATGAAACAGGAACAGAAAGGCCAAAGCGGAAAAATGATAGATAATGGAAAATGGCTCAGCGCCGAAGAGTATAGTGGCAGACCTTTTGATTATATGTGTCCGGAACGGGAGGCGGAAAAGCATCAGCCGCCCGGGGACGAGCCGAAAAATTACCACATGCTTGTACGCCATGTTTTTTATATGGATGAGGGCATGATGGAGAGAGCCGGGGAGACAGTGCTTGACATCACTGCCGACGACTATTACAAGGTGTGGATAAACGGTGTTTTTATCGGGCAGGGACCGGCTCCGGGCTATCCGTTCCGGTACTATTACAACCGGTATCAGATTGGCAGCGCGCTTCGCGAGGGAAAAAATGTGATAGCCGTCCATGTTTACTATCAGGGGCTTGTAAACCGTGTCTGGTACAGCGCGGATAAGCGGCAGGGGCTGAAGGCCGCCGTATGGCAGAAGGATGGGCTGATTGCCACCACGGACGGGGAATGGAAATATAAGAGGGCGGAGGAATTTGTTTCCGGCCGCACCACAGGGTACGACACCTGCTTTCTGGAGGATATTGACGCGGGGCGGATAAGCTATGGCTGGAAGGAGCTGGATTATGACGACAGTAACTGGAAAAGATGTATGGAGAACAGCTACGACGACCATGAACTTAAATTGCAGGAAACCGCTCCGGTGGAAATCAGCGAGCGGTTCCCGGCGCTGATAAGAACTTTCGGGGAAGGGCATTTTCTGTTTGACTGCGGCGAGGAAGTTGTCGGCGGCGTGAGAATTGCCGTTTCCGGGGAAAAGGGAGATAAAATCAGCCTGTATTACGCAGAGGAGCTGGACGAAAACGGCCATGCAAGATACGAGATGCGGTGTAACTGCAACTACCGGGAGGAATGGACGCTTTCCGGGCGGGGGAAGGATGCCGGGAAGGAAACTGCTGATACACAGGATATCATAGAGAGTTATGACTACAAAGCATTCCGGTACATAGAAATTATCACGGACTGCAAAAACTTTTCAGAAAAGAATCTGGTGGTGACAGAAAGACACTATCCGTTCCATATGGTGCGGACCCTCAGGGATGACTGCGAACCTGTGGCAAAGGAAATATGGGATTTGTGCGCCCGGACGGTGATGCTGGGTACTCAGGAGGTGTATGTGGACTGTCCGTCCAGAGAAAAGGGCCAGTACCTTGGGGATTTGCTGGTAACCGGTTTAAGCCATATGTATCTTACCGGGGATGGCGCCATGTTTAAAAAGGCTCTCTATGATTTCGCCGCCTCCACGAGGATTGACAAAGGGATGATGGCGGTATCCGCATCCGGCATCATGCAGGAAATTGCCGACTATTCCCTGCTGTACCCATTGCAGTTGTATTACTACTATCAGATTACCGGGGACAAAGATACCCTGCGGGAGTTATATCCATACGCAAGGGAGGTAGTCCTGTATTTTAAAGAGTATGAAAGAGAGGACGGTCTTGTTGCCGACGTTTATGCCAAGTGGAATATGGTTGACTGGCCGGAAAACCTCCGGGATAATTATGACTTTGATTTGACAAGGCCGGTAGGGCCGGGCTGCCACAGTGTTATCAACGCGTTTTATTACGGCGCGTGCCGGTATCTCTCAAAGGTGGAGGAAATACTCTCTGACGGGGCGCTGCCTGGTGAAGCCGACAGGAAAAGGGAATTGGAAAAGCGCAAAGCCGCCTTTACATCCGCTTTTTATGACAGCGGGAAAAAACTGTTTGTGGACAGGGAGGGTTCCCGGCACCCTTCCATTCATGTAAATGCCCTGGCCCTCTATTTTTCCATGCAGCCGGAGGAAAGCGAAGAGGCCATAACAGAGCTGATTCGGAAAAAGGGGCTTAACTGCGGGGTATACATGGCCTATTTTGTTTTGAAGGGACTGGCGAATATCGGGGAGAAGGAGCTTGTGTATGAACTGATTACAGGCGGTGGGATTCACTCCTGGGTAAATATGCTGAGGGAGGGCGCGACCACGTGCTTTGAAGCGTGGGGAAAGGAACAGAAATGGAACACCAGCCTGTGCCATCCATGGGCAAGCGCGCCGGTGATTTTGTTTACGGAGGATTTGGGACTGACGGTGGTGCGGAAGTGAGGTTTTGGAATCCGGGAATGAAGAAATGGATATAAATCAAAAATTGTTCCGGGTTATGGAATTGTGAAATCTCATAACACCGGAACTTTTTGATTCTTATGAGTAACGAGGCTGGCGGCTGCTTGCAGTTACCAGCCTTACTTGCCGGGGGGTTATTGATTTTACGCCGTAATGACGGTTCCGGCCTTTCCCTTGAGCGCATCGGCGGCCGCTTCAAGAGAAGTGATAAGTACGCTTCCTTTCGGGTTCACGGACAGATAGGAAATGGCGGCTTCGATTTTGGGAAGCATGGTGCCTTTTTCAAACTCGCCGTCCGCAATCATTTTTTCCGCGTCGGCGATGGTAAGGGAGGCGATTACCTCCTGATTTTCTTTTCCGAAATTCCGGTAAACACTGGGAACCGAGGTGAAAATAATGAGTTGGTCGGCCATAAGGTCAGCTGCCAGTTTTCCGGCGATGGCGTCCTTTTCAATGACCGCGGAAGCGCCCTTTAATGCGTGCCGCTGCTCGATAACGGGAATTCCGCCTCCGCCGCATGCAATGACAATCTGGCCGGCGTCCGCCAGTGTGCGGATGGCTTCTATTTCCACAATATCAATGGGCTTCGGGGCGGCAATGATTCGTCGGAAGCCTTTTCCGGGCGACTCCTTCACATAGTTGCCCTTTTTCATCTCAATTTCCGCATCGTCGGCGGACATATACCGTCCAATCAGCTTGGAGGGCTCATAAAAAGCCTCGTCGTAGGGGTCTACCGTGACCTGGGTCAGAATCGTGGACACGGTTTTGCTGATGCCCCGGCCAAGAAGCTCCGCTTTCAGGGAATTCTGGATATCATAGCCCACGTATCCCTGACTCATGGCGCTGCACACGCACATGGGGGCGGGGGTATAGTCGATATAAAGACGGCGAAGTTCCGTCATGGCTTTGTGTATCATACTGATTTGCGGGCCGTTGCTGTGGGTGATGGTAAGCTGGTAATCGGCCTCCACCAAATCGGCAAGGGCTTTCGCAGTAACCTTAACGGCGTCCCACTGTTCGGTTGTGGTATAGCCAAGGGCGTTGTGTCCAAGTGAAACGACAGCTCTTTTTTTGCTCATAATTTTAAACCCTTTCTGCTGAATGTATTTTCAAATGGGAATTTGTAATATTAAAAATATGTAAACAGTATAACAAAATCGGAGGAAGATTACAATTTAAATATGACCGGGATATGAAAAATGGAAGAACCCTTAAAATAAGGGATAAAACTGTTGATATAACCCTTATTTTAAGGGTATAATAGATAAGAAACAGTCAAAAGCAAAAAGGGAGGCATTTTTATGGGCAGATTTGCAATTCCTGATACAGCGTCGGGGAAGGATATCAAAGCAATCCGCAGAAAACTCGGGATGACGCAGGGCGAGTTTGCGGAGCTGGTACATGTATCGTCCAAAACCATTGAGCGGTGGGAAGGGGGAAAAAGGGAAATAACAGGACCTATCACTACTCTGATAAAAATATTAAATGAATATCCTCAAATCGGAGAGGATTATGTTATCCCGGAAAGGGTTTATCCTCTTAGACTCTGGTATATGTCCGAAAACAGGGTTTGTACGATTATCGATGTGGATGAGAGAAACAGAAGGGTTAAGATTTATAATTATACCAGGAATTATATAGAGAGAGCTTTTGGAAAAGAGGAACATCCGTCTTTTGAGGAGTATGAGGCTTTTCTGGAATCCAGATGTTTTCCCGAAAGCCGGGATAAAATGAAACTGATTTTGAAGGATTTGGATATACCCTTTTATGACCCGATTCTGATAATTGAAAAGACAGACGGAAGAATGGCCGAGGACGATTTCCGGATACGGATTGAGAGGTGACAGACATGGTGGAATTATTTGAGCAGGATGAAAAACAAAATAAAAGGCGGTCATCAAAAGGGAATCAGCTAAAGTGGGAAAACCAGGGTATCTGGTATAAGGCAGATTATACAGGATATGAAGGGTTGGAAACTGATTACACTGGAGAGGCTGTTCCAGAATTTATATGGAGAAAGTTTAAACAAGTCGGTTTACTCTATAAACGATTATACGGACAGAGCCCGTTTTTTGGTGGAACAGCCGAGCCGTATTATTCGGATGAGGTAAAGCATAGGGTACGTGAGATTCTGGTAAATCAAAGGAGAAAGTATCAATATTTGTTTAGCGGATGAGCACACAATTTTTATGGGTGATACCGACGCTGACTTTCAAAAAAACGTTGATAACCTCTTATTTTAGGGGTATAATTTCGACAGGAAAACATTCGGAAATGCGGCGAAAGGAAAAAGAAAAATGCAGATATTGAACGGAGAAAAAATCACGCTGGGAACATGCTACTATCCTGAACACTGGGACGAGGGGATGTGGAAAGAGGATTTGTCAAGAATGCTGGCGTGCGGAATCGAGGTCGTCAGGATTGCGGAATTTGCCTGGAATAAAATCGAGCCCGCGGAGGGCGTATATAACTATGACTTCTTTGACCGGTTTCTGGATGTTGCGGAAGAAGCCGGAATGAAGGTGATTATGGGAACGCCGACGGCGACGCCTCCGGCATGGCTGACGGAAAAATACCCGGAATGCTTAAACGCCGGAATCGACGGGACTTTGTACAGACATGGCCTGCGGCGGCATTATAATTACAATTCCCCCGTTTACCGGAAATTCTGTGCAGAGATTGTGGAGCGCATGGCGGGCCGTTACGGGAGAAGAAGCTGTGTGATTGGCTGGCAGATTGACAATGAGCTGAACTGCGAGGCAAATGAGTTTTATTCTGAGAGCGATACGGCGGCGTTCCGGGTATATCTGCAGAAAAAATACGGCAGTCTGGAGAAACTTAACGAAGCGTGGGGCGCGGTTTTCTGGAATCAGACTTATACGGACTGGAAGGAGATTTATGTTCCCCGCCCTACCGTCAGCGGAGGCGTCAATCCCCACCAGACGCTGGATTACCTTCGGTTTATCTCAGAAAGCACCAATGAATTTGCCCGTCTGCAGGCGGATATTATCAGAAAGTACATAAAAGAGGGAGACTTCATCACCACCAACGGCCTTTTCGGGCATGTGGATTATCAGAAAATGACCAGGGAAAGCATCGATTTCATTACTTATGATTCCTATCCTAACTTTGCTTATGGTTTGAATAATTATAGTGATAAGGATGAAATGAAGGACAGGAAGTGGAGCCGGAACCTTGCAGAGACGCGGGCGGTCTCACGGATTTTCGGAATTATGGAGCAGCAGTCGGGAGGCGGAGGATGGAATTCCCGCATGATACAGCCGTCGCCCAAAAGGGGGCAGATGACCTTATGGACCATGCAGTCCATCGCCCACGGAGCGGATTTTATCAGCTATTTCAGATGGCGGACCTGCATTTTTGGAACGGAGATTTACTGGCACGGAATTCTGGACTATTCGGGCAGGGATAACAGAAGGCTTAAGGAAGTCGGCGATATCTATAAAAAAGTGACGGCTGTCAGCGAAATTGCCGGAGGAGAATACGAAGCGGAAGTCGGCGTCATCAGGGACTATGACAATATTTTTGACGCCGAATACGATAAACTGCATGAAAAAATAGAGAAGCAGAGCCAGAGGGCATTGTTTGAGACCATGCAGAAAACCCATACGCCGATGGATTATGTGTATCTGACGGAAAAGACCGGGGCGGAGGATTTGCAAAGGTACAGGGTTCTTTTTTACCCTCATCCCGCCATTCTGTCAGGCAGGCAGGCGGCAGTTTTGGAGGATTATGCGCAAAAGGGCGGTATTCTGGTATTTGGCTGCCGGAGCGCCTATAAGGATATTAACGGAAAATGCACCATGGAAAAACTGCCGGGCGTTATCGCCGGCCTTACCGGTGCGGATATTCCCGAATACACGGCAATTGCGCCGGACGCAGGGGAAGTTACGGTTAAGTGGGGAGAGGAAACTTTTCCGGCGGCGGTGTTCACGGATTTGGTGGAGCCTTTAACCGGCGTACAAGAGGCCCTTTACATAAGCGGCGACGACGCGGGGGCAGGAGCCCTTGTGTCAAGACAGGTGGGAGAAGGGAGAGTTTACTATTACGGAAGCGCTTTTACGGAAGGAGCCGTCAGAGCGTTCTTAAAAGAAGCCTGCGTTGAAAATCCTTACGGGAATTTTATTACTGTACCGGAGAAATGCGAGATTGCGGTTCGCGTGAAAGAAGGCGCAAAGTACGTCTTTGTGTTAAATTATTCGGATACGCCGGCGGAAATCACAGTTCTGGAAAAAATGAGGGATATGTATACGGGAAAAGAAGTTTCCGGCTCCCTGACGTTGGAAGGTTATGGTACAGTGTGCCTGCGCCTCTCCTGTGACAGGTGAAAATCCGCAGGGCGATAATGCTTGAGGGTAAATCCGGTTTGTGATAAGATATAAAGGCGTCAGCTTTTCTATACAGAAAAAGAACGGAAGAAACGAGGTCATGGCAGCAGATGGAAACAATGATACGAATAGACAATGTCACCAAAACCTTTGTGGGAAAGGACAATCAGGTGGAAGCCCTTAAGGGCATTAATCTGGAGATACATAAGGGAGAGATTTACGGCATCATCGGTATGAGCGGCGCGGGAAAGTCCACGCTGGTAAGATGCCTGAATTTTCTTGAACGGCCCACCACAGGTACTGTTTATATAGAAGAAAAGGATTTGTCGGCGTTAAACGGCGGCGAACTCCGCGCCATACGCACGGAGATTGCAATGATTTTCCAGCATTTTAATCTGTTGATGCAGAGAACCGTTCTTGACAATGTCTGTTTTCCTATGGAAATTATCAAAACGCCCAGAAAGGATGCGGTAGCGAGAGCAAGAGAGTTGCTTTCCATTGTAGGGCTTTCGGAAAAGGAGCTTGCCTACCCGGCGCAGCTTTCCGGCGGGCAGAAGCAGAGGGTAGCGATTGCAAGAGCCCTTGCGACCAATCCCAAGATATTGCTCTGCGACGAGGCCACCAGCGCCCTTGACCCGACCACAACCAAGGCGATACTGGCGCTGCTGAAAGAAATTAATCAAAAATACGGCATTACCATTGTAATTATCACCCATGAAATGGCTGTGGTGCAGGAGATTTGCAGCCATGTGGCAATCATAGATGAAGGGATGCTGGCCGAAACCGGAAGGGTTGAGGAAGTATTCCAGAGACCGAAATCAAAGGCGGCCAAAAAGCTTGTTTTCCGGGGAGAAAATGCTTCTTACGAGGAAATGCAGGGGAAGCGGTGCATCCGCATTGTTTTCACCAGTAACTCATCTTTTGAGCCGGTAATCGCCAACATGGTGCTTGCCTGCAAGACGCCGGTGAACATTCTTCTGGCGGATACTCAGGATATCGGCGGCGTGGCGCACGGGCAGATGATTCTGCAGCTCCCGGAGGATGAAGCGGTGGCGGAAAAGATGATAGAGTACTTAAAGAGCAGAAAACTGGAAGTGGAGGAGCTTGATAATTATGTGGGATAGTCAGACAATTATGATGATAGTCGAGGGCACGGGAGTGACCCTTTATATGACCCTTGTTTCAACGCTGATTGCCTATGCGCTGGGGATTCCCATGGGAATTATACTGGTGGTGACGGCGCCGGGAGGATTAAAGCCGATTAAGATAGTGTATAAAATTCTGGATGTTGTGGTGAATATTGTGAGAAGTATTCCGTTTTTAATCCTTCTGATGCTGATAATTCCTTTCACAAGGCTGATTGTAGGGAAAAGCTATGGGGCCACGGCGACCATCGTGCCTCTTGCCATTGCGGCGGCGCCCTTTGTGGCGAGAATGGTGGAGTCTTCCCTGCTGGAAGTGGACCACGGCGTGATTGAGGCGGCCCAGAGTATGGGGGCAAGTTTGTGGACGATTATTTGGAAAGTGCTTATGGCCGAGGCCAGGACGTCCCTGATAGTGGGGGCTACCATTTCCCTTGGCACAATCCTCGGCTATTCGGCAATGGCCGGCGTAGTCGGAGGCGGCGGTCTTGGAGACATCGCCATCCGCTACGGGTATTACAGATGGCAAGGAGATATTATGATTGTGACGGTAATTCTTCTGGTGGCCCTGGTGCAAATCCTGCAGATGATTGGGACAAGGATTTCAAAGAAGCTGGACAGAAGGATTACGGGTTAGACCGTTAAAATTTTTAACTGCGTTTTGAAGCGGCCTTGATGGGGCCGGAGTGCGTCCGGGCAGGAAGAGTTTCTTTCGCCCGGACGTTTTAAATACCGGCGGCGCGCCGGCAGCAGTTTATACTTTTATAATAATTTTTTACCGGTTTTTTTCTTGATTTTTCGTCAAATTCTGTTAGTCTGTTTTTATCAGAAAACACATTGGAAATTCTACCATATCCCTGAATTTTAAAGGGATATTCAAAGGGCATTTCTGCCGGGCTGGTTCGCCGGTATTTCCAATAAGATTAAATTATGCAGTCAGGAGAAGATATGGGAAAAAAGAATAACGTTATCTGCGACTATCTGGAGAAGCCGGAGCGGTTTGCCGACTTCATTAACGGGAGTCTTTATGGGGGAGGACAGGTGATATCGGCAAAGGAGATTGAGGAGGGACAGACTGTCTATTCGAAAGCGGCAAGGAGCAGGGATATCCTGAAAAAGGTCTGCAGGGAAGGGAGCTATATTCTGATAGGCGTGGAAAATCAGGATATGGTCCACTATGCCATGCCCTTTCGCTGTATGGAATATGATGTTCTGGAATATAAAAAGCAGCTTAAAAGGATAAAGGAGGATTACCGTAAAGCGCGTGAGAGAAAGAATGAGATGGGAAATGGCGCCGCATCTATCGGTGAAAGCAAGGAAATAAGCGGGAAAGGCATTGCCGGCAACGCGGCTGTGAACACTGCAGTCAGCACGACAGCCGGCGGCGCGGAATTCTTGTCAGGTATGCGGAAGGAAGACAGATTGAGTCCTGTGATTACAATAGTATTCTACCACGGCGAGGATGAATATGACGGTTGCAGAAATTTGCACGATATGTTAGACTTTGGAGAGAAGAACGAAATTTTCAAACAGTATATTTCGAATTACCACATAAATCTTGTGACGGCGAAGGACCTGGAAGAACAGAATTTTCAGACGGGTATAAGAGAGCTTATAGGTTTTTTGAAGCGGAGAGAAAGCAAGGAGGAGCTTCGGAAGTACTGCGGGGAAAATGAACGGCGGATGCGGGAGATGGACGAGGACACCTTTGACGTTATCAGCGTTATGATAAACAAATCCGATTTCATAGAGCAAAAAAGAAATTACCGGCAGGAAGGAGACAGGGTAGATATGTGCAGGGCGATGGAAGAGTGGGGAGAGGACTTGCGGAAAGAAGGGCTGGAACGCGGAATAGCCCAGGGAATGGAATGCGGAATAGAAGCGTTTGTGTTGGATTACCTGGAGGAGGGATTTGGCAAAGAAAGGATTGTCGCGAAACTGCAAAAGCGGTTTGCTCTTAATGAAAAGAAGGCGGAGGACTTTTTTATAAAATACGCCCCGGGCCTGCCGGATGGGAAATAAGCGGGAAGGCGGATGCGGTTTCGTTTGCGCCGGCATTCCTGCCAGGGCGGGCTTTGGCCTTAAAAGCTGTCAGTTGTACATATTGCATAAAAACAGATGCGGAATCATGTATATAAGTCCAAATTGACAATGGAAACCGGTGGTGTTATCATAAAGTTAACACGTGTAAACTTTGAGAAAGAGAGCGCCTGTATGGAGACGGCAGCACGGATGACACTGGAAGCAATTGCCGAGGAAATCGGCATTTCCAGAACTACGATTTACAAGGTTTTAAAGAACAAGGGAAATGTCAGCGAGAAAACAAAAGCCACGGTGATTGCGGCTCTGGAAAAGTATCATTATGTACAGAATAAAAACGCCAGAAATCTTGCTTTGAACAGACAGTATACCATCGGATATGTGGGATTTCAGTCCCGGAGCGCCAACTACTTTTCTCCGGAGGTGAGAAAGGGAATCGGCGAGGCGGTCAGGGAATTTGGAGACGACGGCCTGCATGTTTTAATTGCGGAGGCTTTATTGGAGGAGCCCTGGCGGCAGCTTCAGGAAGTGGAAGAGATGCTGGCTAAGGGAGTGGGGAGCTTTCTGCTTGCGTCTTCCGATGATAAGGAAGTGACGGAGAAGATTCTGCAAAGGCTTGCGGAGGAAGATTGTCAGGTGGTTCTCCTGAGCCGGGACAGCAAAAAAGGCGGAGAAAATTATTATGTGGGCGTGGACTATTACCGGAGCGGCCGGCTTGCGGCGGAGCTGCTTGGCAAGATGATTTCAGGAGGGGTAGTCGGGGCGGGCAAAGGCGCCGAAACCAAAAAGATTTTTGTGCCGGTAACCACGGAATACCGGAGCAATCAGGATATCCATGACAGATTGAACGGTTTTCTGGATAAAATAAAGGACTTCCCGGACTGTCAGGTGCTTCCCGCTGCCTTTGAGCTGGTGGAGGATGAGGAGATTTTCAGGGCGGTTACTTCCTGTGTGCAGAAGGAGCCAAAGCTGCGCGGTATTTTTGATTTGACTTACCGTCTTGACCTCATGGCGAGGGCGCTTCGGGGCTGCGGCAGGTGTGATATCAGATTGGTAGGCTTTGATTTATTTGAGGAAATCCAAAAGGACATTCGGGATTCGGTGATTGACGCGGTGGTGTATCAGGATTTAAGCAGGCAGGCGTATCTGGGAATCAAGCTTTTGTTCGAGGAAATGTGTTACGGGATTTCCAATGAAAAAAAGAAGTTCTATTCCAAGCTTGAAATTATCACAGGGGAAAATCTGTGTTATTTTACGGAAGAGTAACAGAGAATTGAAAAGCGGAAAGGGAGGTTTTGTTATGCTGTATGTAGGTGTTGACTTGGGAACCAGCGCGGTAAAGCTGTTGCTGATGGACGGAGAGGGAAAAATCCGGAAAATCGTTTCCAGAGAGTACCCGATTTTTTACCCGAATCCGGGATGGTCGCAGCAGAATCCCGAGGACTGGTTTACCCAGACCATGGAGGGAATTAAGGAGCTGACGGCCGATGTGGATAAGAGTGAGGTTAAGGGAATCAGCTTTGGCGGGCAGATGCACGGGCTTGTGATTCTGGATAAGGATGACAATGTGATACGTCCCGCTATTTTGTGGAATGACGGGAGAACATACGAGGAATGCGATTATCTGAACAATGTGATTGGGAAGGAAAAACTATCCGAATATACGGCGAATATTTCCTTTACCGGTTTTACTGCTCCCAAGATTTTATGGGTAAAAAATAAAGAGCCGGAGAATTTTGCGAGGATTTCCAAAATCATGCTTCCCAAGGATTACATTGCCTATAAGCTGACCGGCGTACACTGTACGGACGTGTCGGACGCTTCGGGTATGCTGCTTCTGGATGTGAAGAACCGCAGGTGGTCCGGGGAAATGTGCGATATCTGCGGAATCAGCGTGGAAATGCTGCCGAAGCTTTTTGAAAGCTACGAGTGTGTGGGAACGGTGAAGGAGGACATTGCGCAGCAGCTTGGCATTTCTCCCTCCGTTAAGGTAGCGGCGGGCGCCGGGGATAATGCGGCGGCGGCGGTGGGAACCGGAACCGTCGGCGAAGGAATGTGCAATATTTCTCTGGGAACCAGCGGTACGATTTTCATTTCCTCGAAAAAATTCGGCGTGGACAAATTCAACGCCCTCCATGCTTTTGCGCACGCGGACGGACACTACCACCTGATGGGGTGTATGTTAAGCGCGGCTTCCTGCAATAAGTGGTGGATGGAGGATATTATCGGGACGGAAAACTATGCCGGAGAGCAAAAGGAGATTCAGAAGCTGGGCGAAAACCACGTGTATTTTCTTCCTTATCTGATGGGCGAGCGTTCCCCGCACAATAACCCCAACGCAAGGGGAACTTTTATCGGTATGACAATGGATACTACCAGAGCGGATATGACCCAGGCAGTGCTTGAGGGCGTTGCTTTTGCCCTTCGGGATTCGTTGGAGGTGGCGAAGTCCCTTGGCATTCATCTGGAGAGAACCAAAATCTGCGGCGGCGGCGCAAAGAGTCCTTTGTGGAAGAGGATGATTGCGAATATACTGAATTTAAAGGTGGACGTGATTGAAAGCGAGGAAGGGCCGGCCCTTGGCGGAGCCATGCTGGCGGCGGTAGCCTGCGGGGAATATGAAAGCGTGGAGGCGGCTGCGGAAAAAATCGTCAGAATCGTTGACACCGTGGAACCGGAGCCGGAGCTTGTTGCAAAATACGAAGAAAGATACCGGAAGTTCAAGGAAATTTACCCTGCCTGCAGACCTATGTTTGATATTTTGCGGAACTGAAAAACGGCGGACTTTCAATGCAGTAAAGAGAGCCTGCGGAAATATTTACAGAGAGAAAGGAAAAAGATATGAAGATTTACGATGTAACGGACGAGCGTTTCAAAAAATACGGAAAAGTTGTGAAAGACATCGACTTTTCCGGCCTTGTGAAAGTCATGGAGGAGGAAACGCCTCTGCCCGACGACGTGGCGTATGTACCCGGGTTCGAGCCTTTAGAAGCGCTTCCGGTGATGAAGGAGCTTACCGAAAAGACGTACGGGGAGCTGCCCATTCAGGTCGGTTACTGCAACGGTCATAATTCCATGCTGAACGCGCTGGAATACCACAGAAATTCCGAAATTAACGTGGCCGCAACGGACGCCATTTTAATTCTGGGGAGCCAGCAGGACATTACGGATGATTTTACCTATGATACCGCTCTGGCGGAAGCATTTCTTCTGCCAAAGGGAACGGCAGTGGAAATTTATGCAACGACCCTTCACTATGCCCCCTGCGGAGTGGGCGACGCCGGCTTCAAGGTGACGATTGTGCTTCCTAAGGGAACCAATCTGCCTTTGGATAAGGAGCATGCAGGCGGCGAGGACGGACACCTGACAGCCAAAAACAAATGGCTTTTAGGACACCCGGAGGGAGGACTGCCGGAGGGAAGCCCCATGGGACTTACCGGAAAAAATCTCTGCGTGAACGAGTAAGCAAAACTAAAAAACAGCGAAGGCTCAGAAGTGCACAAATCGATTTACGGGCACAGCGTGACCGGAAGTCGATTTAGGCCAGGTGCACTGAATGAGCCGAAGCGGAACTTGAAAACAGCGAAGGCTCAGAAGGTGCACAAATCAACTTACGGGCACAAAGTGACCGGAAATTGATTTAGACCAGGTGCACTGAATGAGCCGAAGCGGAACTTTTAATAGGAGGATAATGAAAATGAACAATTTACCCAAAGTAAAAATCGGAATCGTAGCGGTGAGCCGCGACTGTTTCCCGGAATCTCTGTCCGTCAACAGAAGAAAAGCCCTGGTGGAGGCATATAAAGCCAAATATGATGCGGCAGACATTTATGAATGTCCGGTCTGCATTGTGGAAAGCGAAATCCACATGGTTCAGGCTCTTGAGGATATCAAAAAGGCTGGCTGTAACGCTCTTTGCGTATATCTTGGCAACTTCGGCCCCGAAATTTCCGAAACCCTTCTGGCCAGGCATTTTGACGGGCCGTCCATGTTTATTGCGGCTTCCGAGGAAAGCCAGAATGATTTGGTGGGCGGCAGAGGCGACGCTTACTGCGGTATGCTGAACGCAAGCTACAACTTAAAGCTCCGCAATGTGAGAGCCTATATTCCCGAGTATCCCGTAGGCACCGCGGAAGAATGCGCGGATATGATTAATGAATTTGTGCCCGTTGCAAGGGCAATCGTGGGACTTAAGAGTCTTAAGATTATCAGCTTCGGCCCCAGACCTCTCAATTTCCTTGCCTGCAACGCCCCTATTAAGCAGCTTTACAATCTGGGAGTGGAAATTGAAGAAAACTCTGAGCTGGACTTGTTTGAGGCATTCAATAAGCATGAGGGCGACGAGAGGATTCCGGCCAAGGTAAAGGAAATGGAAGAGGAACTTGGCGGGGGTAACCAGAAGCCTGAAATTTTAAGCAAGCTGGCACAGTATGAGCTGACGCTTCTTGACTGGGTGGAAGCGCATAAAGGATACCGGGAGTATGTTGCCATTGCCGGAAAATGTTGGCCCGCGTTCCAGACGCAGTTTGGCTTTGTTCCCTGCTACGTGAACAGCCGTCTGGCAGGAATGGGAATCCCTGTTTCCTGCGAGGTGGATATTTACGGATGCCTGAGCGAGTTTATCGGTACGGCAGTGAGCGACGACGTGGTTACGCTGCTCGACATCAACAACACAGTTCCTGCCGATATGTATGAGGAATCCATCAGAGGCAAATTTGATTATACCCATAAGGATACTTTCATGGGATTCCACTGCGGCAACACCTGTTCCAGGAAGCTGGCATTCTGCAGCATGAAGAATCAGATGATTATGGCAAGGTCTCTGCCGGTGGAGGTTACCAACGGCACACTGGAAGGCGACATTGTTCCCGGCGATATCACATTCTACCGGATTCAGTCAACGGCGGACAATAAACTGCGCGCCTACATTGCCCAGGGCGAGGTTCTTCCCGTGGCGACAAAGTCTTTCGGCGGCATCGGAGTATTTGCAATCCCTGAGATGGGAAGATTCTACCGTCATGTACTGATTGAAGGGAATTATCCTCATCACGGCGCGGTGGCTTTCGGCCATCACGGAAAAGCGCTCTATGAAGTGTTTAAGTATATCGGCGTTCCGATGGAAGAAATCGGTTTCAATCAGCCGAAGGGAATGCTTTATAAGTCTGAAAATCCGTTCGCCTGAAAATTTATTTTATTTTTGAAAAATTAGTATTGTAATTTACAGCCTGTGTGATTATACTCTTACTTACTGTAATCGCACAGGCTGTTTTTATAAAAATTTTTAGTGCAATGCAGACGGGAAAGGTCTGCCAGGAGGATTGAAATGGCTGAGGTAAAGGTCAGGGAAGAAAAAAAGAGTGCGTCAAAGAGTGCAACGAAGGATATGACGGTAGGCTCCCCTATGAGGCTGATTCTGGGATTTTCCATTCCGCTTTTGTGCGGCGCGCTGTTCCAGCAGTTCTACAGCGTGGTGGACACGGTTATCGTAGGCCGGATTCTGGGCGTGAATGCTCTGGCGGGAGTGGGCGCAACAGGCTCCGTCAATTTTATGATAGTGGGATTCTGCATGGGCGTGTGCAGCGGTTTTTCCATTCCCATAGCGCATAAATTCGGGGCAAGGGATTATTCAGGCATGCGGCAGTTTGTTGCGAACAGCACGTGGCTTGCAGCGGCCTTTTCTGCTGTTATTACGGTGACAGTTGTTTTTTTATGCAAAAATATATTGATTTGGATGAAAACGCCGGAGGATATTTTTGCAGAGTCCTATGCTTATATTGTTGTTATTTTTGCAGGCATACCGGCGACCTTTCTCTACAATATGCTGTCGGGCATTATCAGGGCCATGGGAAACAGCAAAACGCCTTTATACTTTCTGACGCTGTCCTCCATATTAAATATCGGGCTGGATTTTCTCTGCATTCTGACCTTTGATATGGGCGTTGCCGGAGCGGCAGTCGCTACTGTGGTATCACAGCTTGTCTCGGGAGTTTTGTGCCTTGTTTATACGATAAAGAAATTTGAGCTCTTACATATTTCCAGGGAGGAATGGCGATTTAATCCCCATCATATATGGACCCTTTGCGGGATGGGGATTCCCATGGGGCTGCAGTACTCCATTACGGCAATCGGCTCAGTTATTCTTCAGACTGCAGTAAATACGCTGGGCTCCGCCGTGGTGGCAGCGGTGACGGCGGCAGGCAAGGTAAGCATGTTTGTGAGCTGTCCCTTTGACGCTATGGGAACTACCATGGCTACCTACGGCGGTCAGAACGTGGGGGCGAAAAAGCTGGAGCGTCTGGGAAAAGGCCTGAAAGACTGTACGATTCTGGGAATAGGATATTCTGTCCTTGCTTTCGTGATTTTGTATTTTTTCGGCACCCATCTGGCGGCGCTGTTTGTGGATACCGGGGAAATCCGGCTTCTGGAAATGGCAAGGCAGTTTCTGATAATCAGCGGCGCTTTTTATATTCCGCTTGCGCTGGTGAACATCATCCGGTTTATGATACAGGGAATGGGATTTGGTGTTCTGGCAATTCTGGCCGGCGTGTTTGAGATGGTTGCAAGGACTCTGGCGGCTCTTTTGCTGGTTCCGGTTTTCGGGTTTACAGGTGTCTGTCTGGCAAGCCCCCTTGCCTGGCTGTTTGCGGATGCGTTTTTGATTCCGGCATATATTCATGTGCGGCGAAGGCTGGATAAGATGATGGGGATTGAGGGATAAGGTCTGTGGAATACAGGATACATGAGGTTAGACAGGGCGGTAACAGTCTGGCCGCGCGTCCGGAGGGGAAGATGGAACGGATATTTTGCGGGTAAAATAAGGATGAATACAGGAGAAATTGGATTTAATTTGGATAAAATAAGGTTGACAAACGGATAAATCTCGGTTATGATTAAGTCATCATAAGAAAAGGGGGTATCTGGTGATGACGATAGAAGAGATGAAACGGATAAAAAAGGAAAAGGGGTATTCCTACTCTCAGATTGCGCACATGAGCGGGGTGCCCGTGGGGACGGTTCAGAAGATTTTCGGAGGAGAGACGTCCTCGCCGCGCTACGAAACGCTGATGGCGCTGGAGGTTTTTTTTCTGGGGGAAAGGGTTTCGTCTGTCAGCGAGGAGGCTGCCGTTTACAGAACGCAGAAGAAGCAGGGGGAATATACGGTAAAGGATTATTATGCTCTGCCGGATGATAAGCGGGTGGAGCTCATAGACGGCGTGTTTTATGATATGGCTGCGCCGACCTTTGTTCATCAGAGAATCGGAGGCGAGATTTACCGGCAGATTTCCAATTTTATTTTCGAGAATAAAGGAAATTGTATACCCATGATAAGCCCGGTGGACGTCCGTCTTGACTGCGATGACAGGACGATGGTGCAGCCGGATGTGCTGATACTCTGCGACGAGAAGAAGATTATGAAATGGGGAATCATGGGAGCGCCGGATTTTGTAGTGGAGGTGCTTTCCCCGTCCACCAAACGCAAGGATTGCTTTAAAAAGCTGGATAAGTACGCGGAGGCCGGCGTAAAGGAATACTGGATGATAGACCCTTATCAGAAAAAGGTGATTGTCTATGAATTTGAGAAGGAAAACTACCCCGTGATTTACGGAATAAACGGTCAGATTCCGGTGGGGATGTACGAGGGAAAGCTTATGATTGACATGAACCTGATGGAGGGCATGATTCAGGACTATCCCGACGGGGACAGAGACTGACACCCGTTGGAACCGGGCTTGCCCGGCCCTGACGGGTTGTGCGTAGAGGTCAGACTAATTTATTGACCTTTCTGTCATAAGTGAGAAGTCCGTTCACTTCCTCCTCCACATCGGAAACCTGCGTATACACGGCGCCGCAAAGTCCCTGTTCCCTGAGGGGAAGCAGGGATTTTGCTATAAATTCACGGTAGGCTCTGCCGAATTCCTCAAGGCTGTCAAAGCGCTTATAGCCAAATACCCGCTCCACACTGGAATGATTTTTGATATGGCAGGCAAAGCCGCCGTATTCCGACAGGAAAAAGGCGCGGCTGTTCCAATTCTTTTCCGTAACGGAAAGGGGACGGAAATAATTATGTATGCTGATGAAGTCGCCGCAGCCCTGGTCAAACCACCCGCTGGCGGAGTCAATCAGCCGGGAGGGGTCTTTTTTCCTTATCATGTCTGTTATACGGGCAGCGTCAAACTGTCCCCAACCTTCATTAAAAGGTACCCAGATTGCAATGGAAGGGAAAAATCTCAGGTGTTCAATCGTTTCTGTGCATTCCTTTTCCCACTGTTTTCTGGCTGATTTATCCTTTCTGGAAAACAGGGCATAGTTAGAGTCCTTAAGAGAAAACTTTGGAAACAGGGTAGGCAGATAATTGATAACAGGCATGCGGTATTTACTCCCGCCGTTTACCATGTCCTGACAGACAATCATGCCCAGCCTGTCACAGTGGTAATACCATCTGGCGCTTTCAACCTTGATATGTTTGCGCAGCATGTTAAATCCAAGGGCTTTCATGGCTGTGATGTCGTAGATAAGCGCTTCGTCGGAAGGCGCAGTATAAAGGCCGTCCGGCCAGTAGCCCTGGTCAAGCACGCCCATGAGGAAACAGGGTTTATGGTTTAAACAAAACAGAGGAATACCGTCCGCCTGTTTTTCGATACCTTTATATACCATAGCAAACTATTTCAGTGATTTATAAGTGCCATTTGCTCTCAGTTCTTCCAGAGCCTTCAAAGCCTTTTCGTGAGCTTCTTGCACTAGGTTAGATACTGGCCAGT
>CAMSTM010000019.1 GCA_947063675.1 uncultured Lachnospiraceae bacterium | reverse complement strand
GCCAATATACACCGAAAATGAAAAAATTTGCTTTTTTACAATTATAGGGTATAATATTTAAAGAAAAGTAAGACGGGCGCTGCCCGCAATCAGAAAGCTTAAAGCAAATGAGGAGGAAAGGTTTATTATGGCGTTATTAAAGAAATGGCGTGATATGGCTTATTCGGAAACGGCCAACAAGGGAGATTTAAGAAGATTCTGGGACGAGTATTTCCAGATGGAAAAGGAGATATACGCACAGCTCCTTAAAAACCCCGACGAGGAAGTAAAGGGCACCGTGAAGGAGCTTGCAGACAAATATGAAATCGACCTTATGAGCATGGTAGGATTTCTGGACGGGATTAACGACAGCTTAAAGGAGGCCAATCCCATCGAGGAGATGGAGGAGGATACTCAGGTAAACCTTGGCTTTGACAAGGAGCTTTTGTATAAAAATATGGTGGCCGCCGGCGCGGACTGGCTGTACGAGCTGCCGGAGTGGGAAGCAATTTTTGACGAGGACAAGCGTAAGGAGCTGTACAGAGAGCAGAAATCCTCCACCACGGTTGTGAAGCCGGATAAAATTTATCCCAACGACCCGTGTCCCTGCGGAAGCGGCAAAAAGTACAAAAAATGCTGCGGAAAGAAAGGCTGATGGAAAGCCGGGTAACGCAGGCCGTTGCAACCTTTGAGTCGGGATACACCTGTGCCCAGGCGGTATTTGTCACTTACGCCGATTTGTTCGGTATGGACAGGGAAACGGCATTAAAGCTCTCAAGCCCTATGGGCGGCGGAGTCGGAAGGATGCGGGAGATTTGCGGGGTGGTATCGGCAATGGCGCTGCTTGCGGGATTAAAGGAAGGGAACACCGACCCGGAAAATGAAGCGGGGCGGGAGCAGATTTATGTCCTTACCAGAAAGCTGGCGGATAAGTTTAAAGAGAAAAACCACTCTATTATCTGCCGGGAGCTGCTCGGCATTGAAGGAATGGAGGAGAGCGCAAAGCCTTCCGCCAGAACAAAAGAGTACTATGAGTCAAGACCATGCAGCAGGCTGGTGGCAGACGCTTCCGAAATTATAGAGGAAATGTTATCAGAGTCATGACAATCAGAGAACAGGTATTGTTATTATTGGAAAATCACCGGGGAGAATTTTTCTCGGGACAGGAAATTGCACAGCAGCTTTCCATATCCAGAGCAGGGGTGTGGAAGGCTGTTAAAGCTTTGCAAAAAGACGGCTATGACATAGAAGCGGTAAATAACAGAGGTTATGTGCTGCAGAAAGCAACCGACGCGCTCTCCGCGGCGTTTATTGAGCAGAAGCTTAAGGAAAGAAATATCCCGCTTTATGTCCGCGTGGAAAAGATGGTGGATTCTACCAACAATGAATTAAAGCGTTATGTGGTGGACGGTGAGAGGCGGGATATGGTTCTTCTTGCGCAGCAGCAGAGTGCGGGCAGAGGCCGTCGGGGACATTCCTTTTATTCCCCGGAGGGGACGGGGCTTTATTTAAGTCTCCTTCTCCATCCAGACGCCGGGCCAAAGGAAGCCACGATGCTCACGACGCTGACGGCGGTTGCCGCGGCAAAGGCTGTGGAAAAGGTGTCGGGGGAGCCGGCAATGATTAAATGGGTGAACGATGTCTGGATGCGCGGCCTTAAGATTTCGGGAATTCTCACGGAAGGCTCGGCCTCTTTGGAGGAAGGAAAGCTGGAATACGTGATTGTGGGAATCGGCATCAACATGTATGAGCCGGAAGGCGGTTTCCCGGAGGAAATAAGAAATATAGCCGGAGCCGTATTTCAGGGGCACGGGCCGGGTGAAAACCTCCGCAATCAGGTGGCGGTGGAGTTCCTTACGAATTTCATGGAATATTATAAGGCGTTTCCTGCCAGAAATTATCTGGACGAGTACAGAAAGCGCTGCTTTGTCATTGGAAAAAGAGTCCGTATTGTCACCCCCGAGGGTGCGCCCGGACGGCAGGCGGATGCCGGCGGGGCAGACCGGGAGTATGCGTCCGTTCTGGGAATCGATGATGAATGCCATCTTCACGTGCGTTATGACGACGGAACGGAGGAATACCTCTCCAGCGGAGAAATCAGCGTGAAGCTGCAGCCGCAAGGGTATTGATTCGTATCATCTTCAGAAAAATTTATTCGATATTGTCCCTGGTGATATTGTGGAGCCACTTATCGCTTCTGTAATGACGGATAACCCAGGGCCACTTGACGAATTCATCGGTACACAGAAGGAAATAAACCCACATAACCGGAAGCTTAAACACGAAAGCCGCAAGAAATCCTAAGGGAACGGCGTAAACCCACATGTCAATCACGTCGCAGATAAAGCCGAACCGGGAATCGCCTCCGGCGCGGAACACGCCCGCAATCAGGGTGGTGTTTACGGCGGCACCCATCACATAGTATGTATTGATTAAAAGCATATATTTCAGGTAATGCATGGCAGTATCCGTAAGGTCTGCGTACATAAGCACAAAGGGCGTTATGGCAAGGATGAGGAGGCCGCCGAAGGCTCCGCTTAAAACGGTGAGCTTCATCAGCTTTCTGGCATCCTGCCTTGCATCCTCCAGTCTGTTTTCCCCGATAATGTTTCCAAGCAAAATGCCGCCGGCGCTGGCGATACCAAAGCACAGAACCGTACCGAAGTTGCGCACCACGATAACAAAGGAATTGGCGGCAACGGCGTCCGAGCCTAAATGGCCGATAATCACGGAATACATGGAAAAGGCAACGCCCCAGGCGATATCATTCCCGAGAGCCGGCAGGGAAAGCCTGATAAAATCGGAAAACAGGAGCTTATTTCTCATAAAAAGAGTGGAAAGCTTTAATTTGATATCCCTGCTTTTCGCCGATACGATAAAGCAGCAAATCAGCTCGATTACCCTGGAAAGAGAGGTGGCAAGGGCAACGCCTGCAGCGCCCAGCTTCGGAGCGCCGAAAAGGCCGAAAATAAACACGGCGTTTAAGAGAATATTTAAAGTAAAAGCAAGAGTGTTTAAGGCCGTGCTGATGACGACTCTGCCCACGCTGCGCAGTACCGAGAGATAAACCTCCGTGATTCCCCAACAAAGATAACTGACGCTGACAAGACGCAAATAAGACGCGCCGATTGCAATCAGCTCAGGGTCATTGGTAAAGAGCTTCATCATAAGGCCGGGGGCAAACATGGCAAAACCGGCCGCCAGAACGGATATGGAAATGGAAAAGCGCAGAGCGATTCCCTCAACGATTTCAATTGCCCGCAAATCGCCTTTTCCGTAATACTGGGCGCAGAGGATGGTAGCTCCCGTACCCAGGCCGTAATAGACCATAAAAAGTACGCTGGCGTACTGGGCAGCCAGTGAAACCGCAGAAATAGACGACTGTCCCACATAATTAAGCATCACCACGTCGGCCGAGCTTACGGCCGCGCTCAAAAGATTTTGAAATACGATTGGCAGCAGCAGCTTTACAATCTGGCTGTAGAATCTGTCGTTTTTCCATCTGTCGATTAGTTTTCCCATTTTAGAATTCTCCCTTGTATTCATGCGCCCTTACCGGGAACAAAGCGCTTGTGGCTATTATATCGGTTCCCGCCTCTTTCGTCAACAAATGTCTGATTTGCCGCCGCCCGGTTCATGCATGAACCGGCTTTTGCGGGAGCTTTAATCCCGCCTTTTATCCGGCATTTTCAGGAAAACAACACAGAGAACGCCGAGAATCACCTGCACGGCGGGAATCGTATACCAGACCCCGTCAAGCCCTAAAAAGAGGGGCAGAATCACGATAAGAATGAGCGTCAGTATGATTTCCCCATACACCAGGATATTGGAGCGCGTTGTGCGCCGGGTAGCGTAAAAATAGGAAACCGCCGGTTTGGTCAGTCCGTAAAGGGCGGTAACCAGCGCAAAAGCAGGAGTGGCCTTTATAATATAAGCGCCCGCCTCCGGGGAGGTTCCGTAAAATTCCGGCAGCAGATTTCCTGACAGGACAAAAAGGACGGCTCCGAGAACGCCGACGCTTATCCCCAGTAAAAACGTCCACCGTGCATAGGTTTTCAGCGATTTTTCATCCCCTTTCCCGCGGCTTAAAGATAAAAGCGGCTGGCTGCCGTCCCCGATTCCCTGAACCAGAAGCTCCATAAAGGAGATGATATAGGCAAGAACCGCATAGGCGCTGACAGCCTCCTCTCCCCCGTAGTTCATAGACTGCAGATTCATGAAAATGATGGTGACGGAGGGCAGATAGGTCAGCCCGAAAGGCGAAACCGCCACCTGTAAAATAGGGGAAATCACGGATTTATCAGGACGCATGTCCGAAAAGGCAACGCGGTTCTCTTTTTTCATAAAAAAGGCAATACTGAATATCAGGGTGAGAGCCTGTCCAAAGACAGTGGCGAGAGCGGCTCCGGCCAGTCCCCAGCGTAAAGCAATTACAAAGTAGTAATCAAGAAAAATATTGGCAAGGCATCCTGACGCCATAGCGCACATGGCGTAAAAGGACGCGCCGTGATTGCGCATCACGGGAATCATGCCGGTGGCAAACACCTGAATGACGCCGCCGAGAAGAATGTATCTTACATAAGTAACGGCAAGCGGGTGAAGCTCTCCCTCAGCGCCGAGAAGCTCAAGCAGCAGGGGAGAAAATAAAAAGAGAAGGATTATCAGCAGAAGCGAGCCGGTAAGAAGCAGGAAAAAGGCGTTGCCCTCCGCCCTTGCCGCTTTTTTTTCGTCCCCCGCCCCTCTGTTTAAGGACATCACCACGGCGGCGCCCATACCGATGCCCGTTCCAAGGGAAAAAATGAGCGCAACCAATGGCCATGCAATATTGATTGCGGCAAGACCCGCATCGCCCATGGCCCTGCCTACAAAAATACCGTCCACAATAGAGTAGATTCCCGTCAGTAAAAAAGATAAGGTTGAGGGGAGAATGTATTTTAAGTATTCCTTTTTCATTGATGACCTCCGTTTCTTATATGGACAGATTTCAGAGACGGACTTGCCTGCCGGTGAAGCCATATATTTCCGTATTATACGGAATGAAAGCGGAATAGTCAATATTCTCGGAAATGCACACATGCGTGTATTCTAAGAATGTAAATATTTCCGGAGAAGAAACAGCGCCGCCACATTGGGAATCACCATCAGGGCGTTGATTAAGTCGGTGCACTCCCAGACCAGATTTAAGGGCAGAACCGCGCCGATGTAAATCATCACGATATAGGCGACCTTGTAGATGAAAAGCCCTTTATTGCCGGTCATATAGCGGAAGGCCTGCTCTCCCAGATAAGACCAGCCGATTAGGGTAGTGATGGCAAAAGCCACAAGGCAAAGGGATAAAAACACATTTCCAAGCACAGGGAGATAAGAAAAGGCGGCTTCTGTCAGTCCGGCCTCATTGACACTGAGGACGGAAGCCGGGTGCAGCAGCATATTGGTCACAATCACCAGACCGCTCAGAAGGCACATGACGACGGTATCCCAGAATACGGCAGTCATGGAGACATAAGCCTGATGGGAGGGATTATCAGTGTCAGAGGCTGCGGCTGCGATTGCCGCGGTTCCGATACCGGCTTCGTTGGTAAAAAGCCCTCTGGCAATGCCGTAGCGGGCGGTAAGCATCAGGGAGGAGCCGGCAGCGCCGCCGAGAGCCGCTCTGGGAGCAAGGGCGTGCGCCAAAATCAGCCGGATTGCGGGCAGGAGGGCTTCCCTGTTTATAATAAGAAGAAATACGCAGCTTGCCGTGTAGAGAATGGCAAGAAAAGGCACCAGCTTCATGCATACGTTTCCGATGGAGCGAATCCCGCCGACAATCACCAGCCCGGCTAAAATGGCGGCGGCAAATCCGGCAATGTGTGGATTAAGGCCAAAGCTTAAGGTGGTGGTCTGGGTGATAGAGTTGGCCTGGGTGGTGCAGCCGACGCCAAAGGCTGCAATCAGCGTCAGGAAACCGTAAAATTTTCCCACGGAAGGCATGCCCAGGCCGTTTTCCCACACATACATGGGACCGCCCTGATAGACGCCGTCTTTGTCCTTTTTTCGGAAACGGACGCTTAAAAAGCATTCCGCATAGGCCGTCGCCATGCCTAAAATCCCGGTTATCCAGCACCAGAAGATGGCGCCCGGGCCACCGAGAGCGACGGCGGTGGAAACGCCGATAATATTGCCGGTTCCCAGAGTAGCCGCCAGGGTAGTGGCTAAAGTGGCAAAGACAGAAAGATTGTTTCCGTCCTTTTTTCCCGACGGGGTGACGGAAAGGCGGATTGCTTTTAAAATATTTTTCTGCGGAACGCGAAGTTTCATGGTAAAATAAAGATGTGTACCCATCAGCAGAAGTAAAAGAGGACCGCTCCATAAAAATTGATTGGCGGATTTTAAAAAGGTAAATGCATTTTGCATAGGTTTACGCAGCCTTGACAACTCTTATTATTAATATAGTAGCATTCGGAAAAGGATATGATTGTTTTCTGAAAAGAGAAGGGAAAAGTGTGGGGCAGAGAACGGCAGGAGAAAAGAAAGTGAAGAAATGGCAGCTTTGGACGCCGGGGATATTGATTTTATTTGCGGCAGGGCTTAATATGGCAGGAAGAGTGTGGGAAGGATTCAGTGATTTTTATGTGGATAACATTTTTCCCCTCTGGGTGGAGACTTACGGAAGAATCACCGGGAGTTTTCCCTTTTCTGTAGGGGAATGGATGCTGTATCTGGCGGCAGTACTGGTTTTCGTCCTGGCGGCAGCCGGCATTATCTTTACTGTCTGTCTGGTTTTGAAGCGGAAATTACCGTCGGTAATGCCGCCTGCAAGGCTGATATTCTTTAAGAAACTGTATGGCAGATACGTGTTATTTCTCTATTGGGTGCTTGGAATTGTGAGCGTGATTATGATGCTGAACTGCTTTCTCCTGTATCAGGTTTCGCCGATTACGGTCAGGTATGAGATAGGGGGAAGCCCGGATAAGGTATACGGGACGGAGGAGATTGCCGCCCTTCGGGATTATGTGGTGGAGCAGGCCAATGCCCTGGCGCCTTCTTTTGAGAGGGACGAAAAGGGGTATATTATATATAAGGAAGATATCAGGGAGAAAGCCCGGCAGGAAATGAGGAGGCTGGGCGGAACCTTTGAAAATTTGCAGGGCTATTATCCAAAGCCCAAGGGGCTTTGTCTGTCGGGGTTTTACAGCCAGCAGAGTATCATGGGATATTATTTCCCCTTTTCCATGGAGGCCAATTACAACAGACAGATGTATATTACCAATATGCCGGTTTCCATGTGTCATGAGCTGTCCCACTTAAAGGGCTTTATCCTGGAGGATGAGGCAAATTTTTTAGGCTTCCTTGCCTGTGTGGATTCAGAGGACGAATTGTTCCGCTACAGCGCTTATTTAAGCGTTATCGGCTATCTGGACAGGGACTTCGTTAAGGCAATCGGGGAGGACGGGGAAATATATGCCGCCCATCCGCAGATTGACGGGCAGGTTGCAGCGGATAAGAAGTTTCTTACTAAGGAGAGCTGGGAGCAGGTGGAAAGAAAAGCGGTTTTAAAGACGGAAACCGTAAAACGGGCGGCGGACGCCTTTCTTGACACTAACCTGACTTTGAACGGCGTATCAGACGGCACCGTCAGCTACAGCCGGGTGGTCAGGCTCCTGCTTAGATACTATGACGGAAAATTATATTGAAATTAAATATTTACTGCGTTTGCCGGAAAGGAGAATTTTATGGAAAATATTATTTCTTATATCAAAGACTGGGGAAGGTATCCTTTGTCAGAAAGACCGTTTAATGAGGTGGACAGTCTGATTTTATGCCAGCTTGTATACTTAAATTATGAAAAATTCGTTCCGGGGCGGGAGGAGAAAAAAGAGCCGGTGAGTATACAAAGTATTTATTCCCATCCTGAAAGGGACGTGATTCTTGACGATTACTGGTATCGGCAGAATAATAAGGAGCTGTTTGCGGCGCTTGCCGAGTCCGTGAGGTTCGGCAGACTGAAAATGAATGCTTATGTCAATGTTATCAATGAGGAAGAGGAGACACAGTTTTCGGCAATGACCTATTTTCTGGAGGACGGGGGCATTTATGTCGCTTATCGGGGAACCGACGCGACTCTTGTGGGGTGGAAGGAAGATTTGAACCTGGCATTTTCAAAACCCCTTCCCAGCCAGTACCTGGCAGTAGAATATCTGGAAAAGGCGGCGGAGGCCTTCGAAGGGGATTTCTATGTGGGAGGCCATTCTAAAGGGGGAAATCTTGCGGTTTATGCTGCAATGAACTGCCGGGAAGAGACAAGAAAGAGGCTGATTAAGGTATTTAATAACGACGGCCCGGGATTTCGGCCGGAAATCCGGGAGCAGGGAAATTATTCTGCCATTGAGGACAGAGTAATTAAGTTTATTCCCCGTTCCTCTCTGGTGGGAATGATACTGGAGAATCACGGAAAATATGAAATTGTGGAGAGCCGGGGAATCGGAACCTTTCAGCATAATACCTACACATGGAAAATCAAGGACGGAACCATAGTCAGGGCGAAAAATATGACCAGCGCCAAAATTAAGCGTGACGCCGCCTTAAACGAGTGGATACTGTCTCTTTCCGAGGAGGAGATACATCTGTTTATAGATACGCTTTATGATGTGATTTCCGCCTCAAAGGCTTCCGATGTGTTTGAATTCGGCGCCGATTTGAAAAAGAGCCTTCAAAACGTGGCGACCGCGGCAAGGGAAGTGGATGACAGTACACGGAAAACGCTGCAGAAAATGATTCGTTCCCTGTTTGAAATGATGCTGGAAAATATGAAAAGCGGACTTTTTCAAAGTTGAACGGCCTGAATGATAAAATGACAAAAGTTTGGATTTTTTTAGATTTTTTTCAGAAAGTGGTTGACATATTTGAGAAAGCCCGATATAATATTTTTTGTTCGCAGGAATGGCGGAATTGGCAGACGCGCACGGTTCAGGTCCGTGTGGTAGCAATACCATGAGAGTTCAAGTCTCTTTTCCTGCATGGAAGAAGCCTTAGAAATGAGGCTTCTTTATTTGTTATTGCATCTGGAAGTTCATTAAAGACACGATAACCGCATGGTTAAAAAGAACTGTACACTTGCTTTTTTGAAATTTAAAAGCCGGACGGGATTGCAGTACCCTCGTCCGGCTTTATTAATTAAATCAGTCGTTTACTTTTTATAAAGTACAAACGCCTCGTAAGGCTTCACGGTAATGTCCTTCCTGTCATAGGTATTTTCCAGATTGGAAATCAGGCAGGGCGCCCCCACAAATTCATCGGGCAGAGTAAAGTCCGTCTCATGGTCGCAGAAGCTGCACACCACCAGCAGTTTTTCAGGCTGGGAAGTGTCCCCGGCGCCGTCTTCCAGCGTTCTGGTATAAACGAAAAGCTCTTCGCTGTCCTCAAGGAGCTGCTCATATTTTCCATATACCATAGCGGGTGTTTCTTTTCTCAGCGCAATCAGCTTTTTATAGTAATGAAATACGGAATCGGGGTCTTTGGTCTGCGCTTTGGCATTGATTTCCGTATAATTGGGATTCACCGCAATCCAGGGCGTGCCGGAGGTAAATCCGGCCTGCGCGCTCTCGTCCCACTGCATGGGTGTCCTGGCGTTGTCACGGCTCTTGAAAAGCATGCAGGGCCAAAATACCTCATGGGAGAGAGGACCCTCCTGGCACCATTCCCTGTAGGCGTTGATGCTTTCAATATCGCGGAAATCTTCCGGGCCTTTAAAGGGATAATTGGTCATGCCAAGCTCCTCCCCCTGATAAACGTAGGGCGTGCCCTGCAGCATATGCAGGCAGGTGGCAAGCATTTTGGCGGAAACCTCGCGGTACGCGGGTCTGTCGTCGCCGAAGCGGGAGACGGCTCTTGGCTGGTCGTGGTTATCCCAGAACAGGCTGTTCCACGCTTTTCCGTAAAGCTCGTTCTGCCAGCGGGAGAGAGTCTTTTTCAAAGTGGTGAGGGGAATCTTTTCATCCGTCCACTTGCCGTATTTCCCGTCGCTTTCCACATGCTCGAACTGGAATACCATATTCAGCTCGCGGGTATTTTCCCCGGCGTACTGCATCGCCTGCCGAGTGGTAACCCCGGCCGTTTCCCCTACGGTCATAATGTCGTATCTGGAAAGCACCTTTGCGTTCATTTCCTGCAGATATTTATGGACATTGGGGCCGTGGATACAGTAGGGCGCAAAATCGCCGTAAAGGTCGTGAACCTCGCCGTCGGGCATTTCCGGGGTTTTGGATATCATGCTGATAACGTCCATGCGGAAGCCGTCAATCCCCTTTTCGCACCACCAGGTCATCATGTTGAAAACCTCCTGCCGCACCTTCGGGTTATCCCAGTTTAAGTCAGGCTGTTTCTTTGAAAAAAGATGCAGGTAGTACATACCGGTAGCTTCGTCGTACTGCCATGCGGAGCCGCCGAAGCAGGCGCCCCAGTTGTTGGGAGGGGTCTTTTCATCTTTTCCTTCCCGCCAGATATAGTAATCGCGGTATTCGTTGTCTGTGGACCTGCGGCTTTCCACAAACCACCTGTGCTCGTCGGAGGTATGGTTTACTACCAAATCCATGACGATGCGGATGCCCCGCTCATGGGCTTTTGCGAGGAGTTCGTCGAAGTCCTCCATGGTGCCGAATTCATCCATGATGGCCTGATAATCGCTGATATCGTAGCCGTTGTCGTCGTTGGGGGATTTGTAAACGGGTGACAGCCAGATAACGTCGATGCCCAGATATTTCAGGTAATCCAGACGGCTGATAATTCCCTGTAAATCGCCGATGCCGTCCCCGTTGCTGTCCATAAAACTGCGGGGGTAAATCTGATAAATAACCGCTTCTTTCCACCAGGTTCTGTTCATTTTTTTGTCCTCCTGTCAGGCAATAAAAAATTTTTGTTTACAGTTCCAGAATAAGTACCTGATATCCGTGCAATTTGAGTACGTTGTTCTCCATAACCATATCAGGATAATTGTTTAAAAGCACCTTCCGGCATTCAGAGGGGAGAATAACCTCCTGTTCCTTTTGCTGATAGTTGCCGATTACCAGAAGCGTCCTGTCGCCTTTCCTGTAATAGGCCATCAGGTTATGGCGTTCCTCCCATACCGGCTCCAATGCGCCGTACACGATGGTTTCCTTATAGGCCGGATTTTTGCGCAGGGCAATCAGCTTTTTATAAAAATTCCAGACGGAATCCGGGTCAGAGAGCTGCGCCGCCGCATTGATGGCCGTATAGTTGGGGTTGACCTTAAGCCAGGGAGAGCCGGTGGTAAATCCGGCGTTTGCCTCGTCCGACCACTGCATGGGGGTGCGGGCGTTGTCCCTGCTGAATCTGGCCACTGCCTTTAAAGCCTCCTCGGGAGTAAGCCCGGCTTCCAGCGCAACCTTGTATTCGTCCAGGGAGGAGATATCGTCAACCTCGTCGATGGAGGAGAAGGACACGTTTTCCATTCCAAGCTCCTGTCCCTGATAGATAAAGGGGAGGCCGCGCAGCATGAAATTCAGGGCCGCCAGCATCTTTTTGCTTTCGAGACAGCAGTCACCTTCGGGAATATAACGGGAAACGCCTCTGGGCTCGTCGTGGTTTTCTATGATGTTAGATAAAAATCCGGTTTCGCCCACCTTCCGCTGGGATTCAAAGCAGCAGTTTCTGTAATCGTCCGGCGAGATTTGTGCAGCGTCGTACCAGCCCTTGCCGCTTGCGCCGAAAATGGTCTCGTTAAAATCAAACATGCTGGAAAAATAGCCGTCCTCGCCGATAAAATCGGGAATCTCCTCCGGCTTTTCGTTAAAGACTTCCCCCACGGAAAAGGCGTCGTATTTCTTAAAGGTGCGGTCGCGCATTTCGCCTAAAAATTCGCCAATGCCTTTGGCTTCTTTCAGCATTTCATTGATGCTGCAAAGCCCGTCTTCCCTGTCAGGCGCATAATTGCGGAAGGGCAGAGCCTTTTTGATGTTGATAATGGCGTCAATCCGAAAGCCTGCCAGGCCCTTGTCAAGCCACCAGTTGATGTTTTTGTAGACTTCCTCCCTGAGTTCGGGATTTTCCCAGTTTAAATCGGGCTGCTTTTTGTGGAACACGTGGAGGTACTGCTTGCCGGTGCCCGGTAAATCCTCCCACACGGGGCCGCCGAAATAGGAGCGCCAGTTTGTGGGAAGCTCCCCCTCCTTTTTGTCTCTTAAATAGAAGAAATTGCCGTATTTGCCTTCCGGGTCCTGGCATGCTTTCTGAAACCACTCATGCTCGTCGGAGCAGTGGTTTACCACCAAATCCATGAGGATATACATGTTTCGCTTTTTTGCCTCGGCAATCAGATTTTCCATGTCCTCCATGGTTCCGAAGCGGGGGTCTATGCTGTAATAATCCGAGATATCATAGCCCTGGTCCGCCAGGGGAGACTTGTAACAGGGAGAAAGCCACACGATATCCACGCCCAAATCGTGCAGATAATCCAGTTTGCTGATAATACCCGGAATATCTCCTATGCCGTCTCCGTTTGAGTCATAAAAGCTCTTGGGATAAATCTGATATGCTACCTTGTCATGCCACCATTTTTTTGTCATTGCCGCACCTCCTGTGGGACTTTTTATTTCTGCGGGCAACGAGCCAGGCGGGCATGCTTGCATGCACATTTGGCGACTGCCGCAGGGTCAATACCCCGCAGCTCTGCTGCGGGTTTTGACTTCTCGTCTGTTCCGGTATTGCAAGGCCGTATCGCCTGGCGGCATTGTCCTGCAGTACCGTTTTGTTAGATTCATTTTAGTGACATGAGATGAGAAAGTCTTACAGTTATTTGATTAAAAACTACGGTATTATGACTTTTTTTCTGTACTGTAATGGCGTAGTGCCGGTAGCCCTGCGAAACTCCTGCATAAAATTTCCGAGGTTATTGAACCCGCATTCAAGACACACCTCCGTCACGGCAATATCCGTATTTTCAAGCAGCTGTTTTGCCTGCTTAATGCGGTATTCGTTGATATACGCCATCGGGGAGCGGCCGATTGCTTTTTTAAAGAGGCGGCAGAAATACTGACTGTTTAAGTTTACCTGTCTTGCCAAATCCGATATATAGATTTTGTTCTGGTAGTTGTCGCTGATATAGGTCAGCACCGTCTTGATGCTTTCCACACGCTTATCCAAATCCTTTTCGGTAGGCGTAAAGAGCCTGTGGGAGGAAAGGGTGGCAAGAATATACAGCAGGGAAGCCTTGATATAAAGCTGGCTGGTAAAGTTGTCCGTGACAAGCTGGCTGTCAAAAGAGCCTTCTGCCGGCGACTGCCTGAAGGAATGCATAATATCCGTGAAAGCGTTTCTGACCGGGACAAAGGCCGGGTGATTCGGGGCAATACAGCGGGGAAAAAGGAGCTTTCCGTTTTGAATGGGCCGCAGCAGGTGAATCTGCGCCTCGTCATAGGAGTCAAAGCTCAAAATTCCCAGGGAAAAGACCACGGCGTCCTCAAAATGGCTGTCCGAGGTTTCCGTGATGATGCTGTGCAGCTCGCCGGGGTTGATGAAGCAGAAGCACTCTGAGGGAAGGGGAAAGGATTCCATGTTCACCTCCAGACGGAATTTCCCGCCGGAAAAGTACAGAATTTCAACCTCCTCATGCCAGTGATGCTTGACAAGAGTGCCTTTTCCCACGGAGTGGGTGCGATAAATGGCGCAGGGAAAGGATTTGGTGCCGTGAGGACGGATTTCTTTTAAAATGGAAGGCTGGTGTTCCATAAGACTGCTCCTTTTGTGTAATCGTTGTAAAAAAGCTATCATTATATAGAAAAAAAGTCAATGGACGAAATGTCACATAGATGTAATGAAATGTTTTTCGCGGCTCTTGAAAATTTACTTCCAAAATGCTACAATAATCTTAACTATAAGAGTATTCCTGACGATAAACTAATCAGGGAAATATGTGGAACACGGAGGTTCCACAGCAGTAATTGTCCGCGTGAAGCGCTGCGGACAGGCGGCAGAACATAAATATCAGGATGTTCATTATCAAAGGAGTGAAGATTATGGGAATAGGTATTAATGTAAGAAATTTAAAACCGGATTATTCTTATCTGTTTCAGAGTATGACAGGCGGCAATTCCGCAAGTCTGAATTTTCTTTCGGACTATGCAAGCATCAAGAACGGCAGTTATGGCAAGCTGATGAAAGCATATTACAGCCCCGGCCACCGTTCAGGCAATGAAGTGTCCTCCATAGTAGAACAGAAGAACCAGAGGACGACGGCGGCGGCAAAGGATTCCGCAAAGACGCTGTCCTCTATTGAGAGCGCGGCGGAGGAACTTAAGAAATCCGCAGATACGTTAACGGCAAAGGGAAGCAAGTCTGTATTTAATAAGGTTGATATTGAGACCAAGGATGAAAACGGCGTTACATCCACAACCAAGGGGTATGATACCAATGCGATTTATAAGGCTGTTTCTGATTTTGTGGACGATTATAACTCTGTAATCAGGCAGGCAGGCTCCGCAGAGACCACCAGCATACAGAACAGAGCGAAGTCCATGACGGTCGCCACAGAGGCCAACGAAAAGCTTTTAGCGAAGGTTGGTATTTCCATCAACGAGAACAAGACCCTTTCCATTGACGAAAAGGCATTCAAGGCAGCGGATATGAATACGGTAAAGACGCTGTTTAACGGAAACGCATCCTATGCCGACAGGATTTCCGCCCAGGCGACCATGCTCGACCATACGGCCAATGTGGAAGCTACTAAAGCGGACACTTATAACTACAACGGACTTTATAACAATGCCTACACTTCAGGCGGAATTTTTGATTACGGGTTCTGAGAAAGATTTGCAGATATCCTGATTTTAACAAAAAGCCCGGTGCGATGTCAGCTGACACTGCACTGGGCATATTTTTTCGGAGAAATGCCGACTGCCTTTGTGAAGGTTTTGAAGAAGTTGCTGTAATCCGAAAATCCGCTTTTTTCATAGGCTTCGGTGACGCTGGCGCCGTCCCGCAGAAGGGATTTGGCAATGCTGATTCGGCGGGCGCTGATGTACTTGTTGATGGTGGTGCCGGTGGCCGATTTGAAAATCCGGCAGATATAGGATTCGCTTAAGAAAAATTCACCTGAAAGCTGCTCAATGGTAATCGGGAAAGCGATATTTAAATTGATATAGGCAAGAATATCGTCCACCTGATGGTTATAGGTGCGGCTTTCGGCGGCCTCCGGCAGATGGATGGTGCGGACGGCTCCGTTAATCAGCAGCAGAAGCTCCGTAAAAGCGGTCTGCTCCACAAGATCCTGGCCGTATCCTCCGGCGTCCGTAATTTTACTGATATAGTATAAAAAGCGGTTCTGCTGTTCTTTGTTTAGCGGGATTCTGTGGCTGAATCCTTCTGCCCTGTCTGAAAAACAGGCGTCCAGATCCGTCTGCGCCGTGGAAAGCCGTCTGGTATATTCCGGGTGGATGGAAAGCACAATCCGCTCGTGAACCATTTTATCCACCTGGGTTATTTTATGGCTCTCATATTGATTGATAATGAAAATATCGCCCGGCTCAATGGTGTAAATTTTGTTGTCAATGAGAAATTGTTTTCCGCCGGAAATGGAATAATAAATTTCATGGCAGTCATGGATATGCATGTCCATGGTTTTTTCTTCCTTATATAAATGGGCGATGGCAAAGGTCTGGGTTGCCATGCAGTTTTCCATGGCCTGACGGCAGGAAAGAAGCTCGTTCATTTGTTATCTCCTTTATGTCCGTTCCATACTAAGCGTCTGTGAGAATAAATCTGTCCGGCTGCCAGAGCAGTTTGAAGCTTATAAAAATTATATATTAACAGTTCAAAATTTGCAATGTTTATAGAAATATTTGAAAGGACATAGACAATTTTTTAATGTATACTAATAATTGTTAAGGTAATATTCAGCAATGCCAGAAGGTATTTTATCTGGAGAAAGGATGGGTGATATGGAGCTGAGAACAGCGGCTTCACCGAGAGATGTGAAGCATTACACGACAGAAAGATTAAGGGAAGAGTTCCTGATTCAAAATCTGTTTGTGCCGGGGGAAATCAAACTGGTGTACAGCCACATTGACAGAATCATTACGGGGGCGGCAGTACCTGTAGAACCGCTTACCCTGACGGCGGGCGAGGAGCTGCGCGCGGAATATTTTCTGCAGAGAAGGGAAATGGGAGTGATTAATATCGGCGGCGCCGGAACCGTCACGGTAGACGGTAAGAAATACGAGGTCGGCTTCAAGGAAGGCATGTATATCGGTATGGGCGCGAAGAACATCGTTTTTGAGAGCGCGGATGTTGGGACGCCTGCCAAATTTTATATCAACAGTGCGCCTGCCCACACGACCTATCCCACGGTTCTGATTAAGCCTGAAGGCACACCGGAGGAGGGCACAGTCATAGTTAAGAATGAAAATAAAGTGGAGCTGGGGTTCTTGGAGGATGCAAACCACCGCACCATCTGCAAATACATTCTGCCGGGACAGGTGGAAAGCTGCCAGCTGGTTATGGGAATGACAAAGTTAGAGCCGGGAAGTGTCTGGAACACAATGCCGTGCCATACCCACGACAGACGGATGGAGGTTTATCTGTACTTTGAGATGCCCGAGGACGCCTTTGTCATGCACTATATGGGAGAACCCACGGAAACAAGGCATATCGTAATGAGAAACGAGGAAGCGGTGATTTCACCGAGCTGGTCCATTCACGCGGGAAGCGGTTCAAGAGCATACACCTTTATCTGGGGTATGGTCGGGGAGAATCAGGATTTTGACGATATGGACCATGTGGCAATGAAGGATTTGATGTAAAAGAAAAGGAGAAAAACAATGAGCGAATTTACAAAGAAATTTTCACTGGAAGGCAAGGTTGCACTGGTAACGGGAGCATCCTACGGAATCGGTTTTGCAATTGCAACCGCATATGCCGAGGCGGGCGCCACAATCGTATTTAACGATATCAGGCAGGAGCTGGTGGACAAGGGGCTTGCTTCTTATGAAGAAAAAGGCATCAGGGCGCACGGCTATGTATGCGATGTTACAAATGAAGAGCAGGTACAGGCTATGGTGGCTCAGATTGAAAAGGAAGTGGGAGTGATTGATATTCTTGTAAACAATGCGGGAATTATCAAGAGAATTCCTATGTGCGAAATGACGGCAGACCAGTTCCGTCAGGTAATCGACGTGGATTTGAACGCGCCCTTTATTGTGTCCAAGGCTGTTATTCCCAGCATGATAAAGAAGGGCCATGGAAAGATTATTAACATCTGTTCCATGATGAGTGAGCTTGGACGCGAGACGGTTTCCGCTTATGCGGCTGCCAAGGGCGGACTTAAGATGCTGACCAAAAACATTGCTTCTGAATACGGCGAGTTCAACATTCAGTGCAACGGCATTGGACCCGGCTATATTGCAACCCCTCAGACAGCGCCTTTGCGCGAGATTCAGCCTGACGGAAGCAGACATCCCTTTGACCAGTTTATCATTGCAAAGACGCCGGCGGCCCGTTGGGGGAATGCGGAAGATTTGCAGGGACCGGCAGTATTTTTGGCATCGGAGGCTTCCGATTTTGTAAACGGCCATGTGCTTTACGTGGACGGCGGTATTCTGGCTTACATCGGAAAACAGCCGGGCTAAAGCGGTTTCCCGGAGGCGGCAAATACCGGCAGTCAGCGGTCTGCCGCCTGCGGCGAAAGACCATAAGGCCGAAGCAGGAGGAATATACACAGAAAGGCGGATTTTATAATGAAGATAGCATTGATTAACGAAAACAGTCAGGCGGCAAAGAACGAATTGATTTGCGCCACCCTGAAAAAGGTAGCGGAGCCCATGGGGCATGAGGTGTTTAACTACGGAATGTATTCCGCGGAGGATGCCCATCAGCTTACCTATGTACAGAACGGGATTCTGGCGGCGGTTCTTTTAAATTCCGGCGCGGCCGACTACGTGATTACCGGCTGCGGAACCGGCGAGGGCGCCATGCTGGCATGCAACTCCTTTCCGAAGGTGCTTTGCGGCCATATCACCTCCCCTTTAGATGCTTATCTGTTTTCGCAGGTAAACGACGGAAACTGCATTGCCCTTCCTTTTGCGGAAAATTTCGGATGGGGCGGAGAATTAAATCTGGAATATATTTTTGAAAAGCTGTTCTGCGCGCCGGGCGGCGGCGGATACCCGAAGGAAAGAGTGGAGCCGGAGCAAAGAAATAAGAAGATTCTTGACAAAGTCAAGGAAGTCACACATACTGATATTGTGACGATTCTTAAAAATCTCGACGGCGAGCTTGTGAAGGGCGCATTGTCAGGGGATAAGTTTCAGGAATACTTTTTTGCCAACTGCAAATGCGACAAAATTGCAGAGTGCGTAAGAGAGATTTTGGGAGCGTAAACTGTATAATGTGACAGCGAAAGCCCATACAACGCGTGGGGCACATACCTCGCAGCTTTGCTGTGCTGCAAGTTGGATGCCCCGAGCCTGATACGGGGTGCTGACCTTTTGAAGGTGCGTTGGAAGGACTTTGGCGGGACTAAGTATGGAGGTGTTTTTTATGGAACCAGTATTAGAACAAATCAAAAAAATCGGTATTGTTCCGGTGGTGAAGATTGACAGGGCGGAGGATGCGCTTCCTCTGGCAAAGGCTCTCTGCGCAGGCGGGCTTCCCTGTGCGGAGGTGACATTCCGTACGGACGCCGCTGCGGAGGCAATCAAAATTATGACGGAAAATTTTCCGGATATGTGCGTAGGCGCAGGCACCGTTTTAAATGCGGCTCAGGTGGACGCGGCGGTTCAGGCGGGCGCAAAGTTTATTGTAAGCCCCGGCCTTAATCCCAGGACGGTAAAATACTGTATCGAAAAGAACGTACCGATTACACCCGGCACGTCAAGCCCCAGCGATATCGAGCAGGCCATTGAATTAGGTCTTGAGGTTGTGAAATTCTTCCCGGCGGAACAGTCAGGCGGGCTGGCAAAGATTAAGGCTATGGCGGCTCCTTATGTGAATATGAAATTTATGCCTACAGGCGGCGTTAACGCAAAGAATTTAACCTCTTATCTTGATTTTAACAAGATTATTGCATGCGGCGGCTCCTGGATGGTTCCCGGAGATTTGATTAACGCAGGAGAGTGGGACAAGATTGAACAGCTCACAAGAGAAGCGGTTCAGACCATGCTTGGATTTGAACTGGCTCACGTCGGCATCAATGCGGAAAACGAAGAGGAAGCGTTAAAAGCGGCAAACAGATTTGCATTCATCTTCGGCATGCCTGCAAAGGCGGGCAACAGCTCTATCTTTACAGGAACGGCTCTCGAGGTTATGAAGAGTCCTTATCTTGGAAAGAACGGACACATTGCAGTCCGTACAAATTATATTGAAAGAGCGGTCAACTATCTTTCCACAGTGCTTGGCGTTGAGTTTAATGAGGAATCTGCAAAGAAAGACGATAAGGGCAACCTGAAAGCCATTTATCTGAAAGAGGAAATCGGGGGATTTGCAGTTCATCTTGTGCAAAAGTAAATCTGGATTTAATATATAAGAGAAGGAATGGAGAAGAATGGCAAAAGTTATTACTATGGGCGAGATAATGCTCAGATTATCCACACCTAATAATGAAAAATTTATTCAGGCTGACGAGTTTGATATCAATTACGGCGGAGGAGAAGCCAATGTTGCCGTTTCGCTGGCGAATTACGGTCATGACGCGGAATTTGTGACCGCAGTTCCCGACAATGAAATCGGGGAATGCGCAGTTGCGGCGCTTCGGAAATACAATGTGGCCACAGGACACATTGCAAAATGCGGCGAGAGACTTGGGATTTACTATCTGGAAACAGGCTCCGCCATGAGACCTTCAAAGGTAGTTTACGACAGGGCGCATTCGTCTATTTCCACGGCAACGGAAGCGGATTTTGATTTTGACGCGATTTTTGAAGGAGCCGACTGGTTCCACTTTACAGGAATTACACCGGCGGTATCTGACAGCGCGGCGCTTCTTACAGAAAAGGCTCTTATTGCTGCCAAAAAACACGGCGTGAAGGTATCCGTGGACCTGAATTTCCGCAAGAAGCTGTGGACCTCCGAGAAAGCTCAGAAGGTTATGACAAACCTGATGAAATATGTGGATGTCTGCATCGGAAACGAGGAGGACGCGGAGCTGGTGCTTGGCTTTAAGCCGGGAGAAACGGACGTTACCAGCGGCGAGCTCGAGCTTGCAGGGTACAAGTCAATTTTTGAACAGATGGTAGAGAAATTCAATTTTGAATACTGCGTATCTTCTCTGCGTGTAAGCCATTCCGCCTCCGACAACGGATGGTCGGCCTGCATTTATTCCAGAGATACAAAGGAATTTTACCATTCAAAGGAATACAGCATTCATCCCATCGTGGACCGCGTAGGCGGCGGCGATTCCTTTGCAGGCGGCGTAATCTGCGGTCTGGTGGACGGCAAGGATTTTAAATCCGCTCTGGAATTCGGCGTTGCGGCATCTGCGCTTAAGCATACCATTCCGGGCGACTTCAATCTGGTGTCAAGGAAGGAAGTCGAGACTCTTGCGGGCGGCGACGCATCGGGGAGAGTACAGAGATAACAAATGTTATTTTTGGACGAAATGTTATTTAGAGGGTGCTTGAAGTTAAAGGAATACAAAGTATCGGAAAAGCCTGGGTCGGTTGTGATTCAGGCTTTTCTTATGAATTGGCTGTAGCCACGGAGGAATTACTCTCCGTATGAGGAACCTTATAAAAAACAAAAAATACCATGCATATTCCTGCCCCTGAAACAGGCACACTATTAAAATCAGCGTATATTAATAAAATAGAGCTAAGCGCCCGGCGTCTCTGTATGCCGGAAATGCGCGGAAAGAGGGAAATATGAATCAGGCAATCGGATGGGCCGGAGCGGGAACAGGATTTACGTTTTTGATGACTGCTGTCGGCGCAAGCGTGGTATTCATTTTTAAGAAGGATATGGGCAAGAATGTTCAGAGAATATTTCTGGGATTTGCGGCGGGGGTAATGATGGCGGCGTCCGTGTGGTCACTGCTTTTGCCTGCAATAGAAGATGCGGAGAAGATGGGAAAGACGGCATGGGTTCCGGCGGCAGGCGGGTTTGTTTTTGGCGGAATTTTCTTATATTTGCTGGATTTGGTAATGCCGCATCTGCATTTAGGCGAAAAAAGCCCGGAGGGCATGAAAAATTCCTTTCACAGAACCACCCTGCTGGTTTTGGCGGTAACGCTCCACAATATTCCCGAGGGCATGGCGGTAGGGCTTGCTTTTGCCATGGCGGCGCAGCACCCGGAGGACGCCTCTCTTTTTGCAGTTGCCTTTGCACTTGCGTTGGGAATAGGTATACAGAATTTTCCGGAGGGCGCCGCTATTTCGCTTCCCCTTCGGCAGGAAGGTATGAGCAGATGGCGGGCTTTTCTCCTGGGCAGTCTGTCCGGGCTGGTTGAGCTGGTTTTCGGGGTCGGCATTACGCTGATTGCCACATGGATTTCCCCGTATATGCCATGGTTTCTTGCTTTTGCGGCAGGAGCAATGATTTATGTAGTGGTGGAAGAACTGATACCGGAAGCAAATCTGGGCAGCCATTCCAATCTTGGGACAGCGGGCGTTATGGCGGGATTCCTGATTATGATGATTCTGGATGTGGCTTTGGGGTAAATATTAAAATTGTGCAAAAATCCTATAAAATAAAAGTTTATTTATAAAATATTTGTAAATTTTCAATAAGTTATTGACAGGAAGTGTCAAGTCTGTTAAGGTAAATATACTTTCAGGAGTCCGAATCCGGACGGAAGTTTCTTCTTTGTATTTAAAAATACAAATGTTATTTAATGCCGGCCTGTTTTGACAGCCGCATTATCGGTTGGATGGAACATCTTTGAAATGCATTGATGTCCGTTATCAGATGATTTCCAAAGCAAAAGATGAAATCGGAGGTGACATTGTTATCGTTAATAAGGAAAATAATGAGAGAGATAGCAGGATTTTGCTGATTTTCAGCAAAAGAGCCTGTATAAGGAAGCCGTTACCCGACATTACGGAAGGGAGATACAGGCTTGTACTGATGGCTGTTGATACGGGCTTTTTGGAGGATACGGCAATGGAGCTGCTGTTTTCCGGCGGAAGTTTGCACATCAACGGTAGGGAGTTAAACAGTAGGGCGCCTTTCTATTTCTATACCGAAAAAAATGAAAAACTACTGTTATTATTGTCGGGAAAGCTGCATTTTAGGCCATGTGAAAGACTGGCGATGCAAAGAGAAGAAAGCTTTAAGGCTGGGAGCTCCTTTAAGAATCAAATCTTTTTTGAATGTTTTTCTCTGGTTAGCGAGGTGCACTTGGAAATACATGCCACGGAGCAGGGAATGGTTATTGATAATGCCGGGAACGAGGGGGTTTATCTGAATGAGAAAGCGTTTACAGGCAAAGGGCTTTTGCAAAGCGGCGACAGAGTGGATATTTACGGACTTCATCTTCTTATATTAAAGGAAACCGTAATTTGCACCGCGTTTTGCGGAATCTGCCGGGTGGCGGGCAGGTATACTCCTGTGAAACCGGATACCTTTAAGAAAATCCACAAAGACAAAGTGATAACAAAGAAGGCTTATGGACAGGAGGAGAGCCTTCATACCGGCGAAGTGGAGATTTTACTGCCGGAAATCCCCTCAGCAGAACGCAGTCACCCTCTTTTCCTGAGCATGGGGCCTACAGTTACAATGGTTCTGCCTATGCTTTTTATGGCCTGGATGATGAATGGATATATGGAGGGAACAGGGGGCGGGTTTTATTATCTGTCTGCGCTTATGAGCGGGTGCAGCGCTCTGCTTGCCCTTTTCTGGGGATTTCTGGGACATGGATATGAAAAGTACTCAGGCAGGAGGGAGAGGAAGGAAAAGGAGAGGCAGTACAGAGAATATCTGGAGGGAATGGAGGAGGAGATTTCCTTTTATCAGGATGAAAACTGCAGGATTCTTGAGGAAAAATATCCGTCCATGAAATTCTTTTTGGAGGAAGGCGGCAAAGAGCCTGCCGTTTTATGGAACCGTTATTACAGACAGAAGGATTTTTTATTCTTCCGGTTGGGAAGCGGAGACATTCCTTTTCATATGAAAATAAAGCTTTCCGGGCAATCAAAAAGTATTGTGCAAAGAAGGCTTACCGGGGAGGCGGAGCGGCTGGCGGAGAGGTTTGCCGTTCTGGAAAATGCGCCTGTGGGTGTGAATCTTTATGAGGACAGGCAGATTGGCGTATGGGGAAATCAGGCTTTTGAAGAGGCCTTGGGGATAGTGATGATGCTTATGATGCAGATTGCAGTAAGCCATTGCCATACAGAGGTAAAGACGGTCTGCTTTTATCATAAGGAAAGAGGTCCTGAAAGGGAAATTGCCGATTGCTTCAGATGGCTGTCCCATAGCTGGTCGTCGGACAGAAGAACGAGATTTCTTGCAGGAAATGAGCTGGAAGCCGGCGAGATTCTTCCTGTCCTGACAAGAGAGCTTATGTTGGATGACAGAGAGCGGAAGGAAGGCGTCAGGATTCCGTGGTACATTGCTTTCATATTAAATGAAGAATTGATACAGGGGGAGCCGCTGTACCGCTGCCTTACAGAACCTGAGGGGATTTATCCCGTAAGCGCGGTATTTGTGGGAAAAGAAAGGGAAGCGCTTCCTAAATGCTGCCGGCTCTTTTTGACAGGGGAAAACGGAAAAGGAGAAATTTTAAATCCGGGAAACGGAAATGCGGAGAAAAAGACGCTGTCCCTGGAAAGCTGCCATACAGAACCGGCGCTAAGGTATATCCGAAGCATCGCAGGCTTTGGAGCGCGGGAGACGCAGGAAAACAGCCGGCTCCCGGAAAAGGCGGATTTTTTGCAGCTCTATGGATGCAGTCGGGTGGAGGAACTGGAAAGTGGCGGAAGATGGAAAGTATCGGAAACAGGAGAACGCCTTAAGGTTCCCATAGGCTTCGGGGCGGGAGGCCGTCTGGTCAGCCTTGATGTCCATGAGAAGTTCCATGGTCCCCACGGCCTTGTAGCAGGAACCACCGGCTCCGGCAAAAGCGAGCTTTTACAGACTTACCTGCTGTCTGTGGCGATTAATTTCAGCCCGGAGGATGTCAGTTTTTTCATGATTGATTACAAGGGCGGAGGTACAGGAAATCTTTTAAAAAGTCTGCCCCACTGTGCGGGCGTCATATCTAATTTATCGGGGAAACAAATCAGACGGGCCATGTCGGCTATTGCAAGCGAGAACAGGCGAAGACAACGGCTTTTAAGTAATTTTCACGTGAACCATATCGATGCGTATACAAAGCTTTACCGGAAAGGAGAGGCGAAATCCGCAATGCCTCATTTGCTGCTGGTGGTGGACGAGTTTGCGGAGCTGAAAAAGGAGGAGCCGGAATTTATGCGGGAAATCATTTCACTGGCACAGGTGGGAAGAAGCCTTGGAGTGCATTTGATTCTGGCGACCCAGAAGCCGGCGGGGACAGTGGATGATAAAATATGGAGCAATGCCAGATTCCGTCTGTGCCTTCGGGTCCAGGACAGACAGGACAGCCTTGACATGCTTCACAGCGACGAGGCGGCGGCCCTGACCGCTCCGGGACAATGTTATCTGCAGATTGGAAACCACGAGTACTTTGAGCTTTTCCAGGCAGGATATTGCGGGGAGCCATACAGGGCAGGGGAGGAGAAAAAAGCAAAAGCGGTTCTTCTTTCAGATACAGGAAAGAGGACAGAAAACAGAGAAAAAGAAAACGGGGTTTTTAAAAGCCAGATGGACGCGCTGATAGAATACATACGGAAGACGGCGGATAACAGCAGATACTTGCCGGCATCCCCGCTCTGGCTCCCGGAGCTGCCCGAAAAAATATTGTTAAAGGAGCTGGCAGGAAAGGGTTTGCCGGCGAAGGAAAATCAGGGGGAGAATTTGGCCGGACAGAGGGAAAAGGGAATGATTATCGGGCTTTGCGACGACCCTGAAAATCAATGCAGCTTTCCCCTTGTGTATTACCCCTCCGCTCAGGGGCATCTGGCAGTCTGCGGAGGTCCGGCCACCGGCAAGACCGTTTTTCTTGAGACGGTTTTGTGGCAGATTGGAACAGATTTTACAGCAGAGGAGGCGCTGTTTGCGGTGGTTGACATGCGCCGGGAAGGCACGGGAAGCTTTGCGTCTATGCCTCATTGCATGGGAGCGCTCACAGATAAAGCGGGGCGGGAGGTGTTTTTCCACCATCTGAAGGAAAGGGTAGGCAGGCGCAAAAAATTACTGTCGGGAATCAGCTTTGAACAGTATAACCTGTCCGGAAAAGAAAGGCTGCCGCGTATTTTTCTTGTGATTGACAATTATGGAGCGTTAAAAACTCTGCTTGAGGAAAAAGAGGAGGAGGTCATAATGCGGCTGGCTTGTGAGGGACTTTCCCTGGGATTTACGCTGATAATATCAGCCTCAGATATCAGCGATATCGGCGGAAAGCTGTATGAAAAAATAAAGACGGCTTTTTCGCTGGAGATGAGCGACAGGTTTCAGTACGGGGATGTGTTAAGACAATATCATATCCCTGTGCTGCCAAAGGAAAATCAAAAGGGCAGGGGACTTTGCCGGGAGGAAGGAAGGATTCTGGAATTTCAGACCGCGCTGTTTGATGAAAAGCAGGCAGGATTCGGCTGTGCGGAGATGATTGAGGAGGCCGGAAGAAAAATGAGAATCGTTATGGATAAGGAGGGAACTGCGTTACCGGAAAAATTCCCAAAGATACCGGCGGAACCTGCCTTTAACCGGCTTGCTGCGGCGTTTGACTGGAAAAGCGGGAAACTACCCTTAGGATACTGCCTGACAACGGGAGAAATCTGTGCGATTACACCGCGGAAAAGTCATTGCTTTCTGATATCGGGAAATGAGAGATGCGGAAAGACCAATCTTTTAAGCTGTCTGGCGAAGGGAATGCTACTTTTGAAAAGCCAGGTAGTGATAGTGGACTTTGAAGGGAAACTGCAAGATTTCGGGAAGGAGAAAGAAATTACGTATCTTGAAAACGGGGAATCAGTGGAAAAATGGCGGCTGGCAATCCAAAACGCCAAAACAGAAGGGGAAAAGAAAGGCGGGGAGCCTGGAGAAAAGGGAAGCGGAAATAAGGCGGAGAAAGGAGAAAGCAAGAAGAAAATCAGCGTTTTTATCAGTGATATGGGGCGTTTTTGTAAATATCTTTATGAGTCCGGCGCCATGCGGGAGGAAAGAGAGGCGTTTTGGGAAAAGGCTGCCGGAGGTGATAACGGGATTGAATTTTTGGCCGGAATTTACCATCCAAAGAGGGATTATGAAGCGGCGGTATGCGGATTTTTCAGAGAATTTACCGCGTGGCGTCAGGGGATTCATTTAGGAGGAAATGCCGGGGAGCAGAGGGTGCTGTCCTTTGACGATTTGGGCTATGCAAAACTGAACCAGCCGGAGAGGCCGGGTATCGGATATTTTAAGGAAGCTGCCGGCAGGGAAACCAGAAGGCTTTTGCTGCCGCTATACGGGAAAGGAGAAGCAGAATGATTTTAGTGGATATACAGGTGCCGGTACTGGATAAAATATTTGATTTTGAACTGGACGAAGAAGCCTGTGCGGATGCTGTTCTTGAGGAGATTCAGGAATTAATTGCCGGGCAGGAAGGGCTTGACTGTGAAGATGCGGGGAAGATGTATCTTTATGTTCCCGGACAGGAGGGGATTTTAACAGGGCATGAAACTCTGAAACAGCAGGGAATAAGAGACGGAGACAGGCTGATACTGATTTGAGGTTCGGAAATGGAAGACGGGAAGATACATTTGAAGGCGCAGGAATTTAACAGGTGGATGGAAGCTATGGGAGAGGAAATCACCAGGGCAAAGGACAGGCTTGCGCTTCTTTCAGAGGAGGAGAGAAGACTTTCCGAAATATGGGAAAGCAGCGCAGGGAAAGAGTGGGGACTGGAGTTGCAAAGGGTATTGGGGCAGGCGGCGGATTGTGTAGCTCAAATGGAGGCTCTTACAGGAAAGGCAAAAGAGCGGGCGAAGGCGCTGACAAAAATGGAGAAAATTATGAAGCAGGCGGTTGAAGGGCTGTAAAGGAAGGAAATGTCCGGCGCGGACGGCGGAAGGACTGTGGAGGAAAACATCCGGCGCGGACAGCGGAAGGATTTTGGAGGAAACGTCCGGCGCAGACAAATGAGGAAAGGGGATGAAATTCTGACGGAAAATATCAGGGTAACAACGCAGCTTTTAAAGGAAAGACAAAAGGGGTGGCTGGATGCCGCCCGGCAGGCAAAGTGCGCGTTTGGGTCGGCAGAGGATATTGCGGCAAAGTTGGAGGACTGCTTTTTCGGACAGGCTTCCGGCAGCCTGAAAACGGATTTTATGGCTGTGGGGAGCGAGGGAGAAAAGGTATTTGCTCTGCTTTGCAGGCATCTTGAGAAGGCAGATTTGATTGCCACGGTTTACGAGGAGGCGGAAAGGAGAAATACAGGTGTCATTGCGGACGATTGAAATGCATTTTGCGGAGGTGAAGCAGCTTTCGGAGCAGCTTGCAGAGCTTGCCAAAGCCTTAAAGTCGGCGGGCGAGGATGATTTGATGCGCCTTGCCGGCGAAGGAAAACGATACTGGATAAGCGAATGCAGCGATGTGCTGGCAGGAAAGGAGGTGAAGCTGGGCATGCTTCTGATTTCGGAGGCGGAAAGAATCTTAAAGATAGCGGAGGAAATGGAGGAGCGGGCAAAGAAAATGTATCAGGCAGAAATGCTGAGTAACCAGTTGGCAACAGTGAGAGTATATTTGTAGGAACTTTAAACAGGAGGACATATGGCTTTTTTCAGTGTAACATCATCAGAACTACGGAACAGAGCGGGAAGAATAACAGAATTAAACGGCCAGTTCAAATCAAAGACAACCGTTTTAGGCGAGCAGGAGAGCGCCCTGTGCGGCATGTGGGAGGGTGAGGCAAGAGATGCTTTTCACCAGGCATTTACCAGGGATAAGCAGCAGATGGATGTTTTCCATCAGTTGATTGCACAGTATGTGCAGGCGCTTTTGGAGATTGCGGCAAGGTATGAGCAGGCAGAGGCGAGAAACAGGGAAATTGCGGCGGCAAGAAATTACTAGGAGGAAGGTATATTTATGGAAGGAATTTTAAAGGTAACACCGGAAAAGCTGATTCAGACCTCAGGGGAATTTGCAACTACGGGAAATCAGATGAAAAGTCTCACCAGTGAAATGATGTCGCTGGTGCAGGGAATGAAAGGAATCTGGCAGGGAGAAGCGGCAAGCGCCTATGGGAATAAATTTCAGTCGCTGCAGACGGATATGGACAAGCTGTACCGCATGGTACAGGAGCACGTGAAGGATTTGCAGGAAATGGCGGCGCTGTACCAGAAGGCGGAGGCAGGAAACGCTCAGCAGGGCGGAAGCCTTAACAGTAACGTGGTAGTATAGCATCATTGCAGGGCGGCTGTGGATTAACGGACGGTAAAGCGGCAGGCGGCGCGGTACGCGCCACCTTTCCGGGAGGATACTTGAAGGGAGATGTTTGAAATCGGTGAGAAAATTTCGGAAGCGGAAATCAGTATGGTGCTGGATACCTTCATGTATCTGGATTACAGGGAAGCCGAAGACGGCCTTGCATTAAGGGACATTATAGATAATCTGGAGACAGTCCCCGATTACGGGGGAGGCGGGGCGCATTTTGGAGAATATACAGTGCTGCGGGAGGCTGTAAAAAACGAAGAGATAGGAAGCCTTAAAATTTGCTGCCAGAGCGCCAATATGGGATATGATTCAGGAACCGCGGCATGTACATTTCAAAGCAGCGACGGAAACAGCTATTATGTCGTCTACCGGGGAACCGGGGACGGGGAGTGGCCGGACAACGGAATCGGGATGACAGACGCCGCAACCATTCAGCAGAACCGCGCCCTTTCTTATTTTGAGGAGGTGGTGGAGCAGATGGATATCGGAAAGGAAAATCAGGTTATCGTAACGGGACATTCAAAAGGAGGAAACAAAGCGCAGTTTGTTACAATGGAAACCAGATACGTGAATCTTGTGGACGCCTGCTATTCCGTGGACGGACAGGGATTTTCAGATGCCGCCATAAATAAATGGAAAGACAGATACGGGAATGAAAAATATGATAAGAGGAGGGAAAAGATATACGGTATCCACGGGGAAAACGATTATGTAAGCGTTCTGGGAAGCTCTGTTATTTTAGCAGGACATATCAGATATATAAAGACTCCTGTGGAAAAAACGAATTTTGCAGGATATCACGACATTAAGTATATGTTTGCATCGCTGACCGCTGATGAGGAAACAGGAAATTATATCACAACTTTTCATGGAAGAAAAAACTGCGATGTGCCAAACCGGGGAGAGCTTGGAGAATATGCAGCCGCCCTCTCCTCCGGTATGATGAAGCTGACGCCGGGGGAGAGAGACGGATGTGCGGCCGTTATTATGCAGTTAATGGAAGCTTCAAGGGGACAAAAAAAGGGGATAAACGGCGAAAGGCTGACGTTAGAGGATATGAAAGATTTTACGATTCAGGGAATTCCTCTGATTGCCGGAAGTCTTTTTAAGAAGGAAGAGGGAAGAAAATTTTTATGTTCCCTGTTGGATAAGGAATATTTTAAAGGGGAGCTTCCGGCCGCCTTTCATCTGCAGGTGGATTACGGGCAGCTTTTCAGACAGGCAGAGCAGACCAGAAGTCTGACTCTGCGGATAGATACGCTTGTCCGTGAAGTGCGAAAGACGGCGGATGCAATCCCGGTTTATGTAAAAGGCCATGCCGGACTGTATCATGGGGTCAAGCTTTCTGCAATAGAACTGGATAAAGTCACGAAGGGATTGTTTCAGATTGCGCAGTTTCAGGAGGAGGCTGCTAAGAGCTACCGGAAGTGGGATACAGTAATCTGAAATTGGTAATCCCAAATGGGTATTCCAATAGTTTATCCTGCAGAATATGGTAGGGTTATTGACTTTTTTAGTGATATCCGTTAAGATAAAAACACACATGAGAAAACAGGAGTGCAGCCATGGAGTACGAAAAACAGGGCGGTTCCGGTCTCTATACAAGAGATTATTTTGATTCGCTGCTTTTGGAAACACGGTATATTGACAGCGGGGAGCCCGATACTTCGTTTGCCATATATGGGAAAAAATTTACTTCTCCTATTATGGTGTCGATGCCGGCCAATATAGAGGATGTACATAAAACGGATGTCATTGAAACGGCCAGAGAAGCCGAAAAGGCCGGTGTGCTCTGCTGGGTCGGCACGGAGGAAAAAGAAAAGCTTTCAGAAATTTCAGATACAGGCGCCGCAGCTATCAAGATTATCAGACCTTATGCCGATAACAGAGTTGTGTTTTCTCAAATTGAGCAGGCGCAAAAGTGCGGGGCGCTTGCGGTTGGAATAGACCTTTCCTATGGCCTGGGGAAGGAAGAGGCATCTAAAAGCATGGAAGAAATCCGCGAATTCGTTTCCGCCGCATCGGTTCCCTTTATTGTAAAAGGAATCCTGAGCAAAAAAGACGCCTACAAATGTGCCATGGCAGGTGTGGGAGGAATCGTGATGTCGGCTCATGACAGCCTTTTAAGGTATACAGTTTCACCTTTCATGTCATTGCCGGATGTTTTAAAGGCGGTAGACGTACGGATACCGGTATTTGTGGACTGTGAAATAAGAAACGGCCTGGATGTCTTTAAAGCGCTTGCATCAGGGGCGACAGCAGTATTTATGAAGCGGGCGTTTGCAGAGTCCCCGGGGGTAAACGGGACAAAAGATTTTTTTGAAAAGATAACCAATATGAATAATGAACTTAAGAGCTTTATGGCACAAACGGGATGCCATAATCTTTTGCATGTGGATAAAACAGTGCTCTGGCAAATTTGAATCATATAAGTGGAGGCTAGCAATGAAGAAGAATACAATACTAATCGTTGAAGATATGGAAATAAACCGCGAGATGCTGGCGGAAATTTTCAGGGATGAGTATGAGATTCTGGAGGCGGAAAACGGGGAAGAAGGTCTCCGTATGCTGATGGAAAATATTGATACTGTGGCGGCTGTGCTTCTTGACGTGGTGATGCCTGTCATGAACGGCTTTGAGGTGCTTGAACAGTTAAAGAATCAGGATTTGATTCCCCAAATCCCCATTATTATGATAACAGGCGAAACATCTGTTGAATACGAACGCCGGGGATATGAATACGGGGTGGTGGAATACATCCACAAGCCGTATCATGCGCCTGTAGTAAAGCAGATGGTCAAAAACAATATTGATTTGTATTCTTACAAGACCCAGTTAGAGTCCCTTGTGAAATCGCAGACGGCGGAACTGGAAGAACAGAACGCCCTTCTGAAAGCGCAGGCGCAAAAGCTCCGCAATGCAAATGACGCTATGATAGAAGCCATGAGTAATGTGGTGGAATTCAGGAATATGGAGTCCGGGCTGCACGTTAAACGAATCCGTGTTTTTACCAGAGCGTTGGCAGAAGAAATCGAGAAAAGATTCCCGGAGTATGGACTGACGACAGAGAAAATAGATATTATCAGCCAGGCGGCGGCAATGCATGATATCGGAAAAATCACGGTGCCGGACGGTATTTTGTTAAAGCCGGGAAGGCTTACCAAAGAAGAATTTGAGGTGATGAAGGAGCATACTTCCAAGGGTTCTGAAATGATAGCTTCTTTTGTCCATTTGGATGATGAGGAATATTTCAGCTATTGTTATGATATCTGCCGCCATCATCACGAAAGATATGACGGACGCGGGTATCCTGACGGGCTGAAGGGAGACGAAATCAATATTGCGGCGCAGATAGTGTCTATCGCCGACGTTTTTGACGCATTGGTGGCGGAGAGAGTCTACAAAAAAGCTTTTGACAAGGAAACGGCTTACAATATGATTCTCAACGGAGAATGCGGATGCTTTTCACCCAGGCTTCTGGATGCTTTTCTTGCCGTTAAGGAAGAATTTTTCCGTCTGGCGGACAATTACTCATAAAACATTAAAAGATATTAATTTAGAAAATGGCTGTTGCGTTAAAATTTCATACGCGGCAGCTTTTTTTATGTGAAATAAGAGAAGGAAGCCGCACAGAACCAGAGGCGCTGCATAAAGTAAAAATAATTGAAACGGTCTGTGAAACTGCCGGACAGATACCAAATGACAGCTGTGATTTTCTGATGAGAGACTGTCGGGCAGATGTGATGCGGACACGATGCAGACGGAGGCTTTATGGCAAATCAGAAACTGGAAAATCTGCTTAATCTGGCGCTTGAAGTAGAGGAAACACAGCGCCAAAAATCCGGGCAGCTGGGAGTCGGTTATCTTGAAGATACCGGAAAGTGGGAGCTGATTGTAAAATATAACGGGGATATCAAAAGGCTGCAAAGCAACGTGATTCAGGTGGAGGAACTGATAGCGGGATATGCGATTGTCACTATACCGGAAGAACTGATTGACACATTCACGCTACTGGACGAAGTGGAATATGTGGAAAAGCCCAAAAGACTTTATTTTTCCACCCTTCAGGGAAAGCAGGCTTCCTGTATTTTCCCGGTAACTTTGCGGGAACCGTATTTAACCGGCAGGGATGTTCTGATAGCGGTAATCGATTCGGGAATTGATTTTGAAAGCCCGGAATTCCGGGATGCACAGGGAAATTCCAGAATCCAGTTTTTATGGGACCAGACATTAAGCGCGGAACAGGTGAACGGTCAGCTGCCGGAAGAAGATGAAGAATTTGCGGGGAAAGCAGCTCCGCCGGAGGGATTCGGCAGAGGAGTGGAGTTTTCAAAATACCGGATTGACGCGGCGTTAAAGAGCCGTTTCCCAAAGAGGGTCGTTCCCAGTACGGACGCTTCCGGGCATGGAACGGCAGTTGCAGCCATAGCGGCAGCCGGCGGAAGACTTGCGGACGGCAGATATCAGGGAGTTGCGCCGGAATGCGGGCTGTTAATTGTGAAAATGGGAACACCCAGACCCGATTCTTTCCCCAAAACCACGGAGCTGATGAGGGCTGTGACCTATGTGGTAAAGAAAGCGGTGGAGCTGGGACGGCCTATCGCCATTAATCTGAGCTTTGGCAACACCTACGGCTCTCATGACGGAACCTCGCTTGTGGAACGCTTTCTTGATAACGCTGCCGAAATCGGCCGGTGCGTTGTATGCGTTGGAAGCGGCAATGAAGGAGCCGCCGGAGGACATGTGTCCGGCAGCTTCGGGCCGGATGCCGAAAGGACGGATATGCGCCGGATTGAGCTGAGCGTGGGCAATTACCAGACCTCTTTCAGTGTTCAGCTCTGGAAGGAATATGTGGATATTCTGGGGATTGAGCTGATTTCTCCGGGAGGCAGGCGGACCAATATTGACATACAGGCGACCGGAGGAAGAAGTATTACGCTGGAGAGCACACAGGTTTTAATCTATGTGGGAGAACCGTCGCCTTATTCTGTGAATCAGGAGATTTATTTTGATTTTCTGCCCGAAAACAGGTATGTCACAGAAGGAATATGGACAATTAATTTGTATCCCATAAGGACAGTAACAGGAAACTATGATTTGTATCTGCCGGGCAATACGGTGCTAAGTACCGGTACACGCTTTTTTACCCCCACACCGGACAAGACGCTGACAATCCCTTCCACGGCCGCGAAGGTGATAACGGTGGGCGCTTATAATGCAGCGCTTGATGGATATGCAGATTTTTCGGGAAGAGGTTATCCACTTATGAGCATCCCGGGAGAGAGAATCTCCCAGGGAGATGTGAAGCCGGATATTGCCGCGCCGGGAACGAATATTAGTACTATCGGCCCGAATAATACTTTCGTGCAGGTCTCGGGCACGTCTTTTGCCACGCCGTTTGTGACGGGGAGCGCGGCACTTTTGATGGAGTGGGGGATTGTGCGGGGGAATGATGTGTTTTTGTATGGGGAGAAGGTGAAGGCGTATTTAAGGCGGGGCGCGAAGCCGATTCGGGGGGAGAGGGTGTATCCGAATGCAAAGGTGGGGTATGGGTCGATTTGTGTCGAAAATAGTCTACCGAAGTAGAAATGAGGGGAT
>CAMSTM010000018.1 GCA_947063675.1 uncultured Lachnospiraceae bacterium | reverse complement strand
TTCTGGTTCCTGGTACTCTGAACGTAGGAGATACCGTTCCCGTATGTGTTGAGGATTTGTACGATAAGACCATTGAAGACGTTTTTGACGAGGAGGTTTTTGATTCTACCTTCTGGCTGTACTGGCGTACTATGTTTGCATTTGAAAACTGGCACAGCGCCCTTGAGATGAAGCTTTATTTCCAGAGATTTATTCATCATATTGCGGGACTGCCGGATTTCAGCGCACTGAAATTTACAAAGTATAATCAGTACGAATCGCTGATTCTGCCCATGCAGAAGTATCTGGAAGAGGCGGGAGTTGATTTCCGCTTCCATACGGAAGTGACTAATGTTATTTTTGAATTTAAAAACGGGAAAAAGGTGGCAAAAACTATAGAATATAAGGACAGAGGTGTGGAAAAGGGAATCGTTCTCACAGAAAACGACCTTGTCTTTGTGACAAACGGAAGCTGTACGGAAGGAACTATATATGGCGACCAGAATCATGCGCCGAACGGAGATGCAGAGGTAAGAACCAGCGGCTGCTGGAGTCTGTGGAAAAATATTGCCAGACAGGACGCCTCTTTCGGACATCCCGAAAAATTCTGTTCCGATATTGCAAAGACGAACTGGGAGTCTGCTACTGTCACCACATTGGACGATAAGATTATCCCTTATATTACAAATATCTGCAAACGCGACCCCAGAAGCGGGAAGGTGGTTACAGGAGGAATCGTGAGCTGTCAGGATTCAAGCTGGCTGATGAGCTGGACAATCAACAGACAGGGACAGTTTAAGGAGCAGGATAAAGACAAGGTCTGCGTCTGGGTATACGGACTGTTTACGGATGTTCCCGGCGACTTTGTGAAAAAGCCAATGAAAGAGTGTACCGGAAAGGAAATCACAGAGGAATGGCTCTACCATTTAGGCGTTCCTGTGGAGGAGATTGAGGAGCTGGCAGAGAACAGCGCAGTCTGCGTTCCCACCATGATGCCTTATATCACGGCATTCTTCATGCCGAGAACCAGGGGAGACAGACCGGACGTCATTCCCGACGGCTGTGTGAACTTTGCTTTCCTTGGACAGTTCGCCGAAACGCCGAGGGATACCGTATTTACCACGGAGTATTCTGTAAGGACGGCAATGGAAGCAGTATACGGACTTCTTGGCGTGGACAGAGGCGTGCCGGAAGTATGGGGAAGCGTTTACGATATCCGTGAGCTTTTGGACAGCAGCGTCAAACTGATGGACGGAAAGTCGCCTCTTGAAATTGAACTTCCCGGACCTCTTAACGCATTAAAGAAGCCGGTGCTCCGCGTAATAAAAGGGACAGTGATTGAAAAGATACTGCGGGACCATGATGTGATTAAAGAGGGGATGATTTAAAAAATCAGAGAAATATTAGACTGAAAATTTGATATACAGGATATAGTATTTCTAATTTAAAGAACTATATCCTGTATATGCTTTTTCCTCGAAAGTCTTTATCAGCCAATAAGAACTTTTTTACCTTTAAAGGCAAAACCATAATGACGAATTTTTTCCTTTGGAATTCCCCTTGAAATCAAAAGGGCATCATAATTCTTTTCATCAATTTGAGAAAGAGCTTTTTTTACCGTATCTTCCAGTGTTTTTTCATAGTCCGGGTCATGTACTTTAAATTCAAAAACATAAGCGTTATCAGAAGGGTTTTTAGGCTCCATAATTACATCATATCGGCCGAAGCCGCTTTCTCTGTTTGATGTAATGATATAATCTATTTTGGAATCCGCAATTAATCCAAGCACAAAACCATGATAAAATCTTTCCGGCTCCTGTGCTGATGGATGCGTGCCTGTATCAAAAAAGCCGAAAACAGATGATGTCATTTGATTCATAAAACGGTTCATATATAGGATGTCGTCGGTCAGCAAAGCTTTTATAAAATCATTGTATTTAGTAGATGATTTGCTAAACCAATCCAGAATCATTTTACGGAACATATTTTGAATTTCATAATTGGTAAGGGATAAATGGTAAACATCGCCTTCCTCTTCCGGTAAGGTATCAGCCTTTAAGTATCCGGAAGCAAGAAGCAGGCTCCAAATGGACGAGTCGTTTTCATTCAAATGGCTGAAAATGATTTCTTCATCCAGAAAGGTTTCAATTTGTCTGCCAGACAAGAGGTCTTCCATTGCAGTTTTAATATCAGGGGAACCCTCCTGTATTAATTTTCCAACAAGGGAATTTGCGCTTGTATTTACCCAATAGTTCCCGAATTTTTCGGTATCCAGATATTTTGTAATAGACCAGGGATTATAAATATCTTTTCTTTCTCCGAAATGGAATCCGTTATACCACCCTTTCACTTTTTTTATCTGGTCGGATAGTTGAAAGCTATCCAGCGCAGCTGCCACTTCTTCTTCTGTAAAACCGAAAGATGTTTCATATTTATGAGAAGTTGTGGTTACGATTTCCAGATTGTTCAGGTCGGAAAAAATGGATTCTTTACTGATTCTTGTAATTCCCGTCAAAAGCCCGCGTTCAAGGTAAGGATTGGTTTTGAACGTTGAATTAAATAATCCGCGTATAAAACAAACCAGTTCCTCCCAGTAGCCGTTTATATATGCCTCCAATAAAGGGGTATCATATTCATCGAGAAAAATCAGAACCCTTTTTCCATAATAATGATTCATGCAAAGCGCCAGCCTGTGCAACGACATTGCAGCAATTGTATCCGACATGTCTGCATTTATATAATCAAAATATTCTTTTTCCCTTTGATTTAAAGTGTTATCCTGGCGTAAAAAATCAAAACGGACATATAAATCTATAATGACCTGCTTAATCCCTTCAATTGCTTCCTGACAGTTTTTTCCCTTAACAGATGCAAAACTCAGAGATATTACGGGATAAGTTCCCTGTAATTTACGAAATATATCATCATTCCAGATAGAAAGGCCTTCAAATAAATTACCGGAACCGGCAAATTGATTGGAAAAAAACTGCTCGGTCATACACATATTCAGGGTCTTCCCAAAGCGGCGCGGGCGTGTAATTAATGTAACTACATCTCCGCTGTTCCACCATTCCTTAATAAATGCGGTTTTATCTATGTAGAAATAGTTATTTTCCCTGATAGTCTTAAAATCCTGATTGCCGATTGAAATAATGGGCTTCATAAAATTTTGCCTTTCTATGTTTTTTTATAAATATTATAACAAATAATTATAAAAAATAGTATAAAATAAATTCTCACTTTTCCGGCAGTACAACCACAAACTCGGCTCCTTTCGGTACCGCATCCTTCACGGTAATACTTCCGTTATGGGAAGTAACGATTTCGTAAGCAATTGACAATCCCAGCCCGAAGTGCCCCCTGGTGCTTCGGGATTTTTCCGCTCGATAAAACCGGTCAAATATCTTCCCTTTATCCTCATCGGAAATACCAATCCCGTTGTCTTTCACTGAAAGAAGGAAGCCCATTTTGCCGTAAGAGAGGGAAAGGATTATTTTTCCGTGTTTTTGGGTATAGCTGACGGCATTATGCAGCAAGATGGAAATCACCTGGCTGATGCGGTCGGGGTCGCAGCTGCATGGAGGAAGAATGTTTTCCGGCAGTTCAACGGAAAGCGTAATCTGCTTTTCCTTTGCAAGGGGCTCGAAGGCTTCATAAGAATTGATAATCAGGGTATCTAATTCCACATTTTTTTTGCGGACAGGAAGATGCTGGTCCTGCTCGGATAAGATTAGCATATCGTTGATTAAGGAGGACATGCGAAGACTTTCCTGCCGGATTGTTTTAAGGAATCTCTGCTGCGCTGCGCTTTGCTGATTGCCATCTTCTGAATTCCGGCAGCAGTCAATGGAAGACAAAATAATGGCCAGAGGCGTCCTGAGCTCGTGGGAGGCAGAGGAAATGAAACGGGCCTGTCTTTGCTGGCTTTCGGAAATGGGCTGCAAGAGCTTTCCCGTAAAAATGAATGAAAAGGCAGCGAGAAGTATAATGGCGGTTAAGTCAATCAGAAAAAAGCGGAAACGCTGTTCCGAGATTTGCTTTTCCAGCATGTTCAGCGGGGAAAAGACAATAACCTGCATCATGGATTTCCCTTTTTCTATGGAAATGACGCATCCAAAGTATTTTTCTTTTGTGGAAGGCGATGTAAACTGATATTCCACATGATAGGACACATAAGGAGAAGATACGGCATTTGCAGCTGTTGCTTTAAAGGTATTATGATAGGCATCCAGACATTCCTTCATAATTGTTTTTCTGGAATCATCAGAATGTCCGCTAAGCTGGTTATAGAGAAAGGGAACGCCATTGTCCAGGGCAAAAAAGGTATAATTACCCTGCGCCTCCATTTTGGAGAGCCATTGCATGGAAATAACAGGCATTTGCTCTAAATTGGTGGCGATGGTGTTCATATCGTTTTTGAAGGAGTTATACTGATTTCTGAAAAGTCCGCTTTCTGATACATACAGATAACACAGGGACATGATAATCATAATCGCCGCGGTGATTCCCGTAAACAGGCAGGTTAGCTGCAAGTGCACTTTTTTATACATGATGACCTCCACGCCGGAATATTCTGTACATGCATTTCATGAATATTACAAGGTTTTGGAATGTTGTCAGGAGGCTTTTTCAGTCCGGCGAATCCTGCAGGCAGTAGCCGATTCCCCGGATGGTTTTAATCTGTAAGGCGCTTCCGGTTCCTCTAAGACGCCGTCTCAGGAAATGAATATAATTGTCCAGATTCCCTTCCTCCACGTCGCTGTCCGGCCCCCACACCTTAAGGAGAAGGAGATTTCTTGACAGAGTCTGTCCCTTTCTTCGCAGAAAGGTTTCCATAAGAGAGGCCTCCCGTTTGGAGAGGGTACAGCTCCCGGCAGGTCCTTCAAGGCGGTCTTCGTTCATGTGCCATATAACGTCGGAAACGGGAAGAATATCTCCGTTATTATTCAGTGCGGAGGGGCGCCTGGTAACGCAGCGTATTCTGGCGAGAAGCTCTTCTAAGGCAAATGGTTTTACCAGATAATCGTCGGCGCCCAAATCAAGCCCCGTCACCTTATCGGAGAGAGTGCCAAGAGCCGTGAGGAGAATAACCGGAGTGGTAATTTTCTTTTTTCGAAGATTAGTGAGAACTAAAGTTCCTTCCATATGCGGAAGCATCCTGTCTAAAAGAATCACATCGTAGATATTTTGTTCCCCATAGTAAAGGGCTTCTTCGCCGTCATAGCAGGAATCAACGGTGAAGCCCTCCAGTTCCAGTGAAATTGTAAGGGTCTGATTTAATTCTCTGTCGTCTTCTGCAAGTAAAATTCTCATTATAATCATCCTCTTCCAGTCATTTTTATAGTATTCTATCACAGATTTCTAAAAAAAATCTCTAAATTATCTCTAAGATTTATTTTTTTATTATATGAATTTGGTTTTAGAGAGAATTTAGAGATTTGGCTGTTATATTACAGGAAAACGGCAGGTATCGAAATATCTGTACGGATTTGATATAAGAAGGAGGAGAAGACGTTTATGAGAAAACAAAAGGCGGCTCTGCTGCTTACGGCTTTATTGCTGGCAGCAGGCGGATGCGGTAACAAAACGGAACAATTGGTTGAGCCCGTGGTGGAGTCGGTTACAGAACCGGAGGATAATGCGGGCAGCGCCGAAGAAGAAAACAGAGGGGAAGCCGGAAAAGAAGCCACTGGTGATAACAATTCAGGCAATGAGAATTCCGGGGAAAGTCAGAATACCCAGGCGGGAGATGACTCATTTGAGGGAGTGGTGAAGGAAATTAACGAAAAGGATAATTTTGTGGTGGTCAGTAAAATTTTTACGGAAGAAGTGGAAGACGGAGGGCAGGTTGCAGTAATTTTTGTAGGGGAGGGAGTAGAAGAGGAAGACTTGATTACCGTTTATTTTACGGAAAGCACGACATTTAAAATCAGGACGGTAAAAAATGCCGGAGAGGAAGTTACGGAAAAGGAAGGCGCTTTTTCAGATATCAAAGAGGAATTGACGCTGGAGTTTAAGGGAAAAATGGATGCCAAAGGGGAAGAATTCCTGGCGGACGAGGTGTTTATCTATGAATTTATTTATACCTGAAAAAAGGAAAGGTGAGGAAGCTATGCTACATAAAACGAAAAGCCATAAAAGAATACTGTCAATTATTATGATACTGGTTATGGCGGCATCTCTTTTCACAGGATGCAGTATGACGAAAACGGCGGAAAAAACAGAAGGGGACGGACAACAGGGCAGCCGGATAGAGGATGCCGGAAATGAAGGAGAAAAAGGCGGGGAAACACAGGACGCAGAAGGCAGTAACGCCATGGGACGGTATGTGGAGACTTCCACGGATATAGGAGAATACTGCGTCATGCCGAAAGGAATTACAAAACTCTCTGACGGCAGTATCGTTATTCCCGATGCGTATTATGGCAGAGTAGTGTCAGAGGATAACGGCGCAGGCTGGTCCACAGAAACCCTGGAGTGGCAGTCAGAGGCCCGGAAGAATGAATATACGATTCTGGACGTCGCATACGGAGCGGACGGAACAGCAGGCATGATTTACACTGTTCCAAAGGATAATGCGTCTGATGAAAATGAAGGAGAAGCCGGTGAAGAGGGCGCAAAGGACACAAGTGATTCCGGTGAGGACGATTCCTTTGGCAATTGGGATACAGAGAAAAAATGCCTTGTGGTAAAGCCCGACGGAACACAGATTTCCGTTCAGATTGAAGTTTCCGAGGAAGAGGGTTATCCTTACAAAATCTGGATTTCGGATAAGGGGAGAGTTTTCATAACCACTTTCGGAGACAACATTTATGAGGTGAACGGTGAAGGCATGGGGGAAAAGTTCCTTACGGTGGAAGGGAGGCCTGAGCAGATTCGGTTTGCTGGCAATTTTATGGTAATAGACTCAGGCCGTTTCAAAAACGGAGTGGTTATCTACGATTTGGAGAAGGGAGAATATATCACAGACGAGGTATTAAGCGATTTCCTGAAAGAAAATTATGAGGAAAGGAGTTACAGCACCCAGGATTGTTTTGACGTGTTCTTTTTCGGAGGGGAGGACGGCTCCCTCTATATGGCAGGAAACAAGGGGCTGCACCGCCATGTAATCGGGGGCAGCGCTATTGAGCAGGTGGTTGACGGAAGTCTCTCCAGCTTTAATAACCCCAACAATCTGATTAAAGGAATGACGGCGCTGCCGGACAATGAGTTTCTTGTTCTGTTTTCCGGAAACAAGCTGGTTCGTCTTACCTACAATCCTGATATTCCCACGGTTCCCAATGAACGGCTTAAGGTATACAGCCTAAAGGAAAACGATACCATGCGGCAGGCCGTGAATTTCTATCAGACCGCCAATCCCGAGGTTTATGTGGAATATGAGGTCGGAATAGAAAGCGAAAGCTCCGTGACCAGAGACGATGCGCTTAAGAAACTAAATACCCGGATTATGGCCGGAGAGGGACCGGATGTTATGGTACTGGATAATATGCCCGTTGATTCCTATATAGAAAAGAATCTTCTCCTGGATTTGAGCGACTGTATCGACGAGCAGGAGCTTTACGGAAATATTGTGGACGCTTTCAGGAGAGACGGAAAAATTTATATGATTCCCTGTGAAATTCAGCTTCCTCTGGTAATGGGGAAGGAAAAATATATATCGTCAATGACGGATTTAAAAGGAATCGCCGATGCAATGGAAACCTTAAGAAAGGATAATCCCGGCAAAGCGCTCCTTAATATTTACTCAGAGAGAGGCATTATGAGGATGTTTTCCATGGTTTCGTCCCCCTCCTGGAAAACGGAGGACGGCTCCCTCGATAAGGAATCGCTTAAGGAGTTTTTAACCCAGTGTAAGAGGATTTATGATGCGGAGATTGAAGGAATACCGGAAGAAGATATAACAGAATACAATGAAAGAAACGGAACATATTCTTCTTTCTATGGCGGAACAAGAGAGAGCTCGGATTATTTCAGGGTGGCCAACGCGACCAGCTATCTGATGGAGGACAGAGCTGTTATTATGGGTACGGTTTATTATCCCCACAGCGTCTGCGAGCAGTTTTCCGTAAACAAGGTGGAAGGATATGAGGATGATGTAATGAAGCCTATGGAAGGTATGGATAAAAATGTATTTATACCAAAGACTCTTGTGGGAATTAACGCTTCCTCCGCCGGCATCGACAGGGCGAAGGAGATGATAAAGGTGCTTCTGGGAGCGGAAAACCAGGAGGAGCTCTTTTACGGACTTTCCGTCCATAAGGACGCGTTGGAAAAAAGCTTTGAGGTAGATGAAAAGTTTATCAGCGAGGAGGGAATTTTCAGTTCCCTCGGGATATCGACAGGCGATGGACGGAGCTATAGTTTCAGGATTTATGTAATGGAGCCGGAGCAGATGGAGACCCTTAAGGGGTGGATTGAGGCGGTGAAAACTCCCTATATGGAAGATACCGTGATTGAGGAGGCGGTGTACGCCGAGGGCGCGGGATATATAAAGGGAAATGAAAGCCTTGAGGAAGCGGTAAGCGCAATCGAGCAGAGTATCGCCATTTATATGTCCGAGTAGAAAATTCAGGTTTGGGCGGAGCTGTCAGAATTGGCAGCTCCCTGTCTGGAGGAGACTTATGAGAAAAAGTAAAAAGCGGAGGGCTTTCTTTCTTTTCATGGCTCCCAGCTTTATGGGAGTAATCATTTTTGTGATTCTTCCGTTTTCAGATGTATTTAAAAGGTCGTTTACCACGGCGGTGACAGGAGATTTTACCGGAGCGGCAAACTTTCAGACAATTTTCAGTAATCAGGCTTTTTTGCTTGCGGTAAAGAATACCCTGCGCTTTACCCTTGTATGTATTCCGCTTCTGGTGTTTATCGGATTTTTAATCGCCTGGCCTTTGAGTAAGCTGAAAAATGCCGGTCTGATTAAGTCTGTTTACTTATTTCCTCTTGCCATGCCCACGGCTACCATTGTGATGGTGTGGAAAATGACATTTTATAAGGAAGGTTTTCTTAATTTGTTCCTTACCGGAATCGGAGAGTGGACAGGGATGTGGGGCGGGATACATACGGATTATCTGGGAACGGAGGCTGCGTTCTGGGTGCTGGTGTGCAGCTATATCTGGAAAAATACAGGCTATACGGTGGTGCTGTGGCTGGCCGGGATTCTGGGAATTTCCACGGATTTGATTGACGCGGCCAGGGTGGACGGAGCCGGAGGGTTTAAGAGAATCTGGTATATTGTCCTGCCCAATTTAAAAGGAAGCCTTTACACTATCGTGATTTTATCTTTTTTAAATTCCTTTAAGATTTACAGGGAAGCTTATCTGGTGGCTGGCGCGTACCCTGAGCAGAGTATCTATCTTTTGCAGCACCTGTTTAATAACTGGTTCGTCAATCTGGAATTTGACAAGATGGCGGCAGCGGCAGTCTGCACCGGAGGATTTCTTTTTCTGGTGATTTTACTGCTGCAAAGGGCATGGGATAAGGAAGTATGAGGGCAATATGAAGGGAAAGAAAATCAATTTTAAAATATCGGATAATATACGAAGAGGAGTATCTGGAAGTATTCTCCTCCTGCCGGGGATTCTGGTTGCCCTTCCTGTGGTTTTGCTCATTACCGGTTCGGTGATGGACCAGTATGAGCTGGCGGAGCTTCTCAAACCGATTTTCCAGGAAAAGGGGGCGGGAGAAGCCTTTCAGTTTATCAGCTGGCGGCTGGTGCCTGATTTTCCCTCCTTTTCCAATTATGGAAAGCTGCTTTTTTTATCGCCGCAGTTTTTCGTGCTTTTCTGGAATTCCGTGAAAATGGTGATGCTTATTCTTGCGGGGCAGCTTTTTATCGGAGTGCCTGCGGCCTGGTCCTTTGCGGTGTATCAGAACCGATTGGGAAAATTGCTTTTTACCCTTTATGTGGTACTGATGCTTCTGCCCTTTCAGGTGACTATGCTTTCCAGTTATCTGGTTTTGAACAGTTTTTCTCTGTTAAATACCCAAACGGCAGTTATTTTACCGGTGGTGTTTTCCACCTTTCCCGTGTTTTTGTGTTACGGGGGCTTTCGGGGAATCCCCATGCAGCTATTTGAAGCAGCCAGGGTGGACGGGGCAACGGAAATGTTTTTATTCTTTAAAATCGGATTGCCTTTAGGGAAAAGCGGTATATTGTCGGCTCTGGTGCTGGGATTTCTGGAGTACTGGAATATGATGGAGCAGCCTATGGCGTTTCTGGACGACAAGTCGCTGTGGCCATTGTCTTTATACCTGCCGGAAATTACCTGGGAGCGGGCGGGCTTTGCTTTCTGCGCGTCTATCATTACCTTGATACCGGCTGCTTTTGTGTTTGTGCTCGGTCAGGATTACCTGGAGCAGGGGATTATATATTCAGGTTTGAAAGAATAGAGAGCCGAAGAATATCCGGCAGATATTTGGCTGGTCTTAATCATTCCGGGTGTTGCGGAAGGAGGAGAAGGATGTTTAAAAAGAAGATAATGGCAGGCTTTGCAATATTTATGGGGGCCATGTGGCTTTGCACTGTGATATCGAAAAGCTACTACACCACAAAGCTTCCTGTGGTGAGTACAGCTGCGCCGGAGGAAAAATACATTGAGCATATCGTCGAGGCGGACGGTATTGTAGTGGAGGGCGGAAGCCAGGCAGTAAATGCCCTTGGCGGCCTTCGGGTGTCGGCGGTTTCTGTCCAGATTGGGGACAGGGTGGAGGAAGGAGACGAGCTTTTTCGGATTGATTTGGAGGATTTGAGGGAAATCATGGCGGAAAAGCAGTCTCAAATCAGTAAGCTTCAGCTGCAGATAAACGCCATTCTGGAAAATCAGGAGCTTGCAAGGCAGAAAAAGGAGCTGGACGAAAAGAGAGCAAGAGAGGATTATGATGCGGCCGCCAGACAAAAGGATACGGAAGTGGGAAGGGCTGCTGAGCAGTACGCCCAGGCTATGGAGGATTTGGAGGACGCCATTTACGGCGATACCGACGGGCTGAGCGATGAGGAAATAGAAGACAGAATGAACGGGCTTGGAGAGGAAGAACGGGAACGGCTGAAGGATGCGCTGCAGAGCGCCGCCTATGCAGAGGCGGACGCGAAGCAGGAGAGGGACAATGCTATGAAGAACGCACAGAGGGCTGTGGAGGACACCCTTTTGCCGGAGAATGCGGACGCCTCTCTTGCAGTTGCCAGAGAGGAAATCCGGCTTTTGCAGACGGATTTGGCCGACTATCAGGAGGTCTTAGGTCAGGAGGGGATTGTCTTTGCAAAAACGGCGGGAATGGTTACAGGCATTTATGTGGAGGCAGGCAGCAGAGTCCCGGATTCGGCGGCAATGATGCTGACGGATGACACCATCCCGTGCCAGTTCAAGGTGGTATTTGACAAGGAGCAGAGAAAATATATAGGGTATGGAGATGAGGCTACGGTCAAGCTGGACGGAAGCGGAAAGGAGATAGAGGTGACAGTTGATTATATTTCCGAGAGTCAGACCATGCCCGGAAGCTATGAAACGCTTATCAGTCTTTCAGAGGGCGGAGATTCCGGAAACGTAAAGTGGATTCCCGGACTTTCGGGAGTTTTAAGGCGTGTGGAGAGAGGAGAAAAATACAGATGTTGTATTTCTCCACATGCGGTTTATTATACGGTGGATAACAGACCTTTTGTCTATGTCCTGCGGCAGAGGGAAGGTATTCTGGGAGAGGAATATTATGTGGAGGAGGTTAATGTAAAGGTTCTGGATGAAAATGAAAACTGGGTGGCACTTGAGCCGGGAGTGATTGACGCTGAGAGCAGGATTATTGATTATTCCGATAAGGAGATTGGGAAGGGAGATGTGGTGAGGTGGATTGAGTAAATAGTCTGAGAAAATCCAAGAGGGCGTGGATTGCTAAAATATTTTTCATATGATAAAATAAGGAAAAACAGAAATAATGTTAATAAACGGAGATTGCCAAATGGGAATAGATATAGATATGAATATCAATCAGAATAATAAATCTTTACTTAGAATGCTTGACAGAGGAATTGATGATATGGAGGCAGAACGGGAACTGTTATTGGATGAAGCGTTTGAGAAAATTACTGAATTAAGGAATTTAAGAAGGAATGCAAGAGTATGACGTGGTTTTAACTTGGGAAGCAATTTATGATATAACAGATATTACAGATTATATTGAATTGGAATTTGGTAAGCAAAGGGCTGACCAGTTTCAAAGAGATATACGAAAGCAGATAGAAGATTTGAAAGTGATGGGAAATGTGTTTGCAAAAACACAGATTTATTATCGTAACTATTCTATCCATAAAAAATTGTTTTTACCGTCAATAATTTTTTATATTATAAAAGAAGCAGAAAAAGAAGTACATGTTATAAGAGTTCTGCGTGAGGAAAGTAACTGGAAAAAGATACTCACTGGACAGCAGAAATATACATATAAATAATTTCTCCCAATATTAAGAGGTATCAATCATGCATTTTCCAATTTAAAACAACATTTACAATGATAATGTCAGCCAGCCTGCTTTACAGACTGGCCTGTATTTGTTGCATTTTAAATTTGGAAAGGATAATTATCTCTTATGAAAAACAAAAATATATATCTTATGTACGCCATCGGGCTTTTGCAGGGCATGGTGTTTTACGGACCGATTGCCACGCTTTATCGTCAGGCTCAGGGCGTATCTGTTTTACAGATTACCATAATTGAAAGCATTTCTCTCATTTTGTGTCTTCTTCTGGAATTTCCCTGGGGAATGATTGCTGATAAAATCGGATATAAACGAACGATTTTATTTTGCTGCGTACTTTACTTTCTTTCTAAAATCGTGTTCTGGCAGGCGTCGGGATTTGGCGGGTTCCTTCTGGAAAGAGTGATGCTCAGCGTTGTGATTGCCGGGCTTTCCGGCGTGGACAGCGCATTTCTTTATCTTTCCTGCAAAAAAGGCGAAAGTCAGAAGGTGTTTGGAATTTACAACAGTCTGGGAACCGCGGGACTACTTTTTGCGTCGCTTTTGTTTTCGCTGTTTGTGGGAAGCAATTACCGTCTGGCCGGTTTTCTGACGGTTATCAGCTATGGTCTGTCAGCGCTGCTAGCTCTGGGGCTGACGGAGGTTAAGAGAGAAGAAGAAAAGGCTTCGGGTACGGAAAGCTTGCTGCTGCCGTTGAAACAGATATTCAAAAATAAAAATATTCTTTTATTCCTTATCGGAATAGCCCTTCTCAACGAGACGCATCAGACAGTAACCGTGTTTTTAAGTCAGCTACAGTATGAAAGATGCGGGCTTACAATCTCCGCCATGGGATACATCTACATTCTGGTGACGGTTGCCGGCCTGTGCGGGGCATGGTCTTTCAGATTGACAAAGAAGCTGGGGGATTTCAGGCTTACCGTTTTTCTCTATGCCGTTGCCGCCCTTTCCTGTATTTTGCTGGCAGTTACAGACAGTCCTTGGCTTTCCGTTATGGGGATATTGACGCTTCGGATTGCTTTCAGTTTATTCCAGCCTCTACAGACAGAACTGCAGAACAGACAGATTCACGCCGAAAACAGAGCCACAGCCTTAAGCGTCAACGCCGTAATAATCGACAGCGTCGGCGCGGGAACCAGCATAGCCTTCGGGACTCTGGCAGAAAAAAGCCTTTTTACCACTTTCCTGTTCGGAGCAGGATTATGTATGCTGGGAAGTATGTTTGTATTAAGGCAGATTAAAAAAATTTAATCCGCCTTACTCTTAAACTGCATATTATAAAGCTCCGCGTAAATCCCGCCCTTTGCAAGAAGCTCCTCGTGGTTTCCGCTCTCCGCAATCCCGTTTTCGGAAAGCACCAGTATTTTTTCCGCATTGCGGATAGTGGAAAGCCTGTGGGCAATAACGAAGGTGGTGCGGTTTTTGGCCAGCTTTTCGAGAGATTCCTGTACCACCTTTTCACTTTCATTATCCAACGCGGAGGTCGCCTCGTCAAAAATGAGAATAGGAGGATTTTTCAGGAAAACCCGGGCGATAGAAAGACGCTGTTTCTGACCGCCGGAGAGCTTGACGCCCCTCTGGCCGATATTGGTGTCGTATCCTTCGGGAAGATTCATAATAAATTCGTGGGCGTTGGCGTTCTGGGCGGCGGCCACGATTTCCGCGTCGGTTGCATGGGGATTTCCGTATCGGATATTATCCATGACACTTCCGGTAAAGAGGTAAACGTCCTGCTGAACGATACCGATATTGTTCCGAAGGCTTTTTAAGGTGTAATCCCGGATATCTTCGCCGTCGATTAATATGCGGCCAGAGGAAACATCGTAAAATCTTGGAATCAGGCTGCAGAGCGTGGATTTCCCCACGCCGGAGGTTCCCACCAGCGCAATGTACTGACCGGAATTCACATGAAGATTTAAGTTTGAAAGCACGGTTTCGGAGTGCTCCTCATAATGAAAAAACACGTTTTCAAAGGTAATATCACCCTTTGCGTTCATAAGCTCCCTTGCGTCCGCCCGGTCTGTGATGTCGGGGTGAATGTCCAGAATTTCCAGAAAGCGTGTGTAGCCGGAAGCGCCGTTCTGGAACTGTTCCGTAAAGTTGATGAGCTTTTTAATGGGCTCGGTAAAGTTATTAATATAAAGAAGAAAAGTAATCAAATCCGTAATGGAAATCAGGTCTGTGGTGATGAATACGGCGCCTACCGCAATCACAATGACGCTGATAAAGGTAGTGAAAGCGCCCAGCCCGGAGTGGTAAAGACCCATATAGCGGTAGCTTTCCCTTTTGCTTTCCACAAAACGGTCGTTTCCTACCTTAAACTTATCCATTTCCATTTCTTCATTGGCAAAGGATTTCACCACCCGGATACCGGAGAGGTTATCTTCAATCTGAGCGTTGATATCGGCAATCCGGGCCCTGTTTTTTACAAAAGCGCGCTTCATCTTTATATTGAAGTAAAAAGCGTATACCAACATAACCGGAACAATGGCGAACGCAACCAGTGCCAGCCTCCAGTTGATGGAAAGGAGAATGGAAAAGGAGCCAATCAGTTTAATAATGGAAATGACAATATCCTCGGGGCCGTGGTGAAACAGCTCGCTGATTTCAAACAAATCATTTGTGACGCGGCTCATAAGCTGCCCTACCTTCTGATTATCAAAAAAGCTGAAGGAAAGCCTCTGGTAGTGGGCGAAAATCTCGTTCCGCATATTGTATTCCATTTTTGCGCCCATGATATGGCCGTAATAGGCAATGAAATAATTACAGTAAAATTCCAGAATAATTAAAACCGCCATAATGCCGGTGAGAGACAGGATAATTTTTAAAGACTCGCCTGCGGGTCTGTAGATAACATCGTTTGTAATATAGCGGATAATCAAAGGGATAATCAGAGTGACGGCTGCGCCCAGGCAGGCAAAAAACATATCCGCCGCAAAAATTTTTTTGTAGGGCCTGTAATAGGATAAGAATTTTTTCATGTTTCCCGTTTTCATGCTTTTCTCACTTTCACTCTGTTTTCATACATAAGTTTACAGTTGCCAGTCACAATGATAATATAGTATCATGCTATTTTGAAAGAAGCAAATGCTTATATGGAGAAATTTATGAATTATATTGTATTAGATTTGGAATGGAACCAGAGTGATACCGGAAATGAGCCGGCCGCAAAAGAGCTTCCTTTCGAAATTATTGATATCGGAGCAGTAAAATTAAATAGCGGCAGAGTGATGACAGATGAATTTAACCAGCTGATTAAACCGTCTGTCTATCACCATATGCATAAGGTAACGGGAAAGCTGATTCATCTTCATATGAGGGATTTGAAAAAGGGACGTCCCTTTGCGGAGGTGGTAAAAGAGTTCCTCTCCTTTTGCGGTACAGATTATATTTTTTGTACCTGGGGACCGCTGGATTTGTTTGAGCTGCAGAGAAATATGCATTATTATAATATGCCTCCGCTCAGCGATGTGCCGATTCGTTTTCTGGATGTGCAGAAGCTTTTCAGCATTGCCTACGAGGACCGGAAAAGCAGAAGAAGCTTAGAGCATGCCATTGACTTTCTGGAAATTGAAAAGAAAATTCCCTTTCACAGGGCCTACAGCGACGCCTACTATACGGCTTGTATTTTGTCCTGCCTCAAAGAGGAGATACTTGAGAATTATTCCATAGATACTTACGTGCTGCCGAAGACCCGTCAGGATGAAATTCATGTGATGTTTCATGATTACATGAAGTACGTCTCAAGGGAATTTCCAGACAAGATGAAGGCTTTTGAGGACAGGGAGGTTATCAGTACAAAATGTTATCTATGCCATAGGAATATCCGAAAGAAAATCCGCTGGTTTTCGCCCAACGGAAAGAATTATTACAGCATTGCCCTTTGCCCGGTCCACGGTTTTATGAAATTTAAAATCAGAGTCCGCAAATCCGAAAACGATAAAGTGTATGTGGTAAAAACCTCCAAATTTATTTCGGAGGAGGATTGCCAGGACATTATTCAAAAAAGAACCCAGGCCAGACAGCGCCAGAAGGAAAACAAAGGAAAAAGCACTAAAAATTAAACTTATCAAACCGGGAAGAAGAAAAATCAGGCCCGTCCTTCCTTCTTTTCCGCCACCAGCGTCTGCCATGTTTTCTGGCTGCCCTGCTGCCGCCAAGAATATTGTAGTTGAGAATAACAGAGCGTATCACGCAAACCACAATCAAAAGGCCTGCCGCCGCTAAAACGGCAATCAATATGGTTTTGATGTTGACTATAATTGTGGCAGGTTCCTCAGCGGGAACTTCTTCTATGGGATTTACCGCCGCCCCGAACTCATAGGGAGCGGCGGTTTCTTCTGCAAGGTCTACCGTGGCGGTTCCCACATAGGAATCATGATAATAATAATTGATGACAGCCACCTGGTTTTCTACCGTGGTGTCATAGGAAATCCGGGAGTCCAGTTCATCGAAAACAGCGGTTTTGGGCATAATGAGATAGCTGTTCGGATTCAAAGCCAGAATGGGGTTGGAATTTCCGAAAATATCGTTGGAAGTATTAAAAAAGTTTGCGTTTTGAATGGAGTAATTGGTCTCATTCTCCTTTACATTGACAACGGAAAAATTGGAAAAGCCGTAATCGAACAGTTTGACAGTGTCATAAAACTGTTCCGGCGATTCCTCCCTCATGATAACACAGATTAATTTCATGCCGTTTTGTTCGGCGCAGGTAACGAGAGTCTGGCGCGCATCACTCGTATAACCGGTTTTCCCTCCCTTAATGCCCTCATAAGGGATTTCGCCGGTAATGAGCTGATGCTTGTTGCGCTTAAAAAAGTCGTCCGGCTGTGTATCCGTAGGCTCAAAATGATGAGTGGCGGTGTTTCCGATTCTGGAAAGCAGTTCGTTCTGAAAAAAAGCCCTGGCAATGATGGCCAAATCATAGGCGGAAGTATAGTGATTTTCGTCATGAAGTCCGTGGGCGTTGACAAAGTGGGTATTTTTACAGCCAAGCTCCGCCGCCTTTTCATTCATCATTTCGGCAAAATCGTCCATACTTCCGGCGATATGCTCGGCAACGGCGTTGGCAACCTCATTGGCGGAGCCTGTCAGGATGCCGTAGAGGCATTCTTCCATGGGCATGGATTCATTTTCATCGATTCCGATATTGGAGCTGCCCGGTTCAATGCTGAAAACGGCATTGCGGGAAAAGGTAACGATTTCGTCCATGGAGCTGTTTTCCGCAGCAAGAAGGCAGGTCAAAAGCTTTGTGGTACTGGCAGGATAGAGCTTTTCATCGATATTTTTGGCATAGAGAAGTACACCGGTGTTGGCCTCTAAAAGAATTGCCGACTGCGCGCCAATCGCCGGGCCGGCGGGCCAGTTTTCGATTTCATTTGTCTGAACGGGCAGCGCCTTGCGTTCCTCGGCTTCCGCCTGATAGTCCTGGGAGGTTACAGGGGCGGCATGGACGCTGATACTGCCGGTAATAATATTGCAAATAATTAAAACCGACAGCACGGTATATTTTATCTGCATGTATTTTGAAGGAGAAAACTTCCTGAAAAGTAAGATTTTCCGGTTGAAGAAATTCATAAATAACTCCTTTATTAGTTTCAAATTAAATATTAGTTTACATTTAACAGATGGGCTTGACAAGAGTTTTCTTTTGCCGGAAACTCTTTTATTAATTTTCTTCTTTTAATAATGAAAAAAATGTTGTAAAATAAATGACTGAAATAAGAAAACTGTTGCAGAAAAGAGTCAGAGAGTCAGATGAGGCTTAGAAATATACAGGGCGCAAGAGACGCCATAGCAGACAGTCCCCTGGTAATCCACGAACCGGAAAAGGCAAAGGGAAACTGGAGGGAAATATTCGGAAACGATAATCCCGTGAGAATTGAAATCGGTATGGGCAAGGGGAAATTTATCCATGAGCTGGCGGGGAAAAATCCCAATATCAATTATGTAGGAATAGAAAAATACTCCAGCGTCCTTTTGCGGGCACTGCAGAAGATGGATGCGGAAATGCGTGAAAATCTTTTATTCATCCGCATGGAGGCGGAGGATATCGGTGAGGTATTCGCACCGGGCGAGGTTGACAGAATTTATTTGAATTTTTCCGACCCGTGGCCCAAGGACCGGCACGCGAAAAGACGTCTGCCTTCTAAAGAATTTCTTGCAAGGTATGACAGGATTCTCAAAAAGGACGGTATTCTGGAATTTAAGACAGACAACAGGGAGCTTTTTGAGTTTGCGTTGGAGGAGCTGCCAGAGGCGGGATGGAAAGCGGATTTTGTCACATATGACTTGCACCGTGACGATGAGAAAATGAAAAGCAATATCATGACGGAATACGAAGAAAAATTTTCATTAAAAGGAAATCCTATTTATAAATATGAAATAAAGAGGTAAAATGCTGTTAAGAAGCTGTAAAAAGGAAAAACTATAATTGCAAAAGGAAAAAGAAAGGAGTATCATATGGAACTGAAAATTACAGACAACAATTTCGAAGCTGAGGTAAAGGAAAGCAGCATGCCTGTTCTGGTTGATTTTTATGCAGACTGGTGCGGTCCCTGTAAGATGATGGCTCCGCTTGTGGCAGAGCTTGCGGAAAGCTACAGCGGTAAATGTAAGATAGGTAAATGCAATACGGATGAAAATCCGAGGCTGGCCGGAGAGTACAGGGTGATGTCGATTCCCACTTTTCTGTTTTTTAAGGGCGGGAAGGTAGTGGACACCGTTATAGGCGCCGTGTCAAAAAGTGAATTGGAAAACAAGATAAAACAGGTGTTGGCGTAAGCCTCACCTGTTTTATACGGTTTTAAGCCAGACGGATGGGAAATCGGGCGGAAATGAGGTAGAAAATGTATATCATATTTTTTCTGATATGGGTGATTTTTAACGGTCAGTTAACACTGGAAATAGCGGCCTTCGGACTGGTAATCGCAGGGATAATGTACTGGTTTACCTGCAAGTTTTTAGGATACAGCCCGAAAACAGACCTGAAGATGGGGAAAAAGCTGTTTCAAATCCTCCATTATGTCTTTGTTTTGATTAAGGAGATTATCAAGGCAAATTTTGCGGTGATTAAAATGATTACCTCCTCGCGATATGAGATTGAGCCCGCCGTGGTTCGCTTTAAGACGGATTTGAAGACCACGCCGGCGAGGATTCTGCTGGCGAATTCCATCACGCTTACGCCGGGAACCATTACGGTCATGCTGGAAAATGACGAGTATGAGGTTCATTGTCTGGATAAAAGCCTTGCGGAGGGAATGAACAGCTCTGTTTTTGTAAAGCTGCTTGAGGAAATGGAAGGGGATGGGAAAAATGCAGATAAGTGAAAGCCTGACGGTTCTGGAAACGATTTATCAGAAATTATACATAGGCGTTTTGATTATCCTTGCCCTGATGCTGTTTGTCTGTCTGATTCGGGCGGTTAAAGGCCCCCGGGTGGCGGACAGGCTTATGGCTGTGAATATGATGGGAACCATGGTAATGGTTATGATTGCCGTTCTTGCCCTTTTGCTTAAGGAAGGATTTCTGGTGGATATCTGCCTTATTTACGCTCTGGTGAGCTTCCTTGCGGTGAATGTGCTGGCCAAGGTGTATATCGGTGTTTATGAGGAAAACTACCGGAAACGGCATAAGAATGATAATGCAGGATACAGGAAAGGGGATGGCGGTAATGGAAATTCTTGAATGGTTACGTCTCATTGCAGGAGGAGCGCTTCTCCTTGCCGGGTTGCTCATCTTTTTGATTGAGCTGTACGGAGTGTTTCATCTTCACTATGTACTGAACAGAATGCACGCCGCGGCCATGGGGGATACTCTGGGCATCAGCTTTTCCCTGGTGGGGCTGATGATTTTTTCAGGCCTTAATTTTACCACCCTGAAAATGATGCTGATAGTCATCTTTTTATGGTTTGCCTCACCGGTTTCCTCTCACCTTCTGGCAAAGCTGGAGGTTATCACCAACGAAAAGCTGGGGAATCACTGTCAGAGATATTCGGACCTTTCCGATTTGGAGAAGGAGCTGAAGGCGGAGAAGGAAAAAGAGGCGGAAGCGGGAGGAAAGCTATGACGCTGTTTCAATGTATACTCATGGGATTTTTAATCGTGTGTGCCATAATGGTGAGTTTTTCCAGGAACCTTCTGAATTCTGTGCTGATTTTTATGTCCTACAGTCTGGTAATGTCGGTTATCTGGGTGTGCCTGCAGTCGCCCGACCTTGCCATCACGGAAGCCGCCGTGGGAGCGGGAGTGACCAGTATTTTATTTTTCTCCACCCTGAAAAAGATACATGCCATACAGACGGAAAAGGATAAGGAAAACGAGGAAAATACCACAATGGTTTCCATGGAGGAAAGTATGGAGATTCCTGACGATAAAGGAGGCGAGGCTCTGTGAGTAAGTTAAAACCCCAGAACGAATATGAAAAAACAGGGGCGTTTCGCTTTTTCAGGTGGCTTTCCGGCAGCCGGGACCCCTATATAGGCGAGGTGGAAATGCAGCCGCAGCAAAAGACAGAGACGCCGGTGGACACTATCCTGGAGCGTATGTTTGAAAGACAGATGATACGTGATAAGGTTTATGACGTGGACCACAACAAAAAGCTCACGGTTTTTCACAGGATTTATGTGGCGGCGGCAATTCTGTTCTGCGTGATACTGGTGGGGCTTTTGCTGTATACGGTTTCCTGGCTTCCCAGAACGGGCAATCCGGCCAACCCCGACAACAATATCGTGTCGGAGCGGTATATAGAAAACGGCCTGCAGGAGACAGGCGCCCTCAACATTGTGTCGGGTATGATTCTGACCTACAGGGCATTTGATACCTTCGGGGAGACGAACGTGCTTTTTGTGGCCACCTGCTGCGTGATGATTCTGCTTATGGTGGACGAAGCAATTTTAAAGAAGCTGGACGCAAAGGGCGGCGACAGATATTTTGAGCCGAAAAACGACGTGATTTTACAGGGAACGGCGTTTGTGCTTTGCCCGATTATTTTCATTTTCGGTATTTACATTATTTTAAACGGGCATTTATCTCCCGGCGGCGGTTTCTCCGGCGGAGCGATTCTGGGAGCGGGAATGATTCTCTATGTGAGCGCTTTCGGTTTCCAGAAAACCCAGAGATTTTTTAACGAGCATATCTATAAGGTGGCAAAAATAACGGCGCTTTGTATGTACGGGATTATCGGTTCTTATTTTTACATCACGGGAGCCAACGGAATCGAAAACCATATACCCTTAGGGCAGCCGGGCCACATTTTAAGCGGCGGAATTATTCTGCCTATAGATATCTGCGTGGGGCTTGAGGTAGCCTGTACCATGTATGCGTTTTATGCCTTGTTCAGGAGAGGGGGCCTGTAAAGTGGGAGCAAATCTTCTTAATAATTACGGGGAAGCGGTGGCAATGATTTTATTTGGAATCGGATTCGGAAATCTGCTGCTTCAAAGTAACCTGATTAAAAAAATTATCGGACTTAATATCATGGATACGGCAATTTACCTGTTCCTGGCGGAAAAGGGCTACATTGCCGGACGGGTGGCTCCGATTGTGACGGACGGCGTGCAAAGCATGGAGGCGTACATCAATCCGATTCCCAGCGGCCTGGTTCTGACCGGCATTGTGGTTTCGGTATCTGTCAGCGCCCTTATGCTCTCTATTACAGTGCGCCTTTACCAGCGTTACCTCACGCTGGATTTGGATGAGATTACCGTCCGGCTGAAAAAGGAGGGGCTGTAAATGGACTTCGTACAGAATTTTCCGGCGGTTTCCATACTGCTGTGCCTGTTTGCCGGAATTATCAGCTCGGGCCTTAAGAAAAATGCGGCCAGGCGCGTAAATAAGGCGCTTCTTCTGACAGAAATTGTTTTAAATGCCGGCGTCCTTCTTTATACGGTAAGAACGGGAGAAGCCTATGTTTATGTGATGGGTAAATTTCCCGCGCCCTGGGGAAATGAAATAAGAGCCGGGGTGCTGGAGGCGCTGACGGCGCTGTTTTTCTGTATCATTATGCTTTTGTCCTTAGAGGGAGGCAGGAAAAAGCTGGCCGACGAGGTGGAGGAGGGCAAGACCTTTCTTTACTATGTCCTTACGGATTTGCTCTTATCTTCCCTTCTGGCGCTTGTATATACCAATGATTTATTTACCGCCTATGTGTTTGTGGAAATCAATACCATAACCGCCTGCGGCCTGATTATGATAAGGCAGAACGGAAGAACCATCGAGGCGGCGGCAAGATATATGATTATGAGCCTTTTGGGTTCCGGCCTTTTACTAATGGGAATCTGTATGCTCTACGACCTTACAGGGCATCTTCTCATGAGCAACATCAAGGAGCAGGTGGAAATGATTTATGCGACGGGAGATTACAGAATCCCGCTGCTTGTGACCATTGCGCTGATATCGGTGGGACTTTCCATCAAAAGCGCGCTGTTTCCCTTTCATGCGTGGCTGCCGGACGCTTACGGCTACTCCACGGTATCCTCGGCGGCAATTTTATCCAGCCTGGTTTCCAAGGGCTACATATTTTTGCTGATAAAGATTATCTACAGGGTGATTGGCTTTGAGATTTTCCACAACAGCCGGATAATAGATATCCTGTTTGTCTTTGCTCTGATGGCCATGGTTTTCGGATCCCTAAGCGCGATTCGGGAAAACGACGTGAGAAGGATGATTGCCTTTTCCTCCGTGGCGCAGATTGGTTATATTTATATGGGCATCGGAATGGGGACTCAGGCGGGAATGAGCGCGAGTATCTTTCACATTTTTTCCCATGCGGCCACCAAATCGCTTTTGTTTATCGCGGCCATCGGACTTACGGATGTATCGGACGGCAGCAGGAAGTTCTTAAGCCTTACGGGAGCGGCTTACAGGGACAAATGGGCGGGGGTTGCCTTTACGGTAGGCTCTCTTTCCATGGTAGGCGTACCGCTGTTTTCCGGGTTTATCAGTAAGCTTTTGTTTGCCCAGGCGGCGGTGCAGAATGAAATCAAGATGCTGCCGGCCCTGATTGTACTGGGCATCAGTACCATATTAAACGCCATTTATTTTATGAAGACGGTGATTCGTATTTATACGCCGGTAGAGTATACAAATTATGATACGGTGACCTTTAAGAATATAAAATTGTATGCGGTGACGCTGGTTTGTTTTGTGATTTTGAACGTGATTTTAGGTGTAAGCTCTCAGCCGATTGTGGATTTAATTGAACAGGGCCTTGCCATGTTCGCATAGGGAGGTTTGCTGCCATGTATTATATACTACTAGCAATTGTGTTCCCCATAATTTCCGGGGTTTATCTTCTGGTAAGAAGCGAAATGAAAAGCAGAAAAAGACTGCTGGCGGCGGTTACGGCCATGCTGTGTGTCACGGCTGTTTTTGCGGGGCTTGCCCTGTGCTGCGCCGGAGGCGGGCTGCTGACTTTGTTTAATTTAACGGACCGGCTTCCCATTCTGTTTAAAGTGGACGAGGTCAGTGTGGTGTTTTCTCTGATGACGGTGATTATCTGCCTTTGCGCCGGAGTTTTTTCCTTTGAATATATGAAGCATGAAGAAAAGGAAAAGCGCTACTACGGATTTTACCTGATTGTGTTCGGCGTCTTGCTGGCTTTATGCTTTGCGGGGAATCTGGTTACCTTTTATCTGTTTTTTGAAATTCTCACCCTGACCTCCATGCCCCTGGTACTCCACAGCGGTACGAAGGAAGCAATTATGGCGGGGCTCAAATATCTGTTTTACTCCCTGTGCGGCGCTTACATGTCGTTGTTTGGCCTGTATTTTATTGAAAGATACGGCAATACCCTTTCTTTCAGCGCAGGCGGCGTCATCAGCTCTGCCGCAGCGGAGCAGCACGGCGGGATTTTGCTTTTTGTGGCGGCCGCCATGCTTATAGGCTTCGGGGTAAAGGCGGGAATGTTTCCTATGCACGCCTGGCTGACTGCGGCCCATCCGGCTGCGCCTGCGCCTGCTTCGGCGATTCTTTCGGCGGTAATCGTAAAGGCGGGTATCCTGGGGATTTTCCGGGTGGTTTACTATATTTTCGGGGCTTCCTTCTTAAGAGGAACCTGGGTGCAGACATTTTGGATGGTTTTGACGCTCCTTACCGTATTTATGGGTTCCATGCTTGCCTACAGGGAGCCGGTTTTAAAAAAGCGTCTTGCCTATTCCACCATCAGCCAGTTATCCTACATTTTATTCGGCTTTGCGGTTATGGACAGGGATTCCGTCACAGGCGGTCTGCTTCACGTTCTCTGCCACGGATTTATTAAAGCGGCGCTGTTTCTCTGTGCGGGAGCCATCATTTATATGACGAAAAGGACACGGGTGGAGGAGCTTCGGGGAATCGGCAAGGAAATGCCGCTTCTTATGTGGTGCTATACCATTGTGTCGCTGGGGCTGATTGGGATTCCGCCCACGGGAGGATTTATCAGCAAGTGGTATCTGGCCACAGGGGCGTTGTCCTCGGGGATTTTGTGGTTTGACTGGATTGGGCCGGTGGTTTTGTTAATCAGTGCGCTGCTCACAGCCGGGTATCTTCTGCCCCTTACGATTCAGGGATTTTTCCCGGGAGCGGACTACTACGAAAGCGGCCGGGGACAGATGATAAAAAAGAAAGAGCCGTCCCCCTTTATGACAATACCGGTGCTGGTTCTTACGGTGCTTTCCGTGGCAATTGGGCTTTTCCCGGGATGGATTGCCGAATATCTGTCGCGGATTATTGAGAAAATTATTTAGGAAGGAGGAACGGTTATGATATTATCGGTTATTTTAATTCCTGTGATTGCTGGCATACTGGTTCTTCTGATTCCTTTTAAAAAGCGAAGCCATATGGAAATTTTTCTGGAAGGTATGGTGATTTTAAACAGCATACTGGTGTGGACCCTTCTGGTTCACCGTCCTGAAAATATATTTACGCTGGCCAATTTTACGGGAAATCTGTCCATCAGCTTTGACGTGGACGGGATGGGCATGGTATTCGGAGGTCTGGTTTCCGCCCTGTGGCCGCTGGCCACGCTGTACGCCTTTGAATATATGACGAAGGAAGAGCATGAAAAGGTGTTCTTTATGTTCTATACCATGACCTACAGCGTTACGCTGGGAATTTCCTTTTCGGCGAATCTGCTTACCATGTATTTCTTTTACGAGCTGCTGACCCTTGTTACGGTGCCGTTGGTGATGCATACGCTGACAAGGGAAGCCATACTTGCCAGCCGGAAATACCTGTATTATTCCCTGGGCGGAGCGGCCTTTGCCTTTATCGGGCTGATATTTATTATCATATACGGAAATACTACGGATTTTGTATTAGGCGGGGTGCTCGACCCTGAAAAGATTGGCGCAAGGACCAATGTGCTTTTGCTTATTTACGTGATTGCCTTTATGGGCTTTGGTGTGAAAGCGGCCATTTCGCCTTTTAACTCATGGCTGCCGGACGCCGGTGTGGCGCCCACGCCGGTAACTGCCCTGCTCCATGCGGTGGCGGTGGTAAAATCCGGCGCCTTCGCCATTATCCGTCTGACCTATTACAGCTTCGGCACGGATTTCCTCCGGGGAACGTGGGCTCAGGATGTGGTGATGGCAATCGTCATGTTCACCATTGTCTACGGGTGCAGCCGGGCTATTAAGGAGACCCATATAAAAAGAAGGCTTGCCTACTCCACCATCAGTAATCTGTCGTATATTTTATTCGGCGTGACGGTTATGACGCCTCCTGGCATGGTAGGGGCGCTGACCCATCTGATTTTTCATGCGGTAATCAAAATTGCCGCTTTCTTCTGCGCCGGCGCAATCATGCACCAGACAGAGCGGCAGTATGTGCATGAGCTTGACGGAATGGGATATAAAATGCCCTGTGTGTTCGGCGTGTTTACGGTGTCTTCCCTTGCCCTTATGGGCGTGCCGGGGCTTGCGGGCTTTATCAGCAAGTGGAATCTGGCTTCCGCGGCGGTGGAAAGCGGGAACGGACTGGCCTATGGCGGTATTGTATGTCTTCTGGTTTCCGCGCTGCTCACGGCGATTTATATGTTTACGATTGTCATACGGGCGTTTTTTCCGGGTAGGGATTTTGAGATATCGTCCCTCGAGGGCATAAAGGACCCGAACTGGAAGATGCTGGTTCCTCTGTTTATATTTACGGCTTTTATTATATTTTTTGGTCTTTATTCCGGGCCTGTCACCAGATTTCTGACGGATGTGGCAGGGGGAGTTTACTAGGAGGATAGGAATGAAATTTTTACTTACAGGCGCGGTGTTTTTTCCCATGCTGTCTGCTGTTATCGGATATATCATCGGAAGAAAAAATAAGGAAATGAGGAATTATTTCGCGGATGCGGTGACGGGAATCGAGTTTGGAGTGTTCCTGTATCATCTGATTCGTATCCTCACAGTGGGCGGCAGCGGAGAGATAGCGGAGCTGCCGGGGGTCTGCGGTATGGGGCTTTTCTTTACGCTGGACGGTTTCCGGGCGCTTTACGGAACAATCGCCGCTTTCATGTGGTTTATGAGCACCCTGTTTTCGAGAGAATATTTTGCCCATTACAGAAACAGGAACAGATACTACCTGTTTTTGCTTCTGACGCTGGGCGCTACGGAAGGCGTGTTTTTGTCCGCGGATTTTTATACGGCGTTTATCTTCTTTGAGATAATGTCTCTTGCCTCCTATGTCTGGGTGGCTCACGACGAAAAGAAAGAGTCGCTGCGGGCTGCGGCCACTTACCTTGCAGTTGCGGTAATCGGCGGACTTGTGATGCTGATGGGAATTTTCCTTTTGTATGACATGACGGGGACTCTGCGGTACGACCAGCTTACCGGATTATCGGCGCAGATAGCAAATTCGGCCGGGAGTTTTGCGGGACTGGGCGCCGGGGAGGCAGCGGGAACGGCCGGCCGGGGAGCCGGGAGCGCTGTAAGCACCGGAAGACTGTGGGCGGCAGGGCTTTGCATTCTCTTTGGCTTCGGGGCAAAGGCAGGCGCATTCCCGCTGCATATCTGGCTTCCCAAGGCCCACCCGGTTGCTCCGGCTCCGGCTTCAGCCTTGCTTTCAGGAATCCTCACGAAAGCCGGCATGTTTGGAATCCTGATTTTATCCAGCCGTATTTTTCTGGGAGACGCCGCATTCGGCAGCCTGATACTGGTAATCGGCGTCGCCACTATGGCAGTGGGCGCGGTGCTGGCTCTTTTCTCCGTGGATTTAAAACGGACTTTGGCCTGTTCTTCCGTTTCCCAGATTGGATTTATTCTGGTGGGGGTGGGAATGTCCGGGCTTCTGGCACAGGATAATGCCCTTGCTCTTAGGGGAAGCTTTCTCCATATGGTGAACCATTCCCTGATTAAGCTGGCGCTGTTTATGGCGGCCGGCGTGGTATTTATGAATGTGCATAAGCTGGATTTAAACGAGGTGCAGGGCTTTGGCAGAAAAAAGCCGCTTCTTCACTATATTTTTCTGATGGGAGCGCTGGGAATCGGCGGTATGCCGCTGTGGAACGGCTATGTGAGTAAGACTCTGATTCATGAAAGCATTGTGGAATATGCCAATCTGCTGGAGGAGGGAGCCGCTGCCGGATTTTTCAGCGCAGATACCATGAGGGGAATCGAGTGGGCGTTCCTTGTAAGCGGCGGCCTTACAGTGGCCTATATGTTAAAGCTGTATGTGGTATTATTTGTAGAGAGGAACGGTAATCCGCAGACACAGGAGCGGTTTGACAGCTTAAAGGGAAGCTATATGGATAAAACCAGCGCCGCCGCGCTGACAATCAGCGCAACCCTTCTTCCCATTATGGGATTTTTCCCGAATCAGATTATGAATCCCCTGGCTGACTTGGGCTATGGATTTTTGCAGGGCTCTGTAAAGGCCTACGGCATGGCTTCCTGGTTTTCCTTTGAAAACTTAAAGGGCGCGGGAATCTCCATCGGCATCGGCGTGTTGATTTATCTGATTATCGTAAGGCTCTGGCTTGTGGAAAAGAAAGAGGGAAAGACGGTTTACGTAAACAGGTGGTATAAGTATCTGGACCTGGAGGATGTGGTTTACCGTCCTGTTTTACTGAAGGCGCTGCCCTTTGTGTTCGGCGTGATTTGCAGGGTGCTGGACAGCCTGGTGGACTTTGCGGTGGTATTTTTAAGGAAGACGGTTTACAGGGACAGTGAAATCCCCCGCGAGCTGGAGGAGGGCACGCCCCTTACCCACGCCCTGGGATGCGCGGCAAACGGATGGAAACGCCTGTGCAATGCCACAATTCGCAGGAAAAAGCCCCGGGATGTGGATTATGAGCATAAGTTTGCCATGGTTTACGAGGAATTATCCGAGGTGGGAACCATTATCAGCAGGAGCCTGTCGTTTGGATTGCTGCTGTTTTGTATCGGACTGATTATTACGGTGGTGTATCTGCTTTTGTAGCATTCTTTTGTAAAAATTACATTGACAACTGGCCGCAAAAATTGTATCATGTACATTGTCGTAAGGTTACGGCGTGTGGCTCAGCTTGGTAGAGCGCTACGTTCGGGACGTAGAGGCCGCAGGTTCGAATCCTGTCACGCCGATGATTCAGCCGTCAGTGGCATTAGTTGATGCAAAGAAGCTTTGAAAATCGTGTTTCAGAGCTTTTTTTGTTATAATAAGCAGTAAAAAGGAGCTTGCGGATGAAGGAGAATATAAATCAGGACAACACTGATTTTATGAAGGAAACTATCAAACAAAGACCCATAAACAGGCGGAAGCTTGTGCGGCGGACGCTCCTTACGGCGGCAATGGCGGTTGTATTCGGCATGGTGGCCTGTTTTACGTTTTTACTGCTGGAGCCTGTTATCAGCAACAGGCTTTACCCTGAGGAGGAGCCTCAGACCGTGGTTCTGGTAGAAGAAACAGAGGAAAACGAGGTGCTTCCTGAGGACATGATTGCGGATGAGTCGCAGATGCACCCGACGCCCACGCCTTCTCCGCAGCCGGCGGTGCTGGGGGACGAGCAGATAGCTCGGCTTCTTTCGGAGATGGAGCTTGGCAGCGAGGATTATATGACCCTTTTTGCAAATATGAAGGACATGGCAAGGGAGGCGGAGCGGTCCGTGGTTACGGTTGTGGGAGTGACTTCGGACGTGGGTTGGCTGGTGAATGAATATGAAAGCGAAGGCGCGGTGGCAGGCGCGGTGGCAGGCGCGGTGGTGGCCGATAACGGAAAGGAGCTTTTGATTCTTGCCAATGTAAGCAGCATAAAAGACGCGGATTCCCTGAAGGTGATTTTTGCGGACGGGGAGGAATATCCGGCCGCTATTAAAAAGGGCGACAGCAATACCGGACTTGCGGTGCTTTCCATATCAAAGGTGGCCATGCTAAGCAGCACGCTTGAGAGCACGGGAACGGTGGTTCTCGGAACATCAGGCAGCAATCTTGTGGGAAGCCCGGTGATTGCGCTGGGAAGACCCACAGGGACGGAGGGCTCCCTGTGCTACGGGAATATTACCTCTACAGGAAATCCTATCCGGCTTCCGGATTCCAATTACAGATACATCACGACGGATATTTACGGAAGCAGCAATGCCAGCGGCGTATTAATCAATCTGCGGGGACAGGTGGTTGGAATTATCGACATGGCATATAATGCCTCTGACATGAAAAATCTTGTGAGCGCCATTGGAATATCCGATTTGAAAAAGCTGGTGGAGAGCCTTTCCAATGACAGGGATATTGCCTATTTCGGAGTTTACGGAGTGGATGTGACAGAGGAAGTAGGCGAGGAGATGGGCGTTCCCCCTGGCGCTTATATTATGGAAATCGATATGGATTCACCGGCCATGGATGCGGGAATCCAAAGCGGCGACGTGATTACAAAAATCAATGAAACGGAAGTTCTTGAATATCAGGATTTGGTGAAAGCGCTTCTTTTAGAGCAGCCGGAAAGCACAATAACCGTTCATTTGATGCGGCAGGGGCCGGAAAATTATATGGAAATGGAAGTAAACGCGGTGCTGGGGATGAAGCCCTGATAGAGCGCCGGGAAAAGAACGGCATCAGGCCGGTACGGTTTTGCCGCAAGGGAAATCTGATACGAGGCCGGGTAAGAAAGGATTTGGAAAATGAAATATATCAAGGATTATAAAGACGGGGAAAAACTATTTGATATCTACCTGTGCAAGCACAAACAGGCTGCGGTCACCAAGAACGGAAAGCCTTATGAGAATCTGATTCTACAGGATAAAACAGGAACAATCGACGCAAAGGTCTGGGACCCGAACAATGCGGGAATCGCGGAATTTGACGTTCTGGATTACATAGAAGTATACGGAGACGTCACAAGCTTTCAGGGCGCTTTGCAGGTAAATGTAAAAAGAATCAGAAAGTGCCGCGAGGGGGAATATGAGCCTTCCAATTATCTTCCGGTAAGCAAGTATGATATTGAAGAAATGTACGGAGAACTGCTGGGATTTATTGACAGGGTGAAAAATCCCTGCCTGAACCAGCTCCTGCAGGCGTTTTTCGTGGGGGACGAGGATTTTATCAGGGCATTTAAAAAGTCCTCCGCGGCAAAAACCGTGCATCATGGATTTGTGGGCGGCCTTTTGCAGCATACGTTAAGCGTGACAAGACTTTGCGACTACTATTGCAAAGCATATTCTGTGCTGAACAGGGATTTGCTTATTACCGCTGCGATTTGCCATGATATCGGGAAAACAAGGGAGCTTTCGCTTTTCCCGCAGAATGATTACACGGAGGAAGGGCAGTTTCTCGGCCATATCGTTATAGGGACGGAGATGGTTGCGGAAAAAATTGCTCAGATAGACGGTTTTCCGGCGCTGCTTGCCAGTGAAATCAAACACTGTATCCTGGCCCATCACGGGGAATATGAATTCGGCTCGCCGAAAAAACCGGCGATTATGGAAGCAGTGGCTTTGAATTTTGCGGACAATACGGACGCAAAGATGCAGACCTTTACGGAAATTCTCGAGGGAAGCAGCCAGGGAGAGTGGATGGGCTTTAACCGGCTGTTCGATTCCAATCTGCGAAAGACGGGGATGGAGTAGCAGGCGGAGGATGAATATGGATTACGAAAAGAATCAGATTCTGACGGTGGAAATTACGGATATGACCTCTGAGGGAGAAGGAGTGGGAAAAAAGGACGGCTTTCCCTTTTTCGTCAAGGATACAATTATCGGTGATAAAGCGCAAATCCGCGTCACGCGGGTGAAGAAAAACTATGCTTACGGAAGATTAGAGAAGGTGCTCACACCTTCTCCTTTTCGTGTGGAGCCAAAGTGCGCCTTTCATAAACAGTGCGGCGGCTGCCAGATACAGAGCATGAGCTACGAAAAGCAGCTGGAGTTTAAGGCATCCAAGGTCAGAAACAATCTGATACGGATTGGTGGCTTTGCGCCGGAGAAGATTGACCGTATAATGGAGCCCATTGTGGGAATGGAGGAGCCTTTTTACTATCGGAACAAGGCCCAGTACCCTGTAGGGACGAACAGGGAGGGAGAACCCGTCACAGGTTTTTATGCGGGAAGAACCCACTCCATCGTGGCAAATACAGAATGCCATCTGGGAGTAAAAGAAAATAAGGAAATACTGGAGATTATCCTTGCCTATATGAGGGAAAACAGGGTTCCTGCCTATGATGAGAGCACAGGGGAGGGTCTGATTCGCCATGTTCTGATTCGGAAGGGCTTTTGCAGCGGGGAAATCATGGTGTGCCTTGTGGTAAACCTGAAAGGAAAACGAAAAGAGCTTCCGGCGCAGCAGAAACTGTTGGATGCGCTTTTGATGATTCCAAATATGACAAGCGTGTCACTTAATATCAATACGGAAAGGACAAACGTGATTCTCGGACAGGAAATACGCCTGATTTGGGGAAAAGAGACGATAAAAGATACTATCCATGTATGTGATGCGGACAATAATTTTGAGCGGACAGGCAGGGGAATTACCTATGCGATTTCGCCGGTATCCTTTTATCAGGTGAACCCTGTGCAGACGGAAAAGCTGTACAGTCTGGCTCTGTCTTATGCCGGACTTACCGGGCATGAGACGGTCTGGGATTTGTACTGCGGTATCGGCACGATTTCCCTGTTTCTGGCGGAGAAGGCAAAGAAGGTCTGCGGGGTGGAGGTGATTCTTCAGGCGGTCGAGAACGCCAGGGAAAACGCCATAAATAATGGGATTTCCAATGCGGAATTTTTTGTCGGAAAGGCGGAGGAAGTGCTGCCGGAAAAATATGAAAAGGACGGTATCTTTGCTGATGTGATTGTGGTGGACCCGCCCAGAAAGGGGTGCGATGCTGCCTGCCTTGATACGATTCTGAAAATGACGCCGCAGCGGGTAGTGTATGTAAGCTGCGACAGCGCAACGCTGGCAAGGGATTTGAAGGTGCTCTGCGACGGAGGGTATGAGGCTGAGAGAGTGCGGGCGGTGGATATGTTTCCGATGACGGTGGGGGTGGAGACGGTTGTAATGCTTTCCAAGGGAGAAATCGACTCAAAGAAAGTGCGTGTGGAGTTCTCGCTAGAGGACATGGATATGCCCGGTTTCCAGAATGACGCCACATACGGACAGATAAAAGAGCGTGTGTTGCAGCAGACCAGCTTAAAGGTTTCCTCCCTTTATATCGCTCAGATTAAACAGAAATATGGTATTATTGAGCGTGAGAACTATAACAAGCCGAAGTCTGAGAACGCCAGACAGCCGAAATGTCCACCGGAAAAAAAGCGGCGATTACATATGCATTGAAGTATTTTGGAATGATTTGATTCTTGAAAATGTTGGGCGGAGGTATAAAATGAACGATACACAACAAAAAGAAGCGGCAAGACAATTTGCTGCATATTGGAGAGATAAAGGTTACGAAAAAGGAGAAAGTCAACCATTCTGGCTTTCGCTACTTCGTGATGTCTATGGTGTGGAACATCCTGAACAATTTATAACATTTGAGGAGCAGGTGCATCTTGATCACACCAGTTTCATAGATGGGACAATTCCATCCACAAAGGTACTAATTGAACAAAAGGGGTTGGGCAAGGATATGAAAAAGCCTATTAAGCAATCAGATGGTACATTACTGACACCCTTTCAGCAGGCGAAGCGTTATATCACAGAACTGCCCCTGTCGCAGCATCCACGCTGGGTCGTGACATGCAATTTTGAAAAGTTTTTTGTCTACGATATGGAACGCCCTGGTGGCGAGCCGGAAGAAATTTTACTGGAAAATCTTGAAAAAGAATATTACCGCCTGCAATTTTTAGTTGATGAGGGCAGAGAACATTTGAAGCGTGAAATGGAAGTATCTATTGCCGCCGGTGAAATGGTTGGCTTGCTTTATGATGCGTTCCATAAACAGTATGCATATCCCGACAGCGAACACGCCTTGAAAAGTTTGAATGTCCTTTGTGTGCGCCTTGTTTTCTGTTTATATGCGGAGGATGCGGGCATCTTCGGGCATCATGGAATGTTCCATGACTATCTGGCAGAATATGACACCAGACACATGAGAAAAGCGCTGGTTGAATTGTTTAAGGTGCTGGATACTACGCCTGAAAATCGTGACCCGTATTTGAAAGACGATAATCCGCAGTTGGCTGCATTCCCTTATGTGAATGGCGGCCTGTTTGCAAATGAAGATATTGAAATCCCACCGTTTACAGATGCAATTAGGGCGTTGCTGCTGGACAAGGCCAGTACGGATTTTAACTGGTCTGAAATCAGCCCCACTATTTTCGGCGCTGTTTTTGAAAGCACCTTGAATCCGGAAACACGTCGCAGTGGCGGTATGCACTATACTTCCAGCGAGAATATCCACAAAGTCATTGACCCGCTGTTTCTTGATGATTTGAAAAAGGAACTCGGTGAGATTTGCGAAATCGTAGTAGAGAAAACCAGAAAACGGAAGTTGGAAGATTTTCAGAACAAGTTGGCTTCCTTGACTTTCTTAGACCCTGCCTGTGGTAGCGGGAATTTTTTGACGGAAACCTACATCTGCCTGCGCCGACTGGAAAACGAAGTGCTGAGGATTTTATCTTACGGGCAAATTTCCTTTGGCGATGCAGGCTGGAATCCCATTCAGGTGTCTCTGGGACAGTTTTACGGCATTGAGATTAACGACTTTGCTGTAACAGTTGCAAAAACCGCCCTTTGGATTGCGGAAAGCCAGATGATGAAGGAAACAGAAGAAATCGTTCTGATGCACTTGGATTTTCTGCCGCTGAAGTCCTACACCAACATTACTGAGGGCAATGCCCTGCGTATAAATTGGGCAGATGTGGTTCCCAAGCAGGAGCTAAACTATATTATGGGCAATCCGCCGTTTGTTGGAAAAAAAGAGCAAACACCTGAACAAAAGAAAGATTTATTGAATCTTTACAGTAAAGGTATTTCTGGCGTTGGAAATATGGATTATGTTACAGGGTGGTATATTAAAGCTGCCGAATCTATGCAGGGTACTAAGATACATGCCGCTTTTGTTTCTACAAATTCCATTACACAGGGCGAGCAGCCTCCGGTATTGTGGACTAAATTACAACAGTATGGAACAAACATTATCTTTGCGTATCGTACATTTATATGGTCAAGCGAAGCGACTATGAAAGCCCATGTCCATTGTGTCATTATCGGCTTTTGTAATGAGAGGTTCATTGGAGAAAAGCATATATTCACAGATGCAAGATATGTTGTAGTAGAAAACATAAACCCATATTTGGTTGATGCTCCAACGATATTGATTCGTAGTCGTTCAAAACCTTTGGCAGATGTGCCGGAAATGTGTTATGGTTCAATGCCGATTGATAATAACAATTTGGTTTTAGATGAGGAAGCAGTACAGCAGTTGTTAAAAGAAAACCCTGAAAATGAGCAATTTATCCGTGAATATGTAGGTGGTGAAGAATTGTTGAAAGGAAAGAAGCGTTGGTGCATATGGCTGGATGGTGTTGACCCTACGCTATACATGAAATCCAAATTCATTTGCTCATGTGAGATAAAGAAGTAAAAGAAGTGTAAAAAATTTTGCCGTTCC
>CAMSTM010000017.1 GCA_947063675.1 uncultured Lachnospiraceae bacterium | reverse complement strand
TCCCCGATGTTCCACTCGGACACCAGCATATGAATAATATCGTTGTATAAAAGACGGAAAGTCAGCAGGGTATAGTTTTCCTTTTTAAGCCGCCGGCAGATTTCCTCCACCGTCGTTTCCATCTCTTTCTCCTGCCCTGTGCGGATGGCGTTTTTCAAACGCTTTAAATAATTTTCGGGAAGAAGGTGAACCTCCTTCGTATCCGCCAGAGATTCATAGCGGATAATCTCATCGTTATCCATCAGAAAACGGTTGTCAAAGGCCGCGTCCGCCTCCAGATACGCCTCGGAAGCCTCCGCAAATTTCTCATGAAGCCCGCTGACCGCCATGATAAACTCCTCGCAGTATTTTTTGCCGATATTGAAAATACTCTTTTCTATCCGGCAAAGCCGCTCCGGCTCGTCCCCGAAAATCACAAAAAGACTCTGGTTATTGCTGATGAGGTTCATGCCGTAGCCCTCGATGCCCTTGGCTCCCGCCACTTCCGCCAGCATCTTCTCATGAGCCTTTCGCTCGTTGCTGTTCCCCCTGTCCCCCATAAGAAGCACCGCAAAATACCGGTAATCCACGCAAAGCTCCGCCTTATGGGCCATTTCCTCCATGCTCTTTCTGTCGGGATATTCGCTGCGGATAAAATTAATTAAAAATTTTGTCCTTCGAAGGGAGGCGCTTTCCTTCTCCGTCTCCCGACTGTTTTCCACCAGCATACGGATTCCGCTCTCGATATTGCTGATATTATAGTAAGATTCCTCCTCGTCGTTTAAGAGAATATTGATTCCCTTCACCTTTCCCATCAGATTCCTTGACAGCGACACGATAATGAAAGAGGCCGGAATACTACAAATTAAAAGCAACAGAATAATCCCCCACTGCTGGGTCATAATTTTATCGTAAAAGATTCCCATGGGCTGGATACTGCAATAGGTCAACCCGCTGCCGGAAGCTGCGGTAAGAAGATAGCTTTTGCCGTCAATGCTTATTTTCTTCTGTCCGTCCTCTGCTCCTGCAAGCGCCTCTGTCAACGCTTCTCCTGAAAGGCCGAGATTTCCCCGCCGGGTGATTATCTGTCCGTCATAAAGCAGGCAGGTTTCCCTTTTTTGTTCCTCCGAAGCGGAAAGAAGCTCCTCATAATAGTTGCTGTTCACCACAAAAACCACATTTCCCCAGTATTTGGGCGCCACAGGATAAATATAAATGACCGCATTGGTATTCACATCCTTAAAGGAGCCGGTGAGATAGCCGGAAATATTCTGCTCGGGAAGCGCCGTCATTTCCCTGATATCCTGGTAGACAAGCTCCCGGAATTTCCAGGGCTCCGTCTCCTCCAGTACAATCCCGCTTGTAAAAAAGCGGTCAATATCAGCGGAAGTGCGGTAATCGTAAATATAGTTGTCCTGATGATAGGCGTAAAAGATATCGCTGATATTCTGGCTCACCGCCATATACTGATTCAGCCTCTCCTTCAGCCGTATACTTTTTTCCGGCTGCTCGTCCAGCTTAAACGCCGCAATATCCATGGAAATTCCCATCTCTAAAGCAACATTTGAAAAGGTCTGCATATCGTATTCGTGACGCCCGGCGACAGAAGAAAGCCAGGCTTCGTTGGAGGACAGGAAATCATTATAAAGCGTCCGGTAATAAAACCGGTACAGATACCCGCCAAGAAGCCCGATAATCAGCACCACCATGGCACTGAACATCAGGATATAATAAAAAATGCTCTGATTTTTGAACGCTTTCAACGCTTTCCTCATCCGACTTCCCCCGGGTTTTCTGTTTTTTCTATTATCAGATATCTTCTCGCAAAAGTAAATCCATTTATCCCCAAAAGCCGGCTTATCCTTTATGTCAAGTCGGCTTTTGGAGACAGTCCTGACCCGCGTCAGGACCATCGTCTTTACTTAAATAATATTTTTACCGGATATCCATCTGGTCGATGGCGTCCTGATAAACCTTCACGTAACCGGCTACGTCCATTCCCTCAAACAGCTTCATGAACGCATCCCAGCTCTCATCGGTCACGCCCTGAGTGATAAAGGCAGCCATATTTTCCTCCACCGCGTTTTTGATATCCGTTTCTTTCAGTGAAAGCTGCTGGAGCTGTTCCGCGGTCAGAGGCGCAAGCTTTAAATAATCGTTGGAATACTTCTGGATAATACCCGCATCATCATACTTTGTACAGTAATCGGTCTTTTCAATTCTCTGCGGCGGCATATTAAAGGTCTCTGAGATATATTTACCGGGCGCAAAGAATAATGTATTGCAGTCCAGACAATTCTTCACTTCAACGGAACCGTCGGCAAGGGCGTTGATTTTACCGTTTTCAGCGTCGTATTCCCATCCCATCTTCTCATCGCCGGCATCCTGCTCGCCGTAATACAGGGAAAACATGGTTTCCGTCTCCAGAAGCGCATCCAGCCAGCGAAGGCTCTCCGCCACATGCTCGTTTGTCGATGTAAGGAACGCGCCGGACTCCGGCTTTGCCATTTCTATGTAACGGAGAAGGCTTGCTTTTCTTCCCTCGGGACCCGCGGGCATATAAAGCGTACAGTCCTTTGCCACGCCGTCGTCAAATCCCATTGCCAGAAGCCGCCATGCGGCAAAGAATCCCACATTGCCTTCTTTCAGCTTTGTCTCTACTGTGTTGACGTCCTGAGAAATGATTTCCGGGTCAACCAGCCCTTCCGTATAACACAGGTTCAGCCATTCCATACATTCTCTGAAGCCCTGCTGGGTCGCCGCAAACTGAACCTTCTTATCGTCGTCAAGATAAATCCACTTTTCATGGTCGCATGGGATTCCGAACATAGGGAGCATATAGCGGACGCCGTAGTAAGCTCCTCCGTCCAGGTTCATTTCCAGCGGAACCTCGTCCGCCTCTCCGTTTCCGTTAGGGTCCTGTGTCTTGAAGGCGCGCAGAACCTCTGTCAGTTCTTCCAGTGTGGTGGGCGTTTCCAGATTCAGGTTGTCCAGCCAGGTCTGATTGATAAAATAGTGGGCGTTGGTATTGATGTTCTGTCCCACCAGATAGCCCACGGAATAAGTATGTCCGTCGGAAGCCACGAGGCCCGTGGTGGGGTCGGAATCCTCCGCGTTTACACGCTCCATATAAGTAGGCATATATTTGGCAATCGCATCCTCCAGAGGAATCAGAATCTGCTGGGTAACGCCATACTCCTCATCATCAACCGTAGTATTACAGGAAAGAATGATGTCCGGATATTCTCCCGAAGCAAACATCAGATTCAGCTTTGTCTCCCAGTCCGCTCCCTTGATGATTTCCCATTCAATATGAATGCCTGTCTGTTCTTCCAGTCTTACAAGGGCGGGCATTTCCTCCGTGGGCGTTAAGGAATCCACGTCTCTGATTCCGAGAAGCACTTTTAAGGTAATCGGCTCGTTCACAATGGGGTAGCCTGTCTCGTTAAAATTATCCCCCGGCTCGGCTGCCGCCGCGGTCTCTGCGCCGCCTTCCCCGGCCTGTGCCGAGGCTGCCTTATCCGCTCCGCCCTCCGATGAGCCGCCGCATCCGGTAAGGCCGGTAAATAACATGGCTGTTGTCAATAAAGCTGCAATCAATTTTTTCTTCATTAAATTTGTCCTCCTGTTCCAGTTCCGCATCCGTCCTCCCAATGCCACTTTGTCTGGACAGATGCTGTTTTTTATCATCAACACTTACGTGCAACGAACTTGTTTCCGCTTCCTGTCAGCCCTTTAAAGAGCCAATCATAACGCCTTTTTCAAAATACTTCTGCATAAAGCCGTAAAGAATTACCACCGGCCCGGTTGCCACCACAATCACGCAGTATTTCACCACATTTGCCACCCGCATGGCTTCGGCCATGCTCTCTGCGTTGTCTGCCATGGTCATCATGTAGCTGGACTTATCCACCTGCAAAGTCGCCAGGATTTCCCGGAGAATGGTCTGCAAGGGGAGAAGGCTTCTGTCCCGCAGATACACCAGACCGGTGAAGTAGTCGTTCCACTTTGCCACTCCGTAGTATACCGCAAGCACCGCCACAATGGTTTTGCAAAGAGGCAGCACTATTTTGAAAAAGTACTGAAAATGGCTTGCCCCGTCCAGCATGGCCGCCTCGTAAAGCTCATGAGGGATGCTGGATTGGATATAAGTTCTTGCCACCATCAGGTTCCACACGCTGACGCACCCCATCAAAATCATAATCAGAGGCGAATTGTACAAATGGATATCCCGCATTACCAGAAAGGTAGGTATCAGCCCTCCGTTGAAAAACATGGTAAAGACGAAAAACAGGTTTATCAGCGCCTTGCCCTTAAACTTCGGCCTTGACAGCGTGTACGCCGCCGCCAGCGTTACCCCGATACTGATAATGACGCTTAAAAAAGTATAAATAATGGAATTCCCGTAGGAGCGGAGCAGCTCGCCGTTCTTAAAAACTGCCTTGTACCCCACAAGGGAAAAATTCACCGGATGCCAGATAACCTCCCCCCTTATGATTGCGTCCGGGTCGGAAACCGATGCAATGACTACCAGATATAAAGGGTACACTATCAGAAACATTACCACAATCCACACAATCGTATTAAAAATATGGAATACTCTGTTGGACAGGCTTATTTCTTTTTTGTTCATCTTTCGCTCACCTCCCCTAAAACAGTCCCACGTCTGTGGTCTTTTTCGAAATGCGGTTTACTGCAATTATCATCACAAAATTAATGACATTGATGAAAAGCCCGATGGCCGCCGTGTAGGAAAACTGCCCGCTTCCCAGACCCACGTTGTAGACATAAACGCCTATGATATCCGAGGTGGGAATGTTCCCTGCCGTCTGCATTACCAGCGCCTTGTTGGTATCGCTGGAAAGGAGCTTTCCGCAGTCAAGTATAAACACCATCATAATCGTGGGCACCAGACTCGGCAAATCAATGTAGCGTATTTTCTGCCAGATGCTTGCGCCGTCGATTTCCGCCGCTTCGTATAAGGACTGGTCGATGCCCGTCAGGGTTGCAATGTAGAGAATCGTCCCGTACCCGGCCGCCTGCCAGATTCCCGATATAATATAGATGCTTCGGAATGCTCCCGCATCTGACATATAATCAATGGCCTGCATTCCCATAGCCTGACGAATCACATTGAAAATCCCGCTGGTGGGCGATAAAAATATGTAAAGCATTCCGGCCAGAACCACCGTTGAAATAAAGTATGGCACATAAATCGTTGTCTGGATAAACCGTTTCTTTTTTGCGCCCCGGAGCTGATTCAGCAAAATTGCCAGAAATACCGGCACCGGAAAGCTCCATAATAAATAGTAGATGTTCAGCAAAAAGGTGTTGGATAACAACCTCTTAAAATAGTAGGCGTTGAAAAACTCTTTAAAATGTTTCAGCCCCACCCACGCGCTTCCTGCAATTCCGCTCACCGCCTTGTAATCCTTAAATGCAATCTGGATTCCGTACAGCGGCAGATAATTAAATACGAAAAAGTAAATGATGGCCGGCAGCACCAGCACATATAACTGCCAGTTGTTTTTCCAGTATTCTTTTCCTCCGCCCTTCTTCTTTACTTTTGTCTTTGCCTTTTCCGGCTTCATCTTCCGAAACGTCCGCATTTCCATTCTTCCATGTCCCCGCCCTTTCCTGTTGTTTTGTATAGTCCAAGTGTAAATCCATCCTGCTTTTCAGGTAAAGTGTTTAAATTTATCGCACCGTCCCTCCTGTTTCTTTTGTTTTTCTTTGCATATTTCCCCGTTCTGGCAGAAAAAAAGACACTGATTACACAAATTTCCTGTAAGCAATGCCTTCTTTCTTCCTTATTGAAAAATGCCTGTACTTGCTGCATTTCCGCCGCTTTCTTCCCGCATCCGGGGCTTTCAGAGGGCTCTGTCAATGTTCTAAAATTTTGACACCTGCCTGTGATTTTGCAGTAACTGCAGCCTTTTGTACGCTAAATTCGCCTCACAATAATTTCCGCGCTTTCCAGGCCTTCCGCAGACGCCCGTACCTTAACGTACCTTTCCTTTGTTAATTCCGCCCCCTGGCCTCCTGCTGTAATACCGGTTCTCATTCCTTCGCAGTCCTGCTTTGTCATGCGGACCGCCACGCTGGCGGCTCCGCGGTACAGCGAAATCCGGCGGCTCTGATACGGGGTATGGTCTGTCAAATCCCCGTTATCCACTCCCAGAATCTCCGCCGCTCCTTCTGCTTCAAAGGAAACCTCCGCCCTTGTCCGCATGTTTATGATACCATAAGCATCCGCCGCATGGACGGTTAAAAGTGTTTCCTGCCCGGCTTCCATCGGCCAGCCGGCATGAAAGGTAAACACAAGCCGCTCCGCCTTTTCCGGCGTTTTTACCACATGGCGCGCCGCCTCCTTCCCGTTCCGGTAACCGACTGCTTTCACCTCCCCGGGCTGCCAGGGAAGATATCCGGTAATGATTCTGTTCGGGAAATCCGCAGGCCTTTTCACATAGAGCCGCTTTCCGTTTAAATAAACTGCCGCTTCTTCGCAGTTGGTGGCAATTCTGTAGGGAATCAGCCCCCGCTTAAGCCACGGGAAATCCCAATGCTCCATATACATGGGCGCATCCCAGTGTTCCTTGACCATCTCATCCCCGAGGGAAGCGTCCAGCGCCGCAAAGTGCACCACAGGCTCTTCCGCCCAATAGCTTTTCAGAGTATAAAAATTAGCCCTCCTCTCACCGTTGGTGCGAATCATTGCTCCGCTCCAGCCTTTGGAGGGATATCCCATGGATTCTCCCAGATAATCAATCCCCGTCCAAATCATGCCGCCGATGCACCACGGGTAACGAAAAGGCACCAGAGAAGGATTTTCTTCCGTATAATTCTGCATCTGGTCAGGGTGCCCGCAGAAATACTGATAAATTTCCGTTCCCAAAATCAGCTTGTCCGGCATGGCCTCATGAATCATGGAATACCACTGCTCCTGATAATTACAGGAAATGATATCCACCAGCCTTCCGATTGCACAAATCCTCTCCATCCTCTCCACATTGTCGGTAATCTCCGTATCGGAAACCTCGTCCACAAACTGCTGGATATCCGAAACCGTCCTGATATCCACCTTGCTTTCTCTTTTAAAATGAGGATTCATGGCGCAGGTAACGGGACGGCTGCCATCCAGAGCCCGCACGTAATCCGTCAGCTCCTTCAAAATCGCCAGCATGGACGGCTGTCCCTGATTTTCCACTTCGTTTCCCACGCCCCAGATAATCACGCTGGGACGGTTTTTGTCTCTGTCAATCATGGCCCTTACGTCCATCTTCCAGTCTTTCTCAAAATATCTTCCGTAAAGGCCGCCCGTCCATTTGTCAAAGCACTCCTCATACACATAAAAGCCCAGCTCGTCGCACAAATCAAGGAACTCCTCCGAGTGCATATGATGCGCTGCCCGGATGGCGTTGCATCCCATTTCCTTCAAATCCAAAAGCCGCTGCCGCCACATCTCTTTTTTTGCCGCAATTCCCCGGCATCCCATATCCTGATGGAGGCAGACTCCCTTCAGAACAGTTTCCTTTCCGTTGACGAACAGCCCCTTTCCCGGAAGGAATTCCACCTTGCGTATGCCAATCCTGAGGGAAATCTCATCCACAGACTGACTTTCCTCCATCAAAGTAAGAGTCAGCTTATAACAAAAAGGCTCCTCCGCCGACCAAAGCCGGGGATTTTCTACCGATAAAGTGAGCCATTCTCCGCCTTTTCCTTTTGCCCCGGCGCAGAATTCCTTTTCTCCCCGCTGACAATCTTCTTTTATTCTGCAAAAACCTTCTCCGTTTGAAAATCCGCCACGGCTCTCTGCACCTACTTCTGAAAATCCGCCCCGGCCCTCCGGTTCTTCTGAAGGCGGCGATAAAACAGCCCTCACATCTCCGTCCGTGTCCGCCTTTACATGCACAAAAGCTCCCTTTTCCGTGACCTCTGTTCTTACCGTCACATCCTCCGCAAAAAGATGCCTTTCATTTACCTCCACCCATTTCACCGTGCGGTAAATGCCGCACCCGCTGTACCAGCGGTCCGCCGGAGAGGCAGTATTGTTGACCCGCACCAGAATCTCGTTTTTTCCGGTATGCAAGGCCTCTGTGACATTCAGCCGGAAAGGCCGGCAGCCATAATGACACCCTCCCGCTTCCGTTCCGTTTACCCAGACGGTGCTGTCCTCAAAAATGCCGCCAAAATCCAGAAAATAACATACCTTCTCCCTGATTTCCGAAAGCTCGAAATCCTTTCTGTACCAGCCGATTCCCCATCTGTCAAAATATCCCTGGTCTGCGCCCCGTTCTGTATCCTCCTTTATCTGCGCCGCAATCGCCCAGTCATGGGGCAGCGCAACCTCCCGGAATGCAGCTTCCTCAGGGCAGTTCAAATCCAGCGTTTCCTTTTCCGTTTTACCGGCGTTTGTCAGGGCAAAACGCCAGCCGTCCATAAATTCTCTTTCCACTCGCACCATTTTTTACTCTCCTGTTCTGTTTTAGAACGGTACATCCCATGCAAACCCCGTTTGCCGATACCTGCTCCGTCTGTTTTCATTATAAAATGAAAACAGTTGCTGAAAAGAGGATATAATTTTTGACACCCTCCTGTTCCGGCGCCGCTGCAGCCTTTTGCCGCACTTTTCGCAGTCCGCGCCTTTTCTGTTCCCATCTTTCAAATCTGCTTCATTTTCCTCTCAAGATAGTTCTCCACTCTTTGCCTGATTATCTGAAACTGTTCTCTGGTCCGGGGATTATCCGACTGGAAATCAATCATTTTGTGTAAAAATCCCTGCCTGTACGCCTCCCGGATACTATAAGGGTACACCAGCTCATAGACCAGCGAAATATGCCCGGCGATATAATCTACGGCAGTTTTCTTATAATCCCTCAAAGTCGCATGCTCCTCAAAAAAGCTGGCCAGAACCCTGTCAGAAATCACGTCGCCGCGCAGTTTTTCCGTGGATACGTTGTAGATTTCCTCCAGAGGGCTCTCCACATTGACACGCATGATATCTATTTTGTCGGCGTCCCTTATGATATTGCAGAACATCATAGTTTCCCTGTCAAAATCCTCCGGCAGCCGGAACGCGCTGTGAGTACGGATGGCTCTTTCCAGCAGGTGATTCCCGGAGTCCTCCTGAATGAATTCCCGTATCAGTCCGTCTCCAAACAGTAAATCCGCTCCGAAAGCCGCATGGTCGATGGACTCGGAATCAATAAATGTTCCGAAACGCTTAAGCTGCTCAAAACGGCCAATGTCATGCAAAAGCCCTATAAGCCATGCCGTATCCACCTGCTGCGGCAGACAGCCTTCCGATTTTGCAATCTTTTCACATAAATCCGCAACCTTATAGGTATGCTCTATTTTCAGCCTGATTTTCTCATCGCTGACGTCGTAATTTTTCACATAAGCGGCAAAGCCTGCCGCTGCCCTCGGACGATTGATTTCCATGAAATACCTCCTGTATTTTCCTTTATCCAGACAGATGAATGCGTCAGACTATCTCTTACGCTCCCTGATTGCACAAAGGAAAAGACAAGGCACAGAACCCTTCCGCTTACAGGCTCTGCACCCCTCATTGTCAGTTGTTATTCTGGTTATTTATTAATGCGGCTTTCCACATGCAATGCATTTACAGGATAATTTTATTATACCAAAACGTCGTTTCTGTGTAAAGCCAAACGCGCTTTTCCGTCCTTGTATCAAAATTATATATCTGCTATAATTATAAATAAAATACAGTTATCATCACATAATGAAAAAGCGAGGAAACAGTTATGGCCAAACCAGTTTTTGAAGCACGAAACGGAGAAAATGTTTTTGCAGAAAGGGTAACTGCAGACTGCTGGAAATCCCCCAAACAAGTCGGCAGCCGGCAGATATCCGGAAAAACCTACCTCACAGACCAGCGTATTGTATTTCTGGCGTCGGGATTAATCGGGACGGCAAGCGCAAGCTGGGAAATTGAAATGAAAGACATTGCATCAGTAAAGCCCTGCATGACGCCGCCCTTCTTTCCTTTTGGCGTTTTGATTACAATGAAAGACGGAAACAAATACAAGCTCGCCTATATGAGCCGCAAAAAATATATCGACTGGATTTCACAGCACATTTCCTAAAAACTTACACGGAAGCCAGACCTTCAAACCGCCGTACGCTGTTTTGAGGATTGGCTTCCGTATTTTTTATCTCACACCTCTTCAAATATACGGAACCCACTCCATCATACAATCCGCAATAATTTCATGGCCCTGTCTGTTCGGATGATTTACGCTGGCCGCATATTCGCTCCTGTTATGTCCCTGCGCAAAAAGTCTCTCAAAAGTTCCGTGGACATCCGCAAGTCCTACCTGGAAACGCTCCGCCGTTTCACGGATAATTTCAGCCATCTTTGCATCCGTAAGCCGCCTTTCGTTTTCCTCATAATAAGCCGCGCCGCTGTCCGGCGCCGGAGTAAGCAGAAGCACTTTGCATCCGGCGTCCAGTGCCTCTTTTGTCATGTCCCTCCACGCCCCACGCATCTGTTCTTCCGTGAGAAACATATCGTTTCTTCCATAATCAATCGTTATCAGATAAGGGCGGTGGGACAAAACGTCCCGCCCAAACCTTTTTGCACCTGAAAGGGAATTTTCTCCTCCCACCGCCGTTACCGTCACGTTTATCACGGAATGGGGGAACCGCTCCGCCAGGGCGGCATGAAACAGATGCGGATAAGCGTCAAAAGGTCTGGTAACGTTGTCCGCCATGTATCCGCAGGGAATGCTGTGCCCATGGCAAACCACCGTCATACTTTCATTATCCGGCCAGACCCTCTTAAGCTTTTCCGTCATATCCTTTAGATAATCTTTTTTATCCGCTGCCATTTATTTTTCCTTTCCTGCCACGGATTCCATAAATGCCCGCACAATGTCCAGAATCTCCCTCTGGTAAAAAGCGTCGGCTCCGTGTCCTTCCTGCTCTAAAATATAATAATCCGCCCTTACCCCGGCCTCGCAAAGCTTTTCGTACAGCAAATCGCTTTGACTTTTGGGCAGCAAATCATCCTTATCTCCGTGGAAAATGAGAAACGGCGGCGTATCCTGTGAAATATGGCTGACTGCACTGGCTTCTTTTTTCAAGGCCTTACTGTCGCCCTCCACGCCGATAAACTGCTCGTTTGCCCCGAAAGTCATATTCTGCGCATTCGCATCCACAGGCGCGGTCATATCCGCAAGCCCATAAAAATCAATGACTCCGCAGACCCGGCTGTCATATGAAAGGAATTCCCCTTCATTATAATTATCTCCCGTCACGCCCACAAGGCTTGCCAGCGCGCCGCCGGCGGATTCCCCCGCCACGAAAACCCTGTCCCTGTCAATGCCGTATGCTTCGGCATTTGCCTTTAGATACCGGATAGCCGCTTTCGCATCCGTAAGCGCCGCCGGAAATACCGCCTCGTTACTGGTTCGGTATTCCACACTGGCAACCACACAGCCCTCTCTGGCAAATTCCATCCACTGAGGCCACCATACATCCTTGTCCATCACCTTGAAAGCCCCTCCGCAAAACCACACAAGAAGCGGGTATTTCACCCCTTCCTCTCTCACCTTTGGCATACAGATACTGCACTTCATACTGCGGTAAGTGCTCCCGTACCATGCGGGAACCGCCGCGTAAGTGATATCCTCCACCAGTGACCAGCATTTTTGTTTCGTTTCTACCCTGATTGTTTTCTTCATTCTTTTTCCTCCATTTTAAGTTCCGCAAGTCCCCCTTCCAGCACACCCGGGTCTGAAACGGTTTGCGGTCACTTTGTGCCCGGAAACCGTTTCGTGCACTGTTCGGGGACTTGCTGTTTCAGTTCCGCAAGCACACTTATCTGTACTCCGTCGGAAAGCTTATCACGATTTCCGTTCCTTTTCCGACGCTGCTGATAATTTCAAATTGGTATTCTTCCTTATATAAAAGCTCCAGCCTCTGGCAGATATTTTCGATACTTATCGAATGGATTTTGGATACGCTTCTTCTCCTCTTCCCGTGCTTTTTGCCCTCGTCCTTCCACTTTAAGAGCGCCTTCACTTTTTCCCTGCTCATTCCCTCTCCGTCGTCTTTCAGCCGGAAAATGAGCCATCCGTTTTCCTCGTAAATGGTAAGTTCGATTTTTCCCGATTCCCTGGGCAGAATCCCGTGGTTTAAGGCGTTTTCAATCAAAGGCTGCAAAAAAAGCCTTGGGACTGCGTAATGATACAGCGACTCGTCCCCGTTTAGGAGAAAGGAAAACCTCTCCGGATACCTTATCTGCTGCAGCTCGATATATTCACGGACATCCCGCACTTCCTCCCCTAAAGTGGTGATAATACCGTCGACGCCCGATTTCATATTGTTTTGCAAAAGGCTGATAAATAATGTCAGCAGCCTCTCCGCTTTTTTGCTCTCCCCTGTTTTTGAAAGATAGATAGCCGAATTTAAAGTGTTATAAATGAAATGGGGATTTATCTGCGCCATGAGAATACTCATCTGCAAATCCGCCCCCTCTCTCTCGGCCTTCTGCAAATCCCGCATCTGACGCTCAAGGCTTAAGGCCATCTGGTTGAAAACCTCCGTCAGCGTCCCTATTTCATCCTGATTCTCCGCCTTTATTTGAACGTCCAGCCTTCCCTCTGAAATCTGCCGGGCGGCGTTGCTCAGGGCGCTGATAGGGGTGCTGAACCTCCTTGCAACAGGTATCATCACCACCACAGAGACAAAAACGCAGGAGACATACAGGAGCAGAAAAAACAGGAAAATATTTTTCACTTCGCCGTGAAGTCTTGCATCAGGCATATACATCACTAATTGGAGACCGCATTTCAGCCTGCTGTTACAGAGAATCCACCCGTGTTTTCCTTTTTCCGTCCCGGAAGACGGAAGCGTATCACCTGCCTTGCTTAGCCAGCCTTCCACATCCTCATTTCTGCCACCGGATTGTGCCAGAATCTCATTCTGGGAATTCATTATCGCACACCAGGCATTTTCCAAATCCACCTTATAAAGCAGGCTGTAAAAAGCATCCTGCTTCAAATGCAGAAAGATTTTTCCTATTTTTTCCTGATTGGTGTTGTAATTCCCCATATCACAGATATAAGTAACTGCATTATCATAGGAAATATTCTTGCACAGAAGTCCGTGGGGTTTGGAAAAAACCTTTGTCGCCCCGCCTGAAAGCGCGTTGTCAAACCACGAAGTATCCCCGGTGGAATGCAGAGTATTTTTATTGGAGGAATCGCTGGTAAAAATATTTCCGTTATAAAGATACAGCTCGATATTGATACAGTCGTCCCGGAGGAGCTCATAGTATCTTAAATTTTTGTAAATATCGCGCGAATATTTTACCTTTTCCAGTTTGGAAAAGCTGTCCGATTCCACAAGAAGCCTTTGAATGTTTTCATCCGCCGCCACCAATGCGCTGTGACGGGTGATTTCATCCGCAAAATCCTCTATCTGTCCGGTAGTAAAATCCAACGTTGCCTGATAATCCTCGAGCAGCTTCTTTTCCGTGGCTTTCACCATGTACCAGGCGGAAAACAGAGAGCTGATTGCAACCAGTGCCGAAATCACAATAAGAGTCACCGCCATAAACCGCATCCCTACAGACTGTCTGAAACCTGTGAATCTACGTACCAATATCCCCTCCTCCATCCTGCTGTTTGAATTCTCCCGGTGCAATCCCCGTTATCTGGCGGAACACTCTGCTGAAATGCTGGCTGCTGACAAAGCCGCATTCCGCCGCAATCTCATAAATCTTTTTCTTATTTTCCAGAAGCAGATGTCTTGCCTGCTCCACCCGACAGCGCAGAATATAGTCCTTTACCGTACAGTCCATCTCCCTCTTAAAGAGAAGCCGAAGATAGCCGTCGCTGATGCCTAAAGATTCCGCTATCATGGTGCTGGAAATGTCTTCCGCATAGTGACCGTGTATATAGTCAAGGGTTTTTCTGACTATCCTGTTCCCTGCGCCTTTTTCTTCCTCCTGACATTCATAATAACGCAGACAGGCTCTAAGTAACTGTTCCAGACAGACCATCGGGATTTCTTTCTCCTCGCCCTCCAGAAAAGAAACGAAATTTCCAGCGCGGAGGTACTGCCGCAGATGGGTAAAGTCTTTTATCTCCATGTAATAGCTCCCGTCCTTTATTTTTGAGAGCATAGAGGATATATCTGCTTTACTCCACACCTCCGGTTTTCTCTCCAGTTCAAGCTTTTCGGGAAACAGCTTTTCGTAGCCGGAAAGCATTTCTTCCCAAACCACCCCTTCCCTCTGGGCAAGAACGCAGTCGCAGTAACGCCGCATAACCGGACAAACACTTTTAAGGCTTTCATAAGCCTCATAAGCGGCGGAAAGGAAAAAGACGGGCGTAAGGCCGCTGTCTGTACGGCACCTCTCTCCCAGCTCCCCGGTAAAGTGTGCCAGAATCCGATAGTTTTCCTTCTCGGAAACCGGCTTTTCATACTCGCATATCATCACATAAGTATAAAATCCCTGACGTGTAAAACCTCTCACCCGGATTCCCGAAGGGGACAATTCCCTGATTCTCTCCTCCTTCAGATAAACAGGCTCCTTATCCCCGGTAAACACTGACAGTCCGCTAAGCGCCATCATCGCAAGAAAGCAGCGGTCTGCTCCCTGCAAAAGCCTGACATTATCCGTCCTCTCGCCGTCCCATACCTTTCGCAGCCAGTCGTTTTCCATCATCTGCTCGTATCTTTTTTTCGACAGGAAACCGTCGGATATTTTTTGAAGGACTTCGTCCAGGGTATCCTCTGTAATCTCATGCTTTACCAGAAAATACTTAACCCCCATCTCCATGGCTTCCTTCACATAGTCAAACTCCTGATAAGCCGTCATAATCACAATGCTGACGCCCGGATTTTCCAAAAGAAGCCTTCGGCTTAATTCCAGACCGTCCATTCCCGGCATCCTCACGTCCACAAACACAATCTGCGGCGCCTCCCGCTGAAAAATATCCAGGGCGGCCGCAATGGTAACCGCATACAGAATATCCCCGCATCCAAATTTCTCCCAGGAATGCAGGCTCTTTAAATATTTGATTGTCAGTATTTCATCATCTATAATCAGAACCCTGTTCATTTTCATCCCCATTTCAATGTGTCCGCACCACGCAAATCACGGATTTACGAATCCCAATTATCCCTTGACAGCGCCTTCTGTCAGTCCTCTGATAAAGTCCTTTGAAAATACGGCAAAGGCGGCAATGAGCGGCAGAACCGAAATAAGCAGACCGGTAATCTGCGCTGCAATATCCTTGCGGTGCTCGTTCCCCAGAGATTGGATGTAAAGGGGAATGGTATAGTTTTCCACATTATTTATCATAACCAGCGGAAGCAGATAGGAATTCCACGACCACAGGAAAATCAAAAGGCACAGAGAGATAATGGCGGGCCTGATACAGGGCAGTACGATTTTGAGGAAAATGGAAAACTCATTACAGCCGTCAATCCTTGCGCTCTCCACCAGCTCCATCTGCAGAGAACTCTGTAAATACTGCGTTATCCAGAACACCCCGAACCCGCTGGGAAACCAAATCAGTATCAGCGGCAGCAACGAGCCCGACAGGCGAAGCGCCCGCATCTCCTGCATGTAGCCGATAACCCCGAGCACCGACGGCACCATCATGGTAAGCAGTACGAAATTGTAAATCACCCTTTTCAGCTTAAACTGATACGCCGCAAGGCCGTAGCCCGCCATCAGGCTGATGGCCACAGAACAGAACATGGCGCTGAAGGACACAATCATGCTGTTCTTAAAAGCAACCCAGAAGGTGCCGTTCATCGCCGTGGTTATATTCTCAATCAGATGACTTCCCGGCAGCAGAGAGAGTCCCAGCATTACCTCGTCGGTAGAATGGGTCGCCGCAATCAGCGTGTAATAAAAGGGAATAAAGGAAATCAGGGAAACAATCGCTATCGCTATTGCCTTAGGCAGCTTTTTTATTTTTTTCTTCATATTTTATCCAGCCTTTCTTTCAGTTATCATTCTTTTCCCGCAGAACCCTTAAATTAATAAAGGACATCGCCGCAATAATAAGAAGCATACTAAAGGCAATCGCCGCGCCGTACCCGTATCTGGAATTATTCTGGAAGGAACTGTCGTAAAAATACCACACAATGGTAAGAAGCGACCTTCCGGGACCTCCTACAATGGTGGAGCCTGAGCCGGACACCAGCGTCTTGGCCTCGTCAAAAAGCTGGAAGCCCCCGATTGCCCCCTGCACAATCACAAAGGTGGTAATGGGACGAAGAAGGGGCAGCGTAATCTTAAAAAAGGACTGCACCGCATTTGCGCCGTCTACCTTCGCCGCGTCATAGTACTCGTTGCTGATGGTGGAAAGACCTGATAAATAAAGTACCATAAAATATCCGAAATTTTTCCAGATACAAATCAATATTACTACGATAAAGGCATATTTGCTATCTCCCAGCCAGTTAATCTTTTCATCCATGAGCCCTAACCGGGTAAGCACCGTATTCACCATCCCGATATTCGTATTAAACATATTTGCGAAAATCAGCCCCACCGCCACCGGCATTGTGATATAAGGCAGAAAGTTGACAGTCTGTATGAACTGCCTGCCTTTGACAATATTAAACATCAGCACAGCCACCAGAAGGCCGCCCACAATGGTAAGAGGCATGGCGATAATCATAATTTTCACGGTATTTAAAATAGAACTCCAAAACAGCGGGTCGGCTGTGAAAACCCTGATATAATTCTGCAGCCCCAGAAACTGCCTGTCGTTCATCTTAACCGCCGTCCAGTCCGTAAAGCTGATGGCAAAAGAATACAGCATAGGATACAGATAAAATGCAAGATACGAAATCAGAAAGGGCGCCACGAAGATATAAGGCCATTTACCAAGCTTATTTTTCTTTTTACTTTTTTCTTTCATCGAACCATCCTTTAAATAAGTGGGAACCGCCCTGTAAGCAATCCCCACTCTGTTTACAATGAGCTGCCGCGCAAAGCGTGGCAGCGTTTGTTACAATAAGCTGACTTGCGGAGCATGACAGCGCTTGTTACTTAACTGTTACATCCGGTATCTTGGACTGTAAATCCGTCATGAACTCTGTCATTGCGTCTTCCGCCGTCATACTTTCGTCCGCGCCCATCATCTGAACCACCATATTTACGGAATCCGATACAAGGTTATCGTAAATGGACAGGCTTGCTTCGGGAATATTAGGGGAAATCTCTTCCATCATGAAAGCGTTGATTTCCTGAGAACCGAAGTTCGGTCTTGTTCCTTTGGTGTACTCCGGGTCGTCATATAAGGACTTTACTGGCAAAAAGAAACCTGTATCTTCCTTCATTGTCTTTGCACCCTCTTCTGATAAAAGCAGCCAGGAAATAAAATCCCATGCTTCTCCTTTCATTTTGGAATCTTTATAAATTCCCATACAAGTTCCTCCCCAGCCAAAGCCGCCTTCAGCCGGTGTAAACATTCCCCAATTGTCAATGCCTTCCGGGTCATAGGGCTCTACCCAATAAGTCACGCTCCAGGAAGCTCCTGGAAAAAGGATACAGGCGCCGTCTGCAAAAGCATTAGACCATTCTGTAGAATACTGTGCCAGATTGCCGCAGGCCTTTGCGCTTCTCATTACTTCAACCGTCTCAAACACTCTTTGCACTTTTCCGCTCACATTCACATTGCCGTCGGCATCCACATTATTAACATTTCTCTGCTGCATCATCATCATATTGGATATATCCTGTAATCCCGGAAACAAGGTTACTTTTCCACCACTCTTCTCATACACCTGCGCGCCAACCTTTGCATAATCATCATAGGTTTTAAACATTGCTTCAAGTTCCATCCTGTCATCTGTTCCAAGATATTCCCTTGCCAAGTCTTTCTTATACATCATAAACGCCGGATTTAATGCATTTTCAATACCGATTACCTGGTCCTGTGAATTCACCATACCGCCGATTACAGAATCCATAACGATAGAACGGTCAAAGTTATAAGGCGCTTCTTCAAGATTTTCCCAGATATCAAGGGCAAAGGCGCTGCCTCTCCACCCCATTTCCCCCATCAATATGTCGGGCATATCCCCGCCGGAAGCATACCCTTGTTGTAATTTAGTAAGATAGTCCTCAGCTGCAACTACTACCTCTTCCAATTCCCAATCCATATCAGGGTGCGCCTCGCAATAAGCCTTATAAGTTGCATCAAGCTGTCCCGATGCCCAGCTCCAGAAAACGACTTTCTTCTTATCTCCCGTTGCGCTTTCCCCAGAAGCGGTATCTTCCTCCGCCGCCTGCTGCTCATCTCCTGCACTGGCAGCTTCATCAGTGCTTTCCGCCCCGGACGTCTGGCTTCCCGCATCCGTCCCTTCGGCCGGCTTGGAACCGCAGCCGCTTAAAATGCCCGTCAACATCGCCACTGAAAGCAAAATCGACAATAATTTCTTCTTTTTCATCTTACTTCCTCCTTCATTCTTTTGGCCGAAGCCTTTTCTATAAAATAATATTAACAGACATTATCACGGAAATTCTTATCTGTTTTGCATATTTTGTGTCTGTTTTGTATAATCACCTGTGAAATTTTTTCCTTTTCTCTCTTGACATATTCTTTCTATGCGTCTATACTATACTTATCATTTAAGTACAATAATTACAGACAGTACGCAGAAGGGGGCGGATAAATGGAAATTATCCTGAGTAATGGCAGCGATAAGCCGATTTATGAACAAATATGCCTGCAGATAAAAAGCATGATTATGAAGGGAACCCTGTCCGCCGGAGAAGCCCTGCCTTCCATGCGGGCGCTGGCAAAAGACCTGCATATCAGCGTCATTACCGTTCAGCGGGCCTACGAGGATTTGACCCGGGACGGCTTTATCGAAACCGTATCGGGAAAAGGCAGCTTTGTTGCCTCACAAAACATGGAATTTATCAGGGAAGAACAGCTGCGGACAGCGGAGGAGCTTTTGCAGAAGGCGGCGGAAATCGGCAGGGCACACGGGATTGGCTATGAAAAACTGGCCGGGATTCTTAAAATGTTTTATGAAGAATGAGCCGGCGGACGCAAGACCCGCACAGATGGCTGCCGCATACCGGATGTGTCGGCGCTGCGGCAAGATTGTATCGGAGGTTTAATATATGGAAGAAAATAATATTGTTGTACGGAATTTATACAAAAGCTTTGACAATTTTTCTCTGAAAGATGTGTCCTTTCAGGTGCCAAAAGGCAGAATTGTAGGATTTATCGGAGAAAACGGCGCCGGAAAGAGCACCACAATCAACTTAATCTTGAATGAGCTGAAAAAGGACGGCGGGCAGATACAGCTTTTCGGAAAGGACCACACGGCTTTTTCTGTCAGGGAGGATATCGGAGTTGTCTTTGACAGCTGCAATTTCCATGATATTTTTACTGCCGACGACCTCGAAAAAATCCTGTCGGGAATTTATAAATCATGGGACAAAGCACTTTTCGAGCAGTACCTGAACCGCTTCCGGCTTCCCCGTACAAAAACCATAGGCTCCCTTTCAAAGGGAATGAAAATGAAGCTTTCCATTATCTGCGCCATGGCGCACCGGCCAAAGCTGTTGATTCTTGACGAGGCCACCACCGGACTCGACCCTGTGGTCCGGGATGAGATACTTGATTTGTTCCTGGAATTTATACAGGACGAGGAACGCTCCATCTTTTTTTCCTCCCACATCACATCGGATATCCAGAAAATCGCCGACTACGTAATTCTCATTCATCAGGGAAAAATTATTTTTGAAGAATCCAAGGATGATTTGATTTACAATTACGGTATTATCAGATGCGGAAGGGAAAAATTCACCGGCATTTCTCCCGACGACTACATTATTTACAGGGAAGAAAAGCTTTCTATGGAATGCCTTGTCCATGACCGGGAGGCAGCAAAACAAAAATACAAAAATGTGGTGGTTGATTCCACAAGTTTAGAAGAAATTATGCTGTTTTATATCAAAGGAGGCAGGAGCGAAAAATGATAAAAGGATTGATTTATAAGGAAATTTCCCTTTTTTACAAAAGTATCGACAAAAAGTTGCTTTTTATTGCCGGAGCGGCAATCATTTTACTTATCTGCAACGCCGGTCCCTATGCCGGTATGCTATCTTCCGTTATGCTCTCAATCACCATCGGTATGCAGCATATCATGTGCTTTACCGTTGACGAGCGGGCCGGCTGGAAAAAATACCAGCTTGCCATGCCTGTAAACGGCTTCCACGTGGTGGCCGGCAAATATCTTTCCGTTCTCTGCACTCTGTCCGTCAGCCTTGCGGGAAGTATTTTGCTGAATCTCCTCCCCGGCATTTTTTTTCGAAGCTTTGACTGGAATATCTGGAAGCTTTCCATTCTTTCCGCTGTAGTCATTCCTCTGGTGTGGACCGGCGTCTGCCTGCCAATGACCTACTGGTTCGGGTTTCAGTCCGCACAGATAATGGGATTTTTCGTGTTTATCCCTATGTTTTTCCTGATTAAATATTTTGAAGACGGCCCTGGTTTTGAAGAAATGGCAGGCTTTCCCCAGGGCTGTGTTCCCGCCCTCTTTCTCGGAGCCGTGATTTTATTCGGGATTTCCATGGCGGTAAGCGCGGCGGGATATGAAAGGCGGCGCTGAGCCAGCGCAGATTTGAAAGCATACAGGATATTTGCGGTATAACACAGAGAAACAGACTGTAACTGCCTGTCAGGTACAATCTGTTTCTTTTGCTTTTGCCTGCGCGCCGATTCATTTCCCGTCACACTCTTAATTTTACACCTTTTAGAAATTCTTCTTATATTCACGCTCCAATTCTTCCGCAAGATAGCCGTCGCTCATGCAATGCATATCCGATACACCATCTTTCAAAAGCTGATAAGTATCAGAATGATAAAAAAACGACAGTGCTTCATCCAGGGAAATCTTTTCCTGCTCTGCAAAAAGCTGAATAATATCTGCATATTTCATCTGCAAAATCAGAGGTTCTGCATTCATCTACGTTTACTCCTCTCAAAATGAAGATACCGGTTGATGGTTTTCTGGTTTTTCAGGCAGATTTGCTGGTTTGGTTTCTCGTATTTTAACCTGTCAATCGCTGTATCCTTGTCTATATAGTGTTTAAAATACAACTCACAGGTATTAAATACCCTGTCATTCGCCACACCGCCAATTATCAAATCATAGTCTGACGTGTCTTTTCCCTGACGACAGGCTGTAATAAAATCCAACCATTCGCCGGAATAAGTGTCAAAACAAAGAATCCTCGTCTCTGTCCATACAGCTTCATCCAATTGATAAATATTTATAATCCCCTCGCCTCCGCCCCGGCGAAAACGCTCCACCCATTTTTCCGCCTGAGGCAAAAGAGATGTTGTATAAAATCCTTTTCCAAAATCCAGTTTCAGACGGGAATGCGCCATATCCGGTTTCATAATTTCAATATTGGAACCATGATACACCGTCATACAGATACACCCCTTTTCTCCATCAACGCCAAAATATCCTCTACAATATACTCTTTTCCCTGAGTATGCAGAGCGTCATAACACGGAACAATATATCCGTTCAAAATATCGCTGTTCTCCGACAGCGCAATATACACCTTTTCCGGGCTGACACCAAGCGCCAGCGCTATATTTTCGATACAAAATACCGCAAACTCCAACTCTCGTTTATCATGAATCGGCTCATTTTTTAGTTGGTTCATTTTCCTCCTCACCCGTTCATCAAATCATAATAAAAGATATACTGCTGCAAAGTCCCCGCATAACCTTTGTACCTGTCGAAAGGAAATCCCGACGGATACTGCGCCGTAAGCACCTTACTGATATGCGTATCCACCGGAAACGCCTCCGTCTTATGCAGGGCAAACAGACAGATGCATTCCGCCACCTTGATTCCCACACCGCAAAGCTTCATAAGCTCCGCCTTTGCCGCCAGATAGTCCATTTTCCTGACCGCCTCCAAATCCACGGCTCCTTCCGCAATACTCACGGCGGTTTCATGGATATACCGGCTGCGGTAGCCCAGATTACAGGCATATAACTCCTCAAAAGACGCCCCGGCAAGAGCCTTTGCCGTGGGAAAATCATAATAGCGTTTTCCCGAAGCCGCCGCCTTTTCCTCTCCATACCTCCGGCACAAAAGAGAAATGCATTTCCTTATCCGTTTGATATTATTCTGCTGGGAAACAATAAAAGATACTATCATCTCCCATAAATCCTGCCTGAGAATGCGGATTCCGCTTCCATAGGAAGCCGCCTTAAAAAGATAGTCATCCTCCCCGTCAATAGAGGCGATGATTCTCCCGTAGTCCTCCTCAAGGTCAAAATAGCCTTTCCACAGACTGTCAAATTCCTCCTGCTTGCAGTCAAAGGAAAGCCGATTCCCCTCCTGCGCAATTTCCAGGTATTTTCCAAAAGCAATAAGGTTATACCGTTCTGCTTCCTCCATTTTTACAACGTTGCTCTGTTCCCCCGGCATTTTAATCCTATCCAGCCGGAAGCACTGTCCCGATTCGCAGATTTGTTTTATGGAAAAATTATCTTTTGTTATGGTTATCATAGATTTCTCCGTTACAGGCTAATACTCCCAGGCAATATCAAAAAAACCGACTTCATTCGTCTGTGTATCAATCTGAAAAGAAAATGCAAAGCCCAGAATCACCTCCGCATCTCCGATGTACTCCGCTTCATCTCCCCAATCTGCATATCCGTTAATCAGCGCCGCGATTTCCAGCAAGCCCTCCACTGTCTGGATTCCGTCCTTTTCCTCCTCATCATAATCCTCTACATTAATGTCATAAATGGTCTCCAGACAGGCTTTATCTGCATATTCTTCAAAGTAATCGCCCAACTCGTCTTCGTCCATCCTCAGAATAGATTCTTCACAGCAGTCAGTTACATCATCTATAAAATTCGTATCAATAATTTCAAATACAATATTTTTATTCAGAAGCATTCTCTTCTCCCAATCGGCCAGGCCTTCATCTTAGTCTACATATTTCCACGTCCGGCTTTCCTGATTCTGATATTGTTTTAAGTCATTATACAAATCAGTTTTCACAAAATTTCTTCTTTCATATTTTTTATATAGAATATCTCTTACCTTCTTCTCCCCTAAAGGTCCTTTTCCGCCTTCGCATATCATCCCTAAAATTTTGCATAAATCGTGTCCATTTGTATACTCATATAATTCTGCATCCGTCAAATTTGCTGCCAGCCGCAGACAATGCTCATAATACCCTTTCCAGCCGCAGTCAGTAAATGCCTGACAAATGTCAATATTATGTACATCCAAATATTTTCCAAGCTTCAATTTGCGGAAATCAACCTCCTCTATTCCCGCATTTTTCTGTGCATTCTCTTTTCTTAGCATACTGACAGGCGCAAGCTGTCGCAATATTCCTGCCAGAACAGATGCATAATCTTCCTCTCCATTATAATATAAATCACAAAATTTATGCCACACCTCGTTTTCGCTTATCACCATCAGCTCCAGACAGCATTTGTCACAATAAAATATTCTGTCCGCCTGTTCCTCTGAATAATCTCTGTCACATATTCCTATTACCCTGTCATCTTTCATGCTCTCGTCTGCAAGAGCTTTTTCTATTCCGTGCTTTCCGCCGGTTCCATAATACTCAATCCCTATTGCCACATCTGATAATTGTCTCCTGAAAAATTTAACGTCGTCCGGCCCTTCCAGAAAGACAAATCCTTTTGTATGCCTGAAATCCTCCGCAAGAAGAAGTCTCATGTTATCAATATCATAACATACGGCATCTTCCAGTTCACGCCTGATTGAGTCTTTTGCAAGCTCTCCCATATAATTCTCCCAAATCTATCTGTACATCCCTGTGTCCGTTGATAATCATCGGTGCATGCGTTGCCGCCAGTATCCTTATTCCGCGTTTTTTGGCTATTGTATACATATCCTCCGCAAACATTCTCTGCCACGCGACATGAAGCGATATTTCCGGTTCGTCCAGAAGCAGCATCGTACCCTCTTTTACTTCAAAAATCAGCTTATAAAATAAAACGATAATCTCTTTTTCCCCGGAAGAGAGCTTATTTAAATCCAGAACATCCTTCTCGTTCTCTTTATCGACCACTACGCAGCCCTTATCCTTATCAATTCTGATTTCATCAAAGTAAATTCTTTTGTTGACCATGTCTGTAAACATGTCCAACTTTTCAATCAACTGCTCATAAGTTTTATATTTTTCATTAAAATCTTCAAAATAAATTTTCAGAGCCTTCTCGTACTTTGCTTTATATTGCGCCTCCATTTTTCTGAACTGGGAAATTTCATATTTTTTGAGCTTATCCAGTTTTTCGTTCATAAGCTCCCGCTGACGTTTATATTCTTCCTCCGAAAAGCTGTCGTCGCTGTCGTCAAAAAGCCTCTGCGGGTATGTGGCGTCCAGAGAATTCGCTTTATTGGCATACTCTCCTGCAACGGTGTCCAGATACCCTTTAATTTTTCCCGGTATGAGTTCTATGATACTCTCCCAGTCCCCGCTGTTTTTTTCTGTTCTGAGCACTCCTTTCGCATCAAAATAGAAACTGTTTTTTTCATTTTGCTTCCTTTGAATCAATCTCTGTTCTTCTATGAAAAAAACATCGCCAACAATATCTTTCATTGTTATAAGTATCTTTTTATAATCACTTTTACCGAGTTGCCCCAAATCGGAAGTATTCTGTTCGGATTCATCCCATATCTTTGCCATATAATCAATTCTTCCATCAACGCCGTTTCTGGGATACGGACTTTTATATTCCAGCATGATTTTTTCTGTGATATATTTTCCATTTATTAACAGCTGCTTTTGGGCATTTTTCTCTATCAAAACCTCTTCTTTTATTTCAGAATTCCCTATCCTGATACTCTTAAAGGGCAGCGTAAAAAAATACCGCAAATCGCTGTCCGAAAAAGCCTTTATGCATCTTAAAATAGTAGATTTTCCAAACCCGTTCGGTCCGGTCAGCATCTGTATCTCCTGCCCGCCAAAATCAAAACTGTAATTAAATCTGTTAAATAATCCTTTTATTTCAATATGCTTCATGTTTTTTCCCTGCGCCCTGATTTTTTATCAATGCTTTTATTATAATATTGTACCCGAAACAAACGTAAAAGTAAACACCGTACTCTCACACTGCTCTGTCCTTCCCCAAAATCCGATACCCTCCAATCCTCCTCATGTACGCAATCCCCACAGCGTCCGCCAGAAACCACCCGATGGGAATCGCCCACCAGATACCCAGAACGCCAATCCATGAAACAGGGGAAAGCATATAGGCGAGAAGCACTCTCGTTCCAAGGGAAATGACGGTAAGCACCAGCGACATTTCCGGCTTTTCCACCCCCCGGTAAAATCCGTATAAAAGGAACAAAAGCCCGATTCCGCAGTAAAAAGCCCCTTCAATCCGCAGATACTGCACGCCGGTTCTTATGATTTCCCGCTCCCCGGCGTCCACAAAAATCCGCATAAGATATGGCGCCAGCACAAAAATCCCTGCGGAAATCACAAAGCAGAAGGAAGCGGAAACCGCCGCCGCCCTCAGCGTCCCCTCCCGGATTCTCCCGTCCTTTCCGGCTCCGTGATTCTGGGAAATAAACAGGGAATACGCGTTGCCGAATTCCTGAGCCGGCATATAGGCAAAGGAATCAATCTTAACCGCCGCAGCAAAGGCCGCCATCACAACGGTGCCGAAGCTGTTTACCAGTCCCTGTATCATCAGAATCCCGAAATTCATCACCGACTGCTGGAGACAGGCGGCAACCGAGTTGCGCATCACTTCTTTCGAGGTTTTTCTGTCAATGGCAAAATGCTCCCGCCCCGGGCGCAGCGCCGGTTCCCGAAGCCAGGTATAAATGCCGATTCCAAGCCCTGATACCGCCTGGGCAATCACGGTTGCAAGAGCCGCTCCCCCTGCTCCCATCTGAAATCCCATCACGAAAAGCACATCCAGAACAATATTAAGCGCCGCCGCCGCCCCGAGAAAATAAAGCGGAACTACGGAATTGCCCAGGGCGCGCAGAAGATAGGCAAAATAATTATAGAGGAACACGAACACAATGCCGAAGAAAATCATAAACACATATTCATGCATCAAATCATAAATGCTCTCCGGCACCTGTAAAAGATGCAAAATGGGATGGATTGTCAGAAACACAAGCCCGTTCAGGGCAAGTGTCACGGCGGAAATAAATAAAAAAGAGGCCAGCATACTCTTTTTCATCTGCAACTCCTCTTTTTTCCCGTAATAAAATGAAACCACGGCTCCGCTTCCCATACAAAGTCCAATCAGTATTGATGTCAAAAATGTCATCAGCGTGTAGGCGCTTCCCACCGCCGCAAGCGCATCCGGCCCCAGATACCGTCCCACAATCAGAGTATCCGCAATGTTATAGCACTGCTGTAACAGATTCCCCAGTATCATGGGCCCGGCGAACCGCAGCATCGTGCCCATCACGTTCCCTTCGGTCAAATCCTTTTTCATAAATCCTCCTGATATCGTCGCCGACCTGCGTCTTCTTCCGTTTCCGGCCAGATTCCGCAACCGCCGCAGCGCTTTTCCGTCTCCGTCAGCTTCCGGCCAGTTCCCTCAGCTTCCTGATTTCCTCCTTATGCCCCGCATCGTCCAGAGGCGTTTCCAGATAAAAAGGCAGCTCCCCAAGAAGCGGATGCTTCATCACGGAAAGCAATGCGTCCAGACCAATTTCCCCGCCGCCGATTATTGCATGGCGGTCCTTATTCGCCCCAAAGGGCGTAAGGCTGTCATTTAAATGAACCGCCCGCAGCAGAGAAAGCCCTAAAATGCGGTCAAACTCCGCAAGGACACCATCAAGGTCATGAACAATATCATAGCCTGCCGAAAACACATGGCAGGTATCCAGACATACGCCTACCCTCTCGGGATGCGCCATGCCGTCATAAATCGCCTTAAGCTCCTCAAAACTCCTTCCGATTTCCGTCCCCTTTCCCGACATGGTTTCCAGAAGCACTGTAATATTCTCCTGCCCTGTAATCGCCTGATTCAAACCGGCAATGATGTTCTTTATTCCTTCCTGCGCCCCGATTCCTGTATGGCTTCCCGGATGGAATACAATATACTCTATGCCAAGGGCGTCCATCCTGGCGATATCCTCTTTAATCACCATACATGCAAACTCATACACCTTCTCTTTCGGGCTGGCAAGGTTCATGGTGTAAGGCGCATGGGCCAGAAGGGGGCCGAAGCCGTTTTCCTTTCTTATTTTCTGAAATTTGTTTATTTCCTCATTACTGTAGGTTCGATAGCCTGAGCCTCTGGGATTGCGGCTGAAAATCTGCATGGTATTTGCCTCCATCCACACCACATTTTCCGCCGTCCGGGCAATCCCGTCCGCAATAGACATATGTGTCCCGATTATCATTCGCCTTCCTCCTCCACCGGACGCCATGCGTCGCCGAATTTAATATCCTTAAAAAGCGACGCAAGGCCGGTGATTTGCTTCAGACGCAGAATTTCGTCCCTGTCCATGCCAAGATGTCTGGATATCCACGCGTCCGACCTTCCCAGCTCATGAAGCTCTTTTACAATATTGCTCATCAAATCCACATCATGGCTTCCCCTTGCCCTGTTGTGACGAATCGTGCTTGCCATTCTCTGGTCAATTGACTTGTTAATCACCGACACAGGGAGCATCCCCTTTTCCCTCTCATAAATATCGGCGTTTTCTTTCATGATTCTGTAACGGTGAAAACCGTCCACGATAATATAAGTATCGCTTTCCTTATTATAATAGCACACAATGGGCATTGTGTAACCGTCAATTTTAATGCTCTCATAGAGCAGCTTCATCTCCGGCGGCGCCACCGTATTCGGATTATAGGTATTCGGCTGTATTTTTTCAATAGGAACCGGAATCACCTGGTAAACCGGACTCTTATACTCCATATTCCATCTCCTCTACGCTTTTGTACTCTTTTCTGATAACATCAATCCGCTTTTTCTGTTCCTTGCTCATCCCAAACCCCATAAAACGGCAGATATGGTCGTTTTTCAGGATACAATAGCACATCCTTTTCCAGCTTGGAATGTCTTTTGTCGACTTAATATCGTCAGTGTCGTCGGGGATATCCCCAAGAAAAATAATTCTTGTTTTCTTGCTCAGGGTATAATTGGAAACGCCGTTTCTTTTGATTTGATACCCGTGCCGCTCCAGTTCTGTGATGGATTCCTCGTCCAACCCTCCGCCGGTTTTATGCCAGAATTCAATGGAGGTTTTAAATTTTTTCACATAATTGTTGCGGAGCCTCGCCGGAAGCGTTTCCAGCAAAAAAAGAGTGAAGGATTTCCATGTATGCCCCTCGGGAAGCGTGATATTGCGGTAGCCCATGGCTTTCGTCTTACCGTAAATACAGGCGAAGTTCGCACCCTGTACCCTTCCCACCAGCTTTGCCCAGATTTCCGGGTCAATCACACGGTAAAGGTTCAGAGCGTCTTTGGAATAATCGTTGAAGGGAGAGGCCACCCGCATCTGTGAAACCTTAAGCCCCGCCATATAATACAAATCGTATAAATAATTATAATCATAGCCAAACAGATAATTTGCATGCCAGATATCCCCTGACGACCAGTCATATAAAGGCGACGCACAATAGACGCCCTTAAACTGATTGGTAATCCAGCATTCCCCCTCATATCCGTACTTTTTATTTAAAAATCCGCTGTACCGCTGCAGAGATTCGTCCGCGCGCATTCCAAGAAGGCAGACCGTCTTTTTGCTGCCGTGGATTGCGCGATACCAGCGTCCAAACTGCTTTGCAAGGTCCTCCTGATGCATCCGGTAATGGTAAGTGGTAATGGGATTATTTTCCAGATTGATAACATATTCCTTTTCCGGCATGGGCCTTACCCAGACCTCTTTTTTCGTATCGTCCCAGGGATACCAGTACATCTCATAGCTGCTAAGCGCCGTCCTTGTGGCCATGGGAAGGCACACCCAGTAAGGCTCCACCTCATCCTTTATCCTCTCAAAAGTTCTCTCCACATACTCGCTCGTCACCGTGTACTGCGCTTCAAAATCCTGGTGGAAAACGCCTATTATCCTGTCAGGATAATATTTCCTCCGAAAGTCAAGCACCATATTCAGCAAAAGCCCGCTGTCCTTTCCGCCGGAAAAGGACACATAAATGTTATTAAATTCCTGAAAAATAAAATGCAGACGCTCAATAAAAGCGTCGTAGACATTTTGCTTCACATACTCTCTTTTCAATACGCATCACCCTTCCAATGATACCGCCGCAATCAGGCGCCGCTCTGCCCTGCAAGCCCGCTTACCGTAAAATTTCCATATTCTGGAAATTAGTGCTATAAGTGAATTTATCACAGAAAGAAAGCAAATTCAACAAAATGCAGCAAAAATTCCCGGAAACGGATTTTACAAAATTGATTTTCAGGGTGAAAAGTTGTATACTGAGAGTACTGCAAAACAGGAAAGGCAACTGTCATGAACGAAAGGTTAAAGCACAAAATCCACCATAATTTACAGCGCGCGCGAACCTCCGTCAAATGGGTTATTTTCGCCATTATTTCGGGAATCGTCGTGGGCGCTGTGGGCACTTTGTTTTATTTTTGTATGGCATACGTAACCGCGTCGCGGGATGAATATCCCTGGCTTATCTGGCTGCTCCCCTTTGGCGGCCTTCTTATTGTGGGCGCTTACCATCTGCTCCACGATGAAAAGGACTCGGGAACTAATCTGGTCCTTTCCTCGATTCACTCAGGAGATGAGCTTCCTGTCCGCATGGCGCCGCTGATTTTTGTTTCCACATTAATTACCCATCTGCTGGGAGGCTCCGCCGGACGGGAAGGCGCTGCCCTGCAGCTTGGCGGAAGTATCGGAAATGAAATCGGAAAGCTGTTTCGCTTTAATGAAAAGGATAAGCATATCATGACCATGTGCGGTATGAGCGCGGCCTTTTCCGCCCTGTTCGGAACCCCTATGGCCGCCGCCATCTTTTCCATGGAAGTAGTCAGTGTGGGGATTATGCACTACTCCGCCCTGGTTCCCTGTGTGATTGCCTCCCTGATTGCCCACAGCATTGCCTCCCGTTTCGGTGCGGAAGCGGAGCTTTTCCTTCTCGGGGAAATCCCCGCCTTTACAATAGACTCTGCGGTAAAAATCACTGTTCTGGCGGCTCTGTGCGCCCTGATTAGCATTTTGTTCTGTATCCTGCTTCATCAGTCGGAACACCTTTACCACAAATTTTTTCCCAATCCCTACATAAGAATTTTTGCCGGCGGCTGCCTTGTGATTGTTCTGACCCTGCTTGTGGGCAGCCAGACCTATAACGGCTCCGGCATCGCCCTGATTGAGCCCGCTATGAAAGGAGAGGCGCGGTGGGAAATGTTTCTGCTTAAGATGCTGTTTACCGCCGCCACCTTAGGCGCGGGCTTTAAGGGCGGCGAGATTGTTCCCTCTTTCTGTATCGGCGGAACCTTCGGCTGCCTGTTCGGAAACCTTCTGGGGTTTTCCCCTTCACTGTGCACAGCCGCCGGCATGACTGCCGTTTTCTGCGGCGTGACAAACTGCCCCATCACCTCCCTGCTCATCAGCTTTGAGCTCTTTGGCTATGAAGGAATGCCCTATTTTCTTTTGACCGCGGCGTTCAGTTATATGCTGTCGGGGTACTACGGTCTTTACCACAGCCAGAAAATTATGTACTCCAAGTTTAAAGCCAATTACATTAATAAAAAGGCGGAATAACCGGTTCCGCCTTTTTATGATATCTTACAGGTATCGCCTGTTCTCCCTATTTCCGGCCGACATACAACACGGCTTCCACCCGAAACCTCCTTTCATCGGAATGGATTTTTATATTTCCGTCATATTTTCTAACCGCCCGCCGCACACTGGCAAGTCCTACGCCGTGCCTGGACGCGTCTTCTTTTCTTGTCACTATTTTTCCGTTTTTCTCCTCGAGAATTCCGTCATACGTATTTTCTATACAGATAAGCAAAATCCCTCTGTTATACCTTAAAACAATCGTCAGCTCCTTTTGCGGACAGTTTTCCATTGCTTCACATGCATTTAACAGCAGATTCCCCAGTATAACGCTCATGTCAAAATTATCAACGGCAAGCCCCGGCGGAAGGTAAATATCCGCCAGCACCTGCCCGGAAGCTTTCTTTATTTTTGCGGCCATATAATTGATAAGGCTGTCTATCCCTGAGTTTCCGGTTTCCACATACCCTCTGTTTCCTGCCGCATAACTGCTGATTTTTCCCAGATATTCCAGCGCCTTTTCATTCTCGCCCTTATAAATAAAATCCGTAAGCATGACAATATGATGCTTCATATCATGGCGGAGCGTTCTATAATCCTCATTGGCGCTTCTCAGAATTTCCAGTTGATTTTGATATGCCTGCAGCTGCAATTCATACATTTCCTTCATTTTTGCATTATTCACCGGATGAAAAGCTCCTTTGCCACTTAAATTTGTGAAACACCTTCTTAAATTTTACACCAATTGACACAACATTCCTGTTTTTTTGCGATACAACTATTTAAAATAGTTTTTATTATTATTTCAATTATATATAACTATTTTAAATAGTATATGGGTATTCTCTTTACAGATACACTTATAAATGTATCTGCTTGCCGCAGGGTTGTTGACTCTGAAATACCCGGCAATGTCAAGGCAGTTAACTTTCATGCAGGCGATACGCTGTAAGCGCCGCATGGGTGTTAATGGAGGAAACAAAATGGATGCGAAGTTTGTCCGTGAAAGAATTACCGAACTGAGAATGCTTAAGGATATGTCTGAATATCAGTTAAGTCTGGAATTAGGCCGCAGTCATTCTTATATACAGTCTATCACCTCCGGCAAGACATCCCCCTCCATGTCTGTCTTTTTTGATATCTGCAATTATTTTAAAATCAGCCCTCAGGAATTTTTTGACAAAGATATCCACAACCCCGACCGCATTCACGGGATTGTGGATCAGTTGAAGCTCTTAAATGACGATGATTTGGCGTTTTTTGAGGAAACCCTTCGAAGATATCTTGGGAAAAAATAGCGTTTTCACGCTCCGTTCTGCGACATAACCCCCACCAGATTATGGGGAACATATAACTCCTCCAGATAAGCAATCTCCTCCCTGTCCAAAACAATATCGACCGCACCTGCCGCTCCGTCAATGTGCCGTTTTTTTGTTGCGCCCACCACGGGAGACGTCACCTTTGTGAGCAACCATGCAAGTGAAATTTCCGTCATGGTCACGCCGTGCTTTTCGGCAAGCTGCGCCACACGCTCAATAATCATACCGTCCTGCCTGGCGGTTGCGTCATATTTCGATTTGGCATACGCATCCTCCTGCAGACGTTTGGAAGTCTCTCCGGGCAGCTTTGCAAGCCGTCCGCCCGCCAGCGCGCTGTAAGGAGTCATGGCGATATTATCCTCCTTGCAGAGCCTTGCCATTTCCCGCTCCTCCTCCCGGAAAATCAGATTATAATGCCCCTGTACGGAAATAAATTTTGCAAACCCCTCTTTTTCCGCCACGGCGTTTGCTTTGGCAAGCTGGTAGGCATAACAGTTGGAAATGCCGATATAACGGACTTTTCCCGCCTTCACCGCCTGATTTAATCCGTCCATAATCTCATATACCGGCGTATTATAATCCCACATATGGCAGATATACAAATCCACATAGTCCATTCCAAGGTTTGACAGGCTTTTATCCAGCATCCGGGCGACATGCTGTTGTCCGGTCACGCCTTTTTCAATTTCTTCTTTCGTCCGGGGCGGAAACTTTGTCGCCACCACCACATCCTCCCGCTTTGCGAAATCCCGCAGGGCGCGTCCTACATACTGCTCGCTGGTTCCTCCCTGATAGCCGATGGCTGTGTCATAAAAATTGATACCGGCGTTAAGCCCCTGCTTTATAATCTCCCGTGAACTTTCCTCGTCAAGAGTCCAGGAATGCTGCCCGCTTCCGGCATCCCCAAATCCCATACATCCCATGCAGACGCGGGAAACCTTAAGCTGCGAATTGCCCAGTTTTACATATTTCATTGTAGCCCTCCTCTTTTTCCGTTTTCCGGCTGCCTTCCTTTAAAAGCGCCCGGACAATATTTTCCTTCGGATGTTTTCATTATTATAGACATATTCTGGAGGGATGTCCAATACCTGTATTGCATTCTGTATTATGCCTTATAAGCATCTTTACTTTTTTACAAAAATCATAGAATCCTACCTTGTGATTTCCTCCTCACTTTTTATAATACAGATAACCATATGATGATTGGTAAATCTGTAAATGTAGATTGGAGTATCCGTTATGAATGTTTATGAAACTTTATTAAACCCCAAAGCCCTCCCTGTCCCCAAGGCCCATTGCCGGGCCCATTATGAAGGCAGCATTGACAAAACCGGAGGCAATGCCGACTGGGACTGGAACCTCTATCAGGACGAAAACGGGGAATGGGTTCTTTTTGAGCATCTGGGACCGGGATGCATTTATAATTTTGTCCAGCACCGCTATCCCAGCTGCGAGGAACCTGCCTTTTCCTTTTATTTTGACGGGGAAAAAACACCCCGTTTTACAATCCGCCACTCTCAGTTCGGAGAAAAATACCCCTTTGTGGAACCCCTGGCTTCACGGTATATCGGGCCTTACGATAACGGCAGAGGTCCAATCCGGGTGGTCAGAAGCTTTGTTCCCATGCCTTACCAAAAAAGCTGCCGGATTACCAGCAGCATCTGCCTAAAGGGCTTTGACCGCACCAAAAATGAAGGAGGGTGGGGGCATGTCATTTACCATGCCTTTGAATTCGCTTCTCTTCGTTCCGCTCGCTTCCCCTCTGCAGGCAGCATTCGCTTCACTTCGTTTCGCTCATGTCCGGCTTTCGCCGGATATACGCAGAGCCAGAGGGAAATTTATTCAAGCAAGCTTGATAAATTTCCCTCTGGCTCTGCGTCTGCCCGGACTCAATGCACGAGCATGTTTTCAATAAATATCCCGTATCCTCTGGTGGGGTCCTGAACCAGAACGTGGGTTACTGCGCCGATTAGTTTGCCGTTTTGGATGATGGGGCTGCCGCTCATTCCCTGAACGATTCCGCCTGTCGCCGCAAGGAGCTCGGGGTCTGTAATTTTCAGGACGATTCCTCTGTTGATATTGTCGTTTTCAAGATTTATATCCGTGATTTCAATATTGTATATCCGTGTTTCATCTCCCAGTGAGCATATAATCTGTGCCGGGCCTTTTTGGATTTCCTGTTTCAGTCCAAGGGGATAGTAATCGTTATCCGCATTGGTTTCAGTTTCCGGCGTGCAGATTCCAAAAATGCCTCTGGGCGTGTTGGCTGTGATTTCTCCCATAATATTTTTATCGTCATACTCAATAAAACCCGTCAGTTCTCCCGGCGAGCCGTTGGCGCCTCTTGTGATTCCTATAATTTCCGTGTGATAAAGAGTTCCTTTGGACAGGCTCATCAATGTGCTGGTATCCACATCGTTTATGCCATGTCCTAACGCGCCAAAGCATCCATGCTCGTCAATATAGGTCATGGTGCCCACCCCCTGGGCATTATCCCTGACCCAGACGCCTAATTTGTACTCTCCATTCTGATTCATCTCCGGTCTGGTTTTCACTTCTATCAGGGCGTCTCCGCGTTTTACTTTAAATACCATTTCCTGCCCTTCGCTGTGGCTGACTCTTTCTATTAGCTCCTTTTTTTCATTGATTTCCTCATCGTTAATTTCCAATATATAGTCTCCCACCTGGAATACATACTTTCCCGGGGTAAATTTTTGTCCGTCCTCTCCCTCAAATTCTCCGATTCCCACTACAAGCACCCCTTCTGTCTTTACGTAAATTCCGATTGGGATACCCGCCGGCTTCAGCTGTAAATCCTGAATGACCTCTACATCTACTTCCTTTAGGGGAATAACGCCGAACAACTTTAACTGAAGCTTATATTGCTCGACCTGGTTTGCTTTTACTGTAACCGGCCTCCCTAAGTCAATGTAAAGGCTTCCTTGCGCTTCCGGGGCTGCGACAGCGGGGCCGCTCACCTCCACTGCTTCCCGATATAGTTCACCGGTGGCCGGTACTTTAAAATCCAATTCCTGCTCCACCCCCGCCTTTATCATGATGGTGGACGGAACACTGAGCCACATAAAATAATAGAAAGAAATCATCACTGCAGTTATGCCGAAAACAAGCATGACATATAAAAATTTTTTATATCCGGCAGCCTTGCCATGATTTGCTTCATCTAAGTAGTTCAAGTTTCCACATCCTTTATTTTATAGTAAAAGAGAAATTTTCTGTTTTAGTATGCGGAAAACTTTGAATTTTACTTTTAGATTTACAATTTTTTTCTTCCAATTGTTTCTATTAAATGCTCAAAAGCACATACCAAAAAGGAACCGGCTTCAAATTGCTCCGGTTCCTTTACTGTTTTTGGTTATATTGTCCGGCCCTGTAACGGCCTGCTATTTAAAATATCGTATTATCTTGCAGAAACATATTTATGCAGCGTCTTTCTCACGGCGCCGGGGCCTGCGTACAGCTCTGCCACCATACCTTCGATGCGCTCGCCGAGGCCTGCTTCGTACAGGTCAACGCCAAACACGTCCTTGCGGCTGTAAAGTTCTTTCAGGCAGGAGAAGTCCTGTTCGCCCTCTTTTACCTCAAGGGGAGCTACAATCGCCGAAAGCTCTGCAAGGAGCGGGTCGGGCGAGGGCTCAAATGCCTTGCCTTCATCATCGATTCCCTTAATATAACGGGCATATCCGGCAAGTACCAGAGGTATCAGAATCAGTTCATCCATATTAAGGCCTCTTGCCTGATAGGCCTTGATGGTTTCGCCAAAGCGGATGGACAACTTCTGGCTGGTATCCGTTGCAATACGCTGAGGCGCGTCGGGCATGAACGGATTCGGCAGACGGCGGTTAAGCACAGCGTCGATGAAATCAGCCGGTTTCAGAACGCCCGGGTCTACCACAACCGGCATTGCCTCGATGTAGCCCATCTTCTTGATAAGGCCCTTGATATCCTCATCTTCCATTTCGGCGGAAATAAGGTCATATCCCAGCATACAGCCGTAAACTGACATTGCTGTGTGCAGAGGGTTCAAACAGGTGCAGACCTTCATTCTCTCCACTTTATCAACGGTTTCACGGTCAACATACAACGCGCCGCCAAGCTCTAAAGGAGGACGGCCATTGGTGTAGTTATCCTCCACAACCAGATACTCGGTTTCTTCCGCATTGACAAAAGGAGCCGTATAGGTACGTTTTTCGGTAATGATTGTGTAATTGTCTTCAAAACCGTCGTCCTCAAGCATTTTCTGAACCTTGGGGTCGGGACGGGGAGTGATTTTGTCAATCATGCTCCATGGATAGGTAACCTTTGAAGAATCCTGTACATACTCCAGAAATTCCTTCGGAACCAGTCCCTGCTCTGCCCATTTAGAAGCATAGGCGATAACGGCAGCCTTTACCTTATCGCCGTTATGGGAACAGTTATCCATAGCCTCTTAGATACATATTTACAGCCCGCAACTTATCCTCAAAAGAAAA
>CAMSTM010000016.1 GCA_947063675.1 uncultured Lachnospiraceae bacterium | reverse complement strand
TACATTAAAATACTGGCATATAAAAATTGTGTATTGGTCTGCACATCTAAGGACTGGCATACAAAAGCCAAAACACTGCTGCCAAATAGGAGCAAGGATGAAATTTTTGAATTACCGTTTGTGTATGGGCAGACAATACATTATATTCCGGATATTTCCGACGGTGGTTATGCGGGAAATGGGTCTATGGCCCGCGGTTACGTCTGCAGGTATATTGAAGGCAAAGATATTCTGCAATTAAACGGTCTGAAAGGGTTTGAAAACTCTCTGGCCTTTGACGATAAGGGCTTAACACCCACGAAAGCGGTTTTTATTGCAAAAAGGGATAACCGGATTATCGGAGTCGCCGGTGCGGCAGAATCATCCATAGAAGATGTCTGGGAAGTCGGCGTGGATGTGGCGGAAGATTACAGAAACGCCGGTCTTGGGACATATCTGGTGCGCGGCCTGACGGGAGAACTGCTGGCACGGGGGATTGTTCCTTTTTACTCGGCTTCCGTTACGAATATCGCTTCGCAAATGACGGCGTACAGGTGCGGTTATAAACCCTTTTGGATTGACACATTCGGAACCACGCTTGACGGGAGTTCCGTATACAACGATATTGTTAAAAATCTGACATATGAGGAAAGTGCAGGATAATACCTATGATGGAAATAGTCTCTTTGTTTAAAATAGTGGCAATTATTATACTTATTCTTATTTTTGCGGCAATTACAGTCTGGTTTTTCTTAAGACGCCGCAGATATACAGACGCCTTTGAGGATATGGACGGCCACGAATTTGAATATTTCTGCGCGGATTTGCTTGAACGAAGGGGATTTGTGGAGGTGGAAGTGACACGAGGCAGCGGAGACTATGGAATAGATATTCTGGCGGAAAAGGACGGTGTGACATATGCCGTTCAGTGCAAACGCTACACGGCGCCGGTTGGGGTCAAAGCGATTCAGGAAGCCTACGCGGGCAGGGACTATTATGACAGGATGGTGGGAGCCGTAATGACCAATCAGTATTTTACCGCTCCGGCAGTGGAGGCGGCGAAAAAACTGAAAATATTGCTTTGGGACGGCGGTTATGTGGAGAGTATGATGGAGGAGGATTGACAGATATGGCAAGCGGCAAATGGACTGCCGCCTGCCATATGTTTATGATACCCCCAGCCTCTCCCGCAACCCCTGAAAATCAGACGGACCGTTTTCCAGCACAAACTGATGGAAACGCCGCAGGGTAAATTCCTCTCCCCATAATTGGCGCGCCGCGTCCCTTAAGCTGAGAAATTCCAGAAAACCAAGATAATACTTCGGATAATTCACAGGCTCCTCCACGATATACTGATAGATGGAGGATGCGGTTTCCGCGTTTGTAATCCCCATTTTGCCAAGGATTGCCCGAACCTGTTTCGGCGTCGCCCCTTCATAATGAATGGCGATATCCAGCAGAGAATAAAGGCATAACTGAAGATTCCTGTCGAGCCGGCAGGCTTCGTACCACAGAGCTTCCAGAGGTCGGTCTTTTCCCAGAAGCTGACCGGCATAAACATAGGAGAGATTTTCCACATAAAGGGCCCAGCCCTCCACGTACCCGCCGTAATGGAGCAGATAGCGGATAGGGGAAACGTTCTGGCCGTTCATATATATCTGGCTGTAAACCGTCTGGTAAAGATGCCCCGGGTAGCCCTCGTGGGCCAGTGTGGTATAAAGGGTAAGGGCGTCGGGGGAGTTTTTGTGGTTAATATAAATAACGTTGTTGGTCATATCGTCAATGGGCGGCGTGAGGTAGTAAGCGGGGCTGGTATAGTTTTCCATGGAAGGAGATACGCTTTTAACAGTGTAACCGGGTACGAAAGCCTCCCGGTTTGTAATTAAAGTTGAGTCGGCCTGGCCGGATGCTTTCCTGACAGAGGGAAAAAGGGAGGACTTTGATTCGCCGTTTTTTTCGGCTGACGGAAAATCCGGGAAATCATCCGTAATCCGGTTTCGTAAATCCTCCAGCATTTCTTCCGGTGAAGAAAGGGGGAAGGTATCGCGGGAGCTGCCGCTTACAGACGTAAGCTCCGGGCATGAATTGTACAGGTTCACCAGCGCAACAATATTCTGCTGAAAATCGTTCCAGAGCATAGCCTTGATTTCGGGAATGCTCCGGGAAGAACCGGTAGTGGAGGCGAGCAGATATTCGTAATAAGCGCGGCCGTCGGGGAAATAGCTAAGCCCCATGGTATTGACGCCGGTTCCCGAAAGAACCGTAAAGGCGTCCGCCACGTCCTCGTAAGCCGGAGCGACAACGGTGGTTAAAAGCCGGTCGTTTTCGGAAATCCAGTGCTCTTTCTGAATATCTGTGATGGCGCCGTTTTGGGCAAGCAAATCCAGCCGTTCTTTAAAGGTGTCGTGGAGGAAATGGGTGCCGGAGGAAAGCGCTTTTTTGTCCATGATATCCACGCATTGCTTTATGATTTTTTCGGCGGAAGTCTCAGACATGAAAAGCCCGTTTGCGGATTTTTCCCTTTCATATTGAATGAGTCCCTCAAAGTAAGTATCCGTCTGGTCTAACAGGTGCAGGTAGTCCGTCACGTCCTTTTCGGAGCGGAAGGTATAGTCGGCAAGGAGAACGGGCAGGCCGGACTGCATTCCCGAGGAGGGCGCGAGGGGCTCGCTGTAGTAAGGGTATGACGCCCCTTTAAGGCGGAGGGTCAGATAGCGTTCCAGCAAATCATAGGTGTAGGCATCGCTGTCGTTTAGCCGGCTTCGGGAAATTTTGGAAAGGCGGTTTAAGGTTTCGGCAATATCCGCATAATCGCTGTTTTCATCAGCCGGGGACAGATTTTCGTCCGGCGTGTCCGCTCCCGTTCCGTCTCCGTCCCCGCCGGTGTTATCCGTTTCATAGGAGGAAAGTACGGCTTCTCCGGTAAAGCCCCATTTTTCGGGATAAGCCAGCGTATAGTGGAGGCTTAGGGTGTTTTCCGAAAGCTCGGAATAAAACAGTTCTCTGGTGAGAACCGTGAATTTACGGCTGTCGCTGAAAAGATAATAATATAGAAGAAACAGGCCGGACAAAATCAGTACGGCCAGGCATAATATTTTCTGTTTTCGGGTAAATTTTTTTTCGGAGGGCAAAGTTGTCACCTCGTCTGACTATTCGTTTGATTATATGAAGCAGTTGTGATAAAATATTACTTGTTTACAAAAACGCGGTTGACGGAAATGGAGGAAAGCATGAATAATCTGGAACTGAAAAAAACGGCAAATGAAGTGCGCAAGGGTATCGTTACGGCAGTCCACAGCGCAAAAGCGGGACATCCGGGCGGTTCATTATCTGCGGCTGACATTTATACATATCTCTATTTTGAAGAGATGAATGTTGACCCGAAAAATCCCAAAATGGAAAGCAGAGACCGTTTTGTGCTGTCCAAGGGACACACGGCTCCGGGGCTTTATTCCGCTTTGGCGCACAGAGGATTTTTCCCGGTGGAGGATTTGACAACGCTGCGTAAGCTGGGCTCTTATCTTCAGGGACATCCCTGCCTGCAGCATGTTCCCGGCGTGGATATGTCCAGCGGTTCTCTGGGACAGGGGATTTCCGCGGCGGTAGGCATGGCGCTTTCCGCTAAGATGGACGGAAAGGATTTCCGAGTTTATACGCTTTTAGGCGACGGCGAGTTAGAAGAAGGACAGGTCTGGGAGGCTTCCATGTTTGCGGGACACCGCAAGCTGGATAATCTGGTAGTGATTGTGGATAATAACGGGCTGCAGATAGACGGGCCTGTGGCGGAGGTCTGCTCCCCTTATCCGATAGATAAAAAATTTGAAGCTTTTAATTTTCATGTGATAAATGTGGACGCCCATGATTTTGACGCAATCCGGGCAGCTTTTAAGGAAGCAAGGGAGACAAAAGGGATGCCCACGGCAATTATCGCCCACAGCTTAAAGGGCAAAGGGGTTTCTTTCATGGAGGGAAGCGTTGACTGGCACGGCAAGGCGCCCGGCGACGAGCAGTACGCGGTGGCAATGGCGGACCTTGAGAAGATTGGCGAAGAACTGGCGAAGGAAGGAGAAGCGTAATGGCGGATGTAAATAAAAAAGAAGTTAAGAAGATTGCAACCAGAGAAAGCTACGGAAACGCGCTGCTTGAGCTGGGAGCCGAAAATCCCGACGTGGTGGTGCTGGACGCGGATTTGGCGGCGGCCACCAAGACGGGCGTATTCAAAAAAGCGTATCCTGAGCGGCACATTGACTGCGGCATTGCGGAATGCAATATGGTGGGAATTGCAGCCGGGCTTGCAACCACAGGCAAGATTCCTTTTGTCAGCAGCTTTGCCATGTTTGCGGCGGGCCGGGCTTTTGAGCAGGTGAGAAATTCCGTGGGATATCCCCATTTGAATGTAAAAATCGGCGCCACCCATGCGGGAATCACCGTAGGAGAAGACGGCGCGTCCCACCAGTGCAACGAGGACATTGCCCTTATGAGAACGATTCCGGGCATGGTGGTAATGTGTCCGGCAGACGACGTGGAGGCAAAAGCGGCGGTGAAAGCGGCTGCAGCCTATGAAGGCCCTGTTTACATGCGGTTCGGGCGGGCTGCCTGTCCTGTGATTAACGACAGGCCGGATTACAAATTTGAAATAGGGAAGGGAACGGTGGTCCGGGAGGGAGAGGACGTCACCATTGCAGCCACAGGCATCTGTGTGGGCAGCGCCCTTGAAGCGGCGGAAATGCTTTCGCAGGAGGGCATCAGCGCCGAGGTGATTAACATCTGTACCATCAAGCCCCTTGACGAGGAGATTATTGTAAACTCCGCAAGAAAAACCGGGAAAGTGGTGACGGCGGAGGAACATTCCGTAATCGGCGGACTGGGCAGCGCGGTGTGCGACGCCCTCTGTAAGTCTTATCCGGTTCCCGTTATGAAAATCGGAATGCAGGACGTGTTTGGAGAGTCCGGTTCCGCGGCGGCTCTGGTTGAGAAATATAAATTGGACGGCAAGGGTATTTACGAGCAGATTAAAGATTTTCTGAAATAGAAAGTTGGAGATGACATGAGATATATTTTGGCGCCGTCTCTTCTTGCGGCAGACTTTAACATACTGGGACAGCAAATCAGGGAAACGGAAGAAGCGGGGGCGGAATATCTTCATATTGATGTGATGGACGGTATTTTTGTGCCCAGCATTTCTTTCGGGATGCCCCTTATCACATCCATCAGAAAAACCAGCCGACAGTTTTTTGACGTGCACCTTATGATAGCGGACCCGGGGAGGTATATTGAGGAATTTGCAGCCTGCGGGGCGGACGGCGTTACTTTCCATTTAGAGGCCGTAGAGGACGCCCATAAGGTGATAGAAAATATCCATAAGGCGGGGCTTAAGGCCGGTATTTCCATTAAACCCGCAACGCCGGTGGAAGCGGTATATCCCTACCTTTCCGAGGTGGAAATGGTTCTTATTATGAGCGTGGAGCCGGGCTTTGGGGGCCAGCCTTTTATGCCGGAAGCCTATGACAGAATCAGACAGCTTCGGAGCTTTTTAGACGAAAAGGGACTGCCTGTCAAAATCGAGGTGGACGGCGGACTGGGCAAGAAAAATGTGCGGGACGTCATTGAAGCCGGCGCGGACGTGTGCGTGGCCGGGTCTGCGGTATTTAAAAAGCGCAGCATCAGCGACAATATTTCGCAGTTTATGAAAGCTTTCCGGGAAAAGGAAGCGCTTCATAAAGAAAGACTTGAATAAAAAGACTTGGTAAAGAAGACATAAAGAGATGGTAAAGTTAGGTAGAAACGATTCCTGTTGGTGCGGCAGCGGCAGAAAATATAAAGCCTGCCATATGGCTATGGACGAAAAGATTCATCGTTATGAGCTGGAGGGGCATATCGTACCGCCGGGGAATATTCTGAAAACAGAAAAGCAGATACAGGGAATCAGGGAAAGCAGCGTCATCAATATGGCCGTTCTGGACGCCGTGGGAGAAATGATAGGGCCGGGCGTCAGCACCCAGCAGATTGACGATGTGGTAACGGAGGTAACCGCAAGGATGGGCGGAATTGCAGCTCCCCTTAACTATGAGGGCTTTCCCAAAAGCGTGTGTACTTCCATAAACGAGGTGGTCTGCCACGGAATCCCGTCAAAGGACGTAATTTTGAAGGACGGGGATATTATCAATGTGGACGTGTCTACCCTGTATAAAGGTTACTATTCCGACTCTTCCAGAATGTACTGCATCGGTCAGGTGAGCGGGGAAAAGCGGAAGCTTGTGGAGGTTACAAAGGAGTGCATGGAGCTGGGGCTGTCCATGGTGAAACCCTGGAATTTCCTGGGCGACATGGCGCAGGCGGTGAACGACCATGCCAGGAAAAACGGCTACAGCGTGGTGGTTGACATCGGCGGCCATGGAATCGGACTGGAATTTCACGAGGAGCCCTTTGTGAGCTATGTGACAAGCGCCGGCACGGAAATGCTGATGGTGCCGGGAATGGTGTTTACCATTGAGCCCATGGTGAATATGGGAACCAGCGAAATTTATGTGGACGATAACGACGGGTGGACGGTCTATACAGCGGACGGCAAGCCCTCGGCACAGTGGGAAATCACCGTAGCGGTCACAAAGGACGGTTACGAGGTTCTCACATGGTAACAAATGAATACTTGTTATTTTCAGAAAAATTAAGCGGTCATACAAAAAATAAGCTATCAATTTTGTATGGCCTTTTAAAAAATCAGAGGTAAAAAACTATGTATGATGTGATTATTATCGGGGCCGGCGTCAGCGGGTGCGCCGTTGCAAGGGAACTGGCCCGGACGGAGATGAAAATTGCGGTGCTTGAAAAAGCATCCGACGTCTGTGAAGGAACGTCCAAGGCAAACAGCGGAATTGTGCATGCCGGTTACGACGCCGTTCCGGGAACCTTAAAGGCCAGGCTCAATCTGGCGGGAAGCCGGAAGATGGAGGCGCTTTCCAGAGAACTTGATTTTTCCTATAAGAAAAACGGTTCGATTGTGCTTTGCTTTGACGAAAAGGACATTGGAAAGCTGGAGGAGCTGAAGGCAAGAGGAGAGGCGAACGGGGTGGAAGAAATTTCCATTTTAAACCGGGAAGAACTTCTTGCGCTGGAGCCGAATGTGGGGGACGACGCGGTGGCTGCGCTTTACGCGCCCACAGGCGGAATCGTGTGTCCTTTCGGGCTGACCATAGCGCTGGCGGAAAACGCGGCGGTAAACGGCGTTGAATTTTGTTTCGGCGAGGAAGTGGAAGCCATTGAAAGAAAAGAGCAGGGATATCTTATCCGCACAGGGAACGGCGGGTACGAGACGAAGGTGGTGGTGAACGCCGCCGGCGTTTATGCGGATAAGCTCCACAATATGGTAAGCGATTCCAAAATGGAGATTGTTCCCCGAAAGGGAGAGTATCTTCTTTACGACAAAAATGTGGGAAATCTGGTGAGCCATACCTTATTCCAGCTCCCCACAGCCCTTGGCAAGGGCATACTTGTAACGCCCACCGTTCACGGAAATCTTCTTACCGGACCGACGGCGCTTGATATTCCCGATAAGGAAGGGACGCAGACTTCGGCGGACGGCATGAAGCAAGTGGGGGCAAAGGCGGCACTCAGCGTAAAAAATATTCCCGGAAGGGAAGTGATTACTTCCTTTGCAGGGCTGCGGGCCCACGTCACGGTTCCGCCGCATGCGGCAGGGACTGCACCGGCAATGGAGGAAGATTTCGTTATCGGGGAAGCGGCGGACGCTCCGGGCTTTATCGACGTGGCCGGGATGGAATCGCCGGGACTTTCCTGCGCGCCCGCCGTGGGCGAGTACGTGGCGGAAATGGTAAGGGCAATTTTAAAGCCCCGGGAAAAGAAGGACTTTGTAAGCACCCGAAAGGGGATTCCATGCATGGAATCAGCCTCGGACGAGGAGAGGCAGAGACTGATAAAAGAAAATCCTGCTTACGGCAACGTTATCTGCCGCTGCGAGATGGTGACGGAGGGGGAAATTTTAGAGGCCATAAGAAGACCCCTCGGGGCAAAGACCACAGACGGCGTTAAAAGAAGAACAAGAGCCGGAATGGGACGGTGCCAGTCAGGATTCTGCAACCCCAAAGTGGTGGAAATTCTCGCCCGGGAGCTTAACGTTGATGAGGGCGCCATAAGGAAAGCAGGCGGGGATTCCTGGTATCTGCTTGAAACTGCCGGCAGTTTTCTGCCATCGGAGGACAGAGGATGAAAAATGTGGATTTAGTGGTAATAGGCGGCGGCCCGGCCGGAATGGCGGCGGCCTTATCCGCCAGGGAAAAGGGAATCAGAGATATTCTGATTCTGGAAAGAGACAAAGAGCTGGGCGGTATTTTGAACCAGTGCATACACAACGGTTTCGGCCTCCACACCTTTAAGGAGGAGCTTACGGGGCCGGAATATGCGGCCCGCTATGTGGAGATGGTCAGGGAACAGCAAATCCCGTCGCTGCTTCATACCATGGTGGTAGACGTACAGGGAGGCGAGCCCTGCGTGGTGACCGCCATGAACAGGGAACAGGGCATGTTTCGGATACAGGCAAAAGCGGTGGTCTTTGCCATGGGCTGCCGGGAGCGTTCCAGGGGCGCCATGAATATACCGGGCTTCCGGCCGGCGGGCATCTATTCAGCCGGGACGGCCCAGCGGTATGTGAATATAGAGGGAAGAATGCCGGGAAAGGAAATCATAGTGTTAGGCTCCGGCGATATCGGCCTGATTATGGCAAGACGTATGACGCTGCAGGGCGCAAAAGTGAAAATGGTTGCGGAAATCATGCCTTATTCGGGCGGCCTTAAGCGGAACATTGTGCAGTGCCTGGATGATTTCGGCATTCCTCTTAAACTGAGCCATACGGTTACGGAAATCCACGGAAAAGAGAGAGTGGAGGGCGTGACGGTTGCCAGAGTGGACGAGAATCTTACGCCGATTCCGGGAACGGAGGAGTTCGTAAAATGCGATACGGTTCTTTTGTCCTGCGGCCTGATTCCCGAAAACGAGTTAAGCCGCAGCGCCGGGGCGCAGATGGACGCGGCAACTCAGGGGCCTGTGGTGAACGGGCGGCTGGAAACCACGGTGCGGGGGATTTTTGCCTGCGGAAACGTGCTTCACGTCCATGACCTTGTGGATAATGTTTCTCTGGAAGCCGAAAAAGCCGGGGCCTTTGCCGCCGAGTATATTTTGGAGGGCGAAAAGGACTGGGGAGAGGCAATCCGGCCGAAGATTGCCGAAAAGACAAAGTGCACCCTTCCCGAGGGGCGGGATTTGTCCAGTCAGATTATCTGCATCGGCTGCCCTGTCGGCTGTCTGATTACGGTGAAAAAGAAAGAGGACGGCAGCCTTGACATTACGGGGAACACCTGTAAAAAGGGCGAGGCATACGCCAGAAGCGAAATGACGGCTCCGGTCCGCACCGTGACTTCCATGATACGGGTGGAAGGAGGAAGCGGCAAGGTGGTTCCTGTGAAAACCGCAGCAGAGATTCCGAAGGAAAAAATCGGCGCATGTATGGATGAAATCGAGGCGAGAGCCGTATGCGCGCCCGTAAAAGTGGGGGACGTGCTGATTGAAAGTGTGGCGGGAACTTCCGTGGCCGTGGTAGCTACGGGGAACATGGAAAGCGGCGGGCAGTAAGCGCGGTTTTTCTGCACAGACAGGTACAGACACAGGCGCAATGTGCGGGGAACGTGATATTCAGAAAGGGGTGTAAGAGGCATGAGCAAATATGTAATGGCGTTGGACCAGGGGACTACCAGTTCAAGATGTATTCTTTTTAACAAAAAGGGAGAGATTCAAAGTATTGCCCAGAAAGAATTCGGGCAGATTTATCCGAAGCCGGGATGGGTGGAGCACAATCCCATGGAAATCTGGTCTTCCCAGCTTTCGGTGACCATGGAGGCCATGGCGATGGTGGGAGCGGGACCGGAGGACATTGCGGGAATCGGGATTACCAACCAGCGGGAGACGACCATCGTATGGGACAGGAAAACCGGAGAGCCGGTTTACAATGCCATTGTATGGCAGTGCCGCCGGACGGCGGAAAAGGTGGATGAGCTGGTGGCGGCAGGATACGGGGAACTGATAAGAGAGCGCACCGGGCTTGTGCCGGACGCCTATTTCAGCGCCACAAAAATCGCGTGGATACTGGACAATGTGCCGGAAGCGAGGGAACGGGCGGACAGGGGCGAGCTGGCGTTCGGAACGGTGGACACCTGGCTAATCTACAACCTGACAAAGGGAGAAATCCATGTGACGGATTATACCAATGCAAGCCGTACCATGCTGTTTGATATTCATAAGCTGTGCTGGGACGAAGAACTGCTCAATCTTTTACATATTCCGGCAAGTATGCTGCCGGAGGTGAAGCCCTCCAGCTATATTTACGGGTATGCGGAAAGCTCGGTTTTAGGAGGCCAGATACCGATTGCGGGGATTGCCGGGGACCAACAGGCGGCGCTTTTTGGACAGTGCTGTTTTTCAAAGGGGCAGGTGAAAAATACCTACGGTACGGGGTGTTTCCTCTTAATGCACACGGGAACCGAGGCCATCACCTCCCATCACGGCCTGATTACCACGATTGCCGCAAGCAGCGGCAGCCAGGTGGAATACGCCCTTGAGGGAAGCGTGTTCGTCGCGGGGGCGGCGGTACAGTGGCTGCGCGACGGTATGCGTATGGTGAAAACGGCGGCCCAGACGGAGGAATACGCGCAGAAAACCGACGACACGGAAGGGGTTTATGTGGTTCCGGCCTTTGCGGGAATGGGCGCGCCCTACTGGAACCCTTACGCAAGAGGCTGTGTGGTGGGAATCACCAGAGGCTGCGGCAAGGAGCATTTTATCAGGGCGACGCTGGAATCCATTGCCTACCAGACTTACGACGTGTTAAACGCCATGGAGGAGGACGCCGAGCTTTCCATCGCCGGGCTTAAGGTAGACGGAGGAGCCAGCGCCAACGATTTCCTGATGCAGTTCCAGGCGGATATTTTAGGAGCAAGGGTTTACCGGCCTGAATGTATCGAGACAACGGCTCTCGGAGCCGCTTATCTTGCGGGGCTTGCCTGCGGCTACTGGGAGAGCAGGGAGGAAATCAGCGCAAACTGGCAGCTTGGCCGGGAATTTATCCATGAGATGAGCGAAAACCAGAGGGAACGGCTTTTAAAGGGATGGAAACGGGCGGTGAAATGCGCGCTTGCCTGGGCAGAATGAAAGTCGGCAATTTGAAAAAAGGGGGCGGATATGAAGAAATATACTGCCGTCAGGAAGCTGACGGACAATCGCTTTTTAAATCTTTATGAAATGGACGCGCTGACAAACACGGGAGCCCCTTTCAACTATTATTTTGCTTCCAGAAACAGCGAGGAGAAGCTCCCGCTTCTGACAGGGAAGCTTTGCTCAAACGGGATTGTGATTTATCCCATATGGAAAAGGAATCCGGAAAAGATAGTGATGCTGCGGCAGTACCGGTATCCTCTTGACGCCTGGCTTTATGAACTGCCGGCGGGGCTGATTGACGAGGGGGAGACGGCCTCGGAAGCCGCTGTCCGGGAGATGAAGGAGGAAACGGGACTTACCTTTACGCCCTATGAGGGCGGGAATCCGTCCTTCCGCCGTCCGGTTTATCTGGGCGCGGGGCTTACCGACGAGACGAGCACTTCCGTGTTCGGCTATGCCGACGGGGAAATTTCAGGCAGATTCCGGGAAAGTACGGAGAGCATCGAGGTTCTTTTGGTGGATAAGAAGGAAGCGGCAAGGATACTTAAGGAGGAGAGAGTCTCCCTTCGGGCGGCCTTTCTTCTGATGTCCTTTTTGCGGATGGACGGTGCAGAGCCCTTTGCTTTTCTGGGGGAATAAGCAGGAGACGCAGTAAGTTTTTTATGGGAAACGGAGGATTAGATGGCTAAGAACGTGACATTGGCGGATATCGCGGCAAAGGTGGGGGTCAGTAATGTGGCTGTTTATAAGGCGCTGACCGGTAAGCCGGGAGTGAGCGCCAGGCTGCGGGAGGAAATCATACGGCTTGCAGAGGAGATGGGCTATACCGCACCGGAACGCGGGCAGAACGCACGGAAAACGGGAAATATCGGCGTGATTGTACCGGAGCAGTATTACGGATACGCAAGCTCCTTTTACGGACAGTTGTATGAAAAGGTTATCAAATCCCTGTACCAAAACGATTATTTCGGCATTCTCGAGCTGCTGAATGCGGAGGATGAAAAAGAGATTCTGATGCCCAGAGTGATGAGGGAAGAAAAGGTAGACGGGCTGATTTTTCTCGGGCAGATGAGGGAAGAGTATATTAATTTTATTATCAGTCAGACACAGTTCCCGGTGTTCTTTCTGGATACCTATGTGCCGCTTGCAACCTTTGATACGGTAATCTCCGACGGGTATTACGGGACTTATGCCATGACCCGTTATCTGATAAGCCAGGGACACCGCAAAATCGGTTTTGTGGGAAGCGTGGACGCCACGGGCAGCATAGCCGACCGTTTCTGGGGATACCGCAAGGCGCTTCGGGAAAGCCATATCAAATATGAAGACGCGTGGGAAATCCCGGACAGGGACGGGGGTGGGAATCTGTTCGAAACCATCCTGGAGGATGGAAACGGCATGGATGCCTTTGTGTGCAACTGCGACCTTGCCGCACACACTCTGATTCAAAATCTGGAAGGACGGGGGATTCGGGTGCCGGAGGACATTTCCGTGGCGGGTGTGGATGATTTCCTTCCGGCGGGAATGGACAACACAAGAATCACCTCCTACAAGGTGGATATGACGGGAATGGCGGATTTGTGCGTCAAATCCCTGCTGAAAAAGATGCAGGGCAGAAAATATGTGGAGGGCGTTCAGATTGTGACAGGGGAAATTGTTTATAAAAAGACGGTTTCCGGAAGAAAATGAAAACAGTATCGGTCCGGGCTGGTGCGAGACCGGAAAAGGGGGGTAAAAAATGATATCAATGTTGTATCCGAAAATGACGCGTACAAGAAAAGTGATTGATTTGGGCGGAATGTGGAAGGTGTACTTCGGCTTCGAGAATCAGGGGGAGGATTTTTCAAAAGGGATTCCGGGAAAGGATTATATTCCGGTACCCTCCAGCTTTGCCGACCTGTACACGGAAAAGAAGTACCGCGAATTCTGCGGAGATATCTGGTATGAGACGGAATTTGTGATACCCGAAGAATGGAAAGGGCAGAGACTGGAAATCCGTTTTGCCGGTGCGGCACACAGGGCAACAGTGTATTTTAACGGCAGACAGGTTACGGAGCACGAAGGAGGCTTTACGCCCTTTGGCGCGGATGTCAGCGAGACAGCAATATATGGAGAAAAGAACCTGCTGGTGGTGAAGGTCAATACGGAGCTGCGGGCAACTTCCCTTCCCAACGGAGAGACGAAGCAGCTTAAGAACGGGACTTTGATGGCGATTCCGTATTTTGATTTCTATAATTATACCGGTATCCAGCGGAGCGTAAAACTGGTGGTAACGCCCTTTACCCGAATTGCGGACTATGACCTTACCTACGAGATAACGGGAAATGACGCGGCGGTAAACTATCGGGTGCTGGTGCAGAACCTGAAAGAAAATCAGGAGGTAGAGCTGGAAATCCGGGACGAGGAGGATAAAAAGGCGGCTTCCGTAAAAGGAGAAAGCGGCAGAGCGGAAATCGCAAACGTCAGGCTGTGGCAGGTGAGGGACGCTTATTTGTATCGTTTCATCTGGCGCGTATGGGAAGACGGAAAGCTGGTGGACGAGTACGAGGAGCCCATCGGAGTAAGGACAGTGGAGATTTCGGGTACGGATATTCTGGTGAACGGAAAGCCGGTTTACCTTAAGGGCTTCGGGAGACATGAGGACAGCCCGGTAAACGGAAAGACCTTTGCCCCCTGTTATCTGAAACGGGATTTTGAGCTGATGAAATGGATGGGAGCTAACTCCTTTAGAACCTCCCACTACCCTTATGCGGAGGAGACCTACCAGGAGGCGGACAGGGAGGGATTTCTTGTAATTGATGAGGTGCCGGCAGTGGGATTTGTCAAGCGCTCCGGTATGGCAATGTTTCAAAATGCGGGAAGCGGGGTGAAGCCCACGAGCTTCTTTGCGGCGGACACAACGCAGGAGCTTTTGGAAAATCACGTGAATGTGCTTAAGGAGCTGGTGCAGAGAGACAAAAATCATGCCTGTGTCATTGCGTGGAGTCTGTTTAACGAGCCGGAGAGCATTTCAGAGGAAGCTTCCGCGTACTTTAAGGTGGTATTTGACAAGGCGCGGGAATTTGACCCCCAGAAAAGACCCCGGACCTTTGCAATGGAGCTCAGCAGCGGTCCCGACGCAAAGTGCTGTCACCAGTACTGCGATTTCTGGACCATGAACCGCTACTATGGATGGTATGTGAAGGGCGGCTATGAAATCAGCGACGCCATGATTGCTTTCCGGAAGGAAATGGACGAGTGGGCAAGCCAGGACCCGGTGAAACCCATGGTGTTTACCGAGTACGGTGCGGACACTCTTTCCTCGGAGCACAAGCTGCCCTCCGTTATGTGGAGTCAGGAATACCAGCTGGAATATTTAGAGCTGTATCACGAGCTCTTTGATTCCTATCCCTTCGTGAAGGGCGAGCAGGTGTGGAACTTTGCTGATTTCCAGACAGTGGAGGGAATCGGAAGGGTGAACGGAAACAAGAAAGGGATTTTTACCAGAGACAGACAGCCCAAGGACAGCGCTTATCTGATTAAGAAAAGGTGGGAAGAGCTTCCGCTGGATTATAAGGGCGGGGAGTAAGACCGGTTATTGGCATATTCTCTTCAAATAGTGTATTTACAGAAAAAATAAGGTGTAAGGTCTCTTTATCACATAAGAGACTTTACACCTTTTATGGCTACTATGATCCGGCTATTCTTTGATTCTGTCTAATTCAGTGAGGTTGACGCCCAGGCTTGACAGGGTAACTTTTAATTCGATGTATCGTTTATGCATGGAATTATATGTTTCGGGTGCGGCTTCCTTGATAGGGAGCATCCAATCCTGTAGTCTGGAAAATTCGGTAATATAGTCTTTTATAATATCGGCTGCACTTGGCATATACAATCACCCACTTTCTTTTTTGTTGTCTATGGTGCTGTACTATATTGAATATTTATATTATATCAAAAACGTTATAATGGGTAAAGATGGTTTTCTTTTAAAAAGTAAAAAGTTAGTTGATTAATTTAATTGAAAATAATATAATTAAATTAATTAAAAGATTGGTAATTAATTAACCGAAAAGAAAGGAGCAATAACAACATGAGCAACGTAAAAATTTATGGAATTTCCACCCCCAACGTACCCTGGCAGGAAAAACCGGAGGGGCTTTGCGGCGCGCCGGTATGGAGATACAGCGAAAATCCGATTATCGGGCGCAATCCGGTGAAAGGGGTGGCGAGGATTTTTAACAGTGCGGTGATGCCCTATGAGGGCGAGTTTATCGGCGTTTTCCGCGGGGAGCAGACCAACGGCATTCCTTATATTTACCTGGGAAGAAGCAAAGACGCCATTTGCTGGGACTTTGACGAAAACAAGATTCCCTTTAAGGACGAGGACGGAAACGACTTCATGCCGAAATACGCTTATGACCCCAGGCTTGTCAAAGTGGAGGATACCTATTATATTATATGGTGTCAGGACTTTTTCGGGGCGGCAATCGGCATGGCGAAAACCACAGACTTTAAGTCCTTTACAAGAATTGAAAACCCGTTCCTGCCTTTTAACAGGAATGCCGTCCTGTTTCCCAGAAAAATAAACGGGAATTTTATGATGCTCTCCCGTCCCAGCGACAGCGGCCATACGCCGTTCGGAGATATTTTCCTCTCTGAAAGCCCGGATATGGTCTACTGGGGCAAGCACCGCCATGTGATGGGAAAAGGAAGCGAGTGGTGGGAGAGCCTTAAGATTGGCGGGGGCGCGGCGCCCATTGAAACCAGCGAGGGGTGGCTTTTGTTCTACCACGGCGTAACGGGAACCTGCAACGGATATGTATACAGCATCGGCGGGGCGATTCTGGACATCGACAATCCCTCCATTGTAAAATACCGCTGTGAGAATTTCCTCCTGACGCCCGAGGAGTGGTACGAGGAAAGGGGCTTTGTGCCTAACGTGGCGTTTCCCTGCGCAACGCTTCAGGATGCGGAGACGGGGAGGATTGCCATTTACTATGGCTGCGCCGATACCTATGTGGGACTTGCCTTTACACAGATAGACGACGTAATCGGATATATCAAAGAGCACAGCGTGGTGTGCGAGGCGGACACGGAAATCGGGAGAAGATAAGGAGCAAAGAGGAACCGCAAAACATCGTGAAAATGAGGTGGAATATGTTTACATCAGAAATAAAAGAGCATTTGACAAAAGTCATCATTCCTTTCTGGCGAGGGCTTAAGGATGAGAAGTACGGCGGCTTTTACGGCTATATGGGTTACGACCTCGGGCTGGACGAAAAAGCGGTGAAGGGCTGTATTTTAAACAGCAGAATCCTCTGGTTTTTCTCCAACGCTTACCTGGTTTTGAAGGAGGAGGACTTGCTTACGGACGCGGAGCATGCGTTCCGCTTCCTGAGGGATTACTGTGTGGATAAGGAAAACGGGGGCGTTTACTGGTCTCTTGCCTTTGACGGAAAGCCGGAGGACACCACCAAGCACACCTACAATCAGGCCTTTGCCATTTATGCCCTTTCTTCCTATTATGACGCTTCCAGGGACGAGGAAGCGCTTTCGCTGGCATGGGAGCTCTATGAGATTATCGAGAGCAAGTGCAGGGACGAATACGGTTATCTGGAGGCCTTTAACGTGCGCTTTGAGCCGGAGGAAAATGATAAGCTTTCGGAGAACGGAGTCATGGCGGAAAAAACCATGAACACGCTTCTTCACGTTTTCGAGGCTTATACGGAGCTGTACCGGGTCACCCGGGAGGGAAAAGTGGCAGATAAGATTCGATATATGATGGATTTGATTGCGGATAAGGTATATAATAAAGAAGCGGGCCGTCAGGAGGTATTTTTTGACAGGACATGGAACAGTCTGATAGACTTGTATTCCTACGGGCACGACATCGAGACGGCATGGCTTGTGGACAGAGGGCTGGAGGTGCTTGATGACAAGGCTTACACGGAAAAGCTTTCCCCCATCACCAGGACCATTACGGAAAATATCTATAAGCGGGCCTATATAGACCATTCCCTTGTAAACGAGGCGGAAAACGGCGTGGTGGATACCACCCGGGTCTGGTGGGTGCAGGCGGAAGCTGTGGTGGGATTTTTAAACGGGTATCAGAAAGCGCCGCAGCATAGGGAATATCTGGAAGCGGCCAGGGATATCTGGGATTATATTAAAACCTGTGTGGTGGATAAGAGAAGCGGTTCCGAGTGGTTCTGGTCCGTTGACAGGGACAGAAAGCCCGTAGAAAAGCCTATTGTGGAGCCGTGGAAGTGTCCTTATCACAACGGAAGAATGTGCTTTGAAGTGATAAAAAGAAATGTGGAGGGATAAAAGGATGTTACATAAACAATATTATGTGGAAAAGGCAAAAGTGGATAAGCTTGTTGCCGGAAAAAATCAGAAGAGTAATTACTATAACGGCATCTATGACAGATACGTTTATCCGGTGCTGACCCGGGAATTTGCGCCGGTTCACTGGCGGTATGACCTTGATGCGGAGAGGAATCCCTATTTCATGGAGCGTCTCGGCATTAACGCGGTGATGAATTCGGGAGCTGTTTATCTGGACGGAAAATATATAATGGTGGTCCGGGTGGAGGGAAATGACAGGAAATCTTTCTTTGCGGTTGCGGAGAGCGACAACGGAATCGACGGCTTTCATTTCTGGGATTATCCGGTGCAGCTCCCTGATACCTGCCCGGAGGAGACTAACGTATACGATATGCGTCTTACGAAGCACGAGGACGGCTGGATTTACGGCGTGTTCTGCTCGGAGAGCAAGGATAAGGAAAATCCTGACCTGTCGGCGGCGGTTGCGGCGGCCGGTATTGTCCGCACAAAGGATTTAAAGAGCTGGGAGCGGCTGGATAATCTGAAAACCTTACAATCTCCCCAGCAAAGAAACGTAGCCCTTCACCCGGAATTTGTAGACGGGAAATATGCTTTTTATACAAGGCCCATGGACGGATTTATCGAGACGGGAAGCGGCGGCGGAATCGGGTTTGGCCTGTGCGAAGATATTGAGCATGCCGTAATTGACGAGGAAAAAATCATCAGCAGAAGAATTTACCATACTCTCACCGAGTCGAAGAACGGAGCCGGAGCGGTTCCGATTAAAGGAAAAAAATGCTGGATTCACATTGCACACGGCGTCCGCAATACGGCGGCAGGGCTGCGTTACGTACTCTACGCATTCGGCACGGATTTAAAGGACCCTTCCAGGGTGATTGCGGAGCCCTCGGGTGTGTTCCTCGTTCCCCTTGGAAAAGAGAGGGTAGGCGACGTTTCCAATGTGGTTTTTACAAACGGGGCGATTGCAAGGGAAAACGGCGATATTTACATTTACTACGCCTCCTGCGACACGAGGATGCATGTGGCAACCACTACCATCGACAAGATGGAGGACTATCTGTTCAATACGCCGAAGGATCCCCACAGGTCTCCTGACTGCGTAAAGCAGAGATGTGAATTTATTGCGAAAAATCTGAATATACTGGGAGAATGAAAGATGAAACCAATCATATTTTTAAACCCCGTGTTCAAGCAGATGCTCTGGGGCGGAAATCAGCTTCGAAGCAGCTTTGGTTATGATATTCCGGGGGACGATACCGGCGAGTGCTGGGCGGTAAGCGCCCACCCCAACGGGGACTGTACGGTGAAGGAAGGAATCTATGAGGGGATGCCCCTCTCGCAGCTTTGGGTAAAGCATCCGGAGCTGTTCGGCAATCCGAAAACGGACAGATTTCCGCTTTTGGTTAAAATTATCGATGCCAGGGACGACCTGAGCATTCAGGTGCATCCCGACGATACTTATGCGGGGGAGCATGAAAACGGCTCTCTTGGCAAGACGGAATGCTGGTACATCCTCGACTGCCCGGAGGGGGCAACTTTAGTTGCGGGGCATAATGCCGGGACGAGGCAGGAGCTTGCGGAGATGATTCATCAGGGCAGGTGGTCTGAGCTGATTCGTGAGATTCCCGTAAAGAAGGGTGATTTTATCCAGATTAATCCGGGAACGGTTCATGCCATAAAAGGCGGTATGATGATTCTGGAAACCCAGCAGAACAGCGATATTACCTACCGGGTGTATGATTATGGCAGGCTTACGGACGGGAAGCCCCGTCAGCTTCATGTGGAGCAGAGCATTGATGTGATTACCGTGCCTGCGCTTTCGGCAAAGGACAGTGTGAAGGAGGCGGCGTATCTTCCCGAAAATACAATGAACGAGCTGATTTCCTGCGATTATTACAGGGTATGGAAGCTGGAAGTTGCCGGAGGGTTTTCCTTTGAGCAGGAATACCCTTTCCTGATTATGAGCGTGACTGACGGGGAAGGGACGGTAAACGGAAAGGATGTAAAGAAAGGCGACCATTTCATTTTGCCGAAAGGGTTCGGGGAAGTGGATTTACAGGGAAAAATGCAGCTCATTGTATCCACGGCAAATTAAGGAAGGGCATATGAGCAAAGGACGCGCGGAGGAGAGGAGAAACTATGATTAACGAGCAATACAAAAGGATGCTGGAGGGAAAATCCGTAATCAGGCAGCTGTCGGAGTTCGCCACTGAGCGGGGAAAGGAAATCGGCTATGAAAACGTGTTTGACTACAGCCTTGGAAATCCTTCCGTACCCGTTCCGGGGGAGTTTACGGAAGCAATGATAAAGCTTCTTAGGACGAAAGATTCCATGGAGCTGCACGGATACAGCCCCAGCCTTGGTATTGCGTCGGTTAAGGAAAAAATTGCGGATTCTTTAAATCAGAGGTTCGGGATGAATTATACCGGTAATCATATTTTCCCCACCACCGGAGCCGCGGGAGCGGTAGCACATGCCGTGCGCTGTGTAACCGAGCCGGGGGATGAGGTTCTTACCATTGCGCCTTATTTTCCGGAATACAATATGTACGTGAATATGACCGGAGCCAGGCTGAAGGTGGTTCCGGCTGACACGGAAAGCTTTCAGATTCAGTTTGGCAGATTAGAAGAAATGCTGACGGAGAAGGTGGCGGCGCTGCTTATCAACACGCCGAATAACCCGTCGGGGGCTGTATACAGCGAGGATACCCTGAAAAAGCTGGCGGAGCTTCTTATGAGGAAACAGAAGGAATACGGACATGATATTTTCCTGATTTCCGACGAGCCTTATCGGGAAATTGTATTTGACGGCAAAAAAGCGCCTTACGTATCCCGTTTTTATGACAACACACTGTCCTGCTATTCTTATTCCAAGTCCCTGTCGCTTCCGGGAGAGAGAATCGGCTATGTGGCGGCAAATCCGGCCTGCCGGGATGCGGAGCTGATAAGCGCTATCTGCGGTCAGATATCCAGGGGAATCGGCCACAACTGTCCGCCTTCCATCATCCAGCTTGCGGTAGCGGAGATTCCTGATGTGACGGCGGATATGTCGGTATATGAGAGGAATATGAACATTCTCTACAATGAGCTTACGGCTCTTGGATTTGAATGTGTAAGGCCGGGCGGGACTTTCTATATATTCCCTAAAGCCCTGGAGGAGGATGCGGCTGCTTTCTGCCGGAAGGCTCTTGCTTACGACCTGGTGCTGGTGCCCTCCGACAGCTTCGGAGTGCCGGGATTTTTCAGAATGGCTTATTGTATCGATACGGAAAAGGTGGAGAGGTCTCTGGAAGCTCTTCGAAAATTTGTGAAAGGATATTAAATCATGATTGAATTTTTAAAAGCGGTAGTGTTTGGCATTGTGGAAGGAATTACAGAGTGGCTGCCTGTCAGCAGTACGGGACATATGATATTGCTTGACGAGTTTGTGAAGCTGGATGTCTCGCCTGAGTTCTGGGAGATGTTTCTGGTAGTGATTCAGTTAGGAGCGATTCTGGCGGTTGTCATACTTTTCTGGAATCAGATTTGGCCCTTTGGCAAAAAAAATAACAGGCATCCGGTGGCAAAAGAAGGATTCCTTTCCTGGTGTAAAAAGGATATCTGGCTTATGTGGTTTAAAATCGTGGTGGCATGCCTTCCCGCAGCGGTAGTGGGGCTCTTGTTTGACGAGTATTTTGAAAGCCTTTTTTACAACGGCGTCTGCGTGGCAATCGCCCTGATTGTGTTCGGCGTGGGCTTCCTTCTTATTGAAAATAAAAATAAGCACAGGAGGGCAAGAATAAGGTCCTTATCGGAAATCACCTTTAACACGGCGCTGATTATCGGATTTTTCCAGTTGATTGCAGCCATTTTCCCCGGCACATCCCGCTCGGGCGCTACGATTTTAGGCGCGCTTTTGATTGGTGTGTCAAGAACGGTTGCGGCGGAATTCACCTTTTTCCTGGCGATTCCCGTGATGCTGGGGGCCAGTCTCCTTAAGGTATTGAAATTTGACGCCGTGATAACAGGAAATGAAATTATGATACTGGTTACGGGAATGGTTACGGCATTTGTTGTTTCAGTGATTGTAATACGGTTTTTGATGGGATATATTAAGAAACACGATTTTAAGGTGTTTGGGTGGTACCGCATCGTTCTTGGAGCCGTGGTGCTGCTTTATTTCGGGTTAAAATAAAATTTAGATGGAATTTTTGCAAAAAAGTTGTCTGTCAGTTGACAAGTGACGAAATTGAGAGTATACTGCTTTCGATATGAAACAGGGAATTTATGGGAGGAAGCCCTGTATATTCGTTGATTATGGCACATATCAGAGAAGTTTTCTCTGTATGAAAGGAGTTTATCATGGCAGTAAAAGCTACAACAAAGGCAAATACGAAAACAGAACCGGTTAAGGAAGAGGTTAAGACAGTAGAGGAAAAGACATCAGTGAAGAAGGAAACCGCAAAGAAACCGGCGGCAGCCGCTAAAAAGCCGGCAGCAAAGAAAGAGGAGGCAGAGCCTGCAAAGAAGCCTGCGGCTAAAAAGACAGCGGTTAAGGCCGAAACAAAAGCGTCTGCAAAGGCAGAGATGAAAGAGGAAGTTAAAGCAACAATTAATTTCCAGTTTGGAGGTAAATCTTATACTACGGAAGATTTGCTTAAGAGCTGCAAGGACGTATGGAAATACGATTTGGGCGGCAAGGAAGAGGATATCAGGAGCATTGATTTGTATGTAAAGCCGGAGGAGAACGTTACATATTATGTAATCAACGGCGATGTGACTGGGAGCTTCTTTATTTAAAGCGATATCTGTGATGTGAAAGTAAATATGTTGTTTGCCGAAAACGGGTGCTGCACTGCAGCGCCCGTTTTTTAGAATTTTTTAATAATTATTTTGTACTATATGTGTTGACAATAAATAGGGTAAGTGATATTTTATGGTAAGAAGATATTAGCACTCCACAAAGGCGAGTGCTAACAACCTGAAAAGATGAATCAGTCTTGATGGAATCCGATAGAAAGGGATGATGGAAATGCAGTTAAGCGAAAGAAAAATTAAAATATTGCAAGCCATTATCCGCAACTATCTTGAGACCGGAGAACCGGTGGGGAGCAGGACGATTTCCAGGTACACGGATTTGAATTTAAGCTCTGCAACCATCCGAAATGAAATGTCTGATTTGGAGGAGATGGGATATATTGTACAGCCCCATACCTCGGCGGGAAGAATACCCTCTGATATGGGCTACCGCCTGTATGTGGACACCATGATGGAGGAGAAGGATAAAGAGCTGGAAGAACTGAAGGAAATGATGCTGGAAAAGGAAGACAAGATGGAACATCTTCTCCGGCAGGTGGCGAAGCTCCTGGCCGCAAACACCAACTACGCCTCTATGATTTCCGCACCTACGATTCACACAAATAAAATCAAGTTTGTACAGTTATCCAGGCTGGACGCAGGCCAGCTGCTGGCAGTGGTGGTGGCGGAAGGCAATATCATTAAGAATAACATCATTTCCGTGGCGGAAGAACTGAACGATGAAACGCTGTTGAAATTAAATATACTTTTAAATACCCATTTGAACGGGCTGGCGCTGGAGGAAATTAATCTGGGAATGATTTCATCCATGAAGCAGCAGGCCGGGATTCACAGCAAAGTGGTCGGGGATGTGATAGACAGCATAGCCCTTTCAATTAAAGCAGAAGAGGATTTGGAGATTTATACCAGCGGAGCCAACAATATTTTCAAATACCCGGAGCTGGCGGACCAGCAGAAGGCCAGCGAGATTATCAATACTTTTGAGGAAAAGCAGCTTCTGACAGAGCTGGTGCAGGAAACCCTCTCGGACGAAAGCAACACGGGTATTCAGGTTTATATCGGAAATGAAACGCCGATTCAGACCATGAAGGACTGCAGCGTGGTGACGGCAACCTATGAACTGGGGGAGGGCATGCGGGGAACCATAGGAATCATCGGTCCAAAGCGTATGGATTATGATAAGGTTGTGGGGGCGCTTAAAACCATAACCCACCAGTTGGACGATTTATATAAGAAAAGAACATAAAGCCAGAAAGGATGAAGCCAATGAGTGAAGAATTAAAAAAGGATATGCAGGCGGAGCCGGGAAAGGAAAAGATAAAGGAAGAGATGCCGGAGGGCGCGCCGAATGACGAAACGAAAGGCATGAATTCAGAAGAGAAGGAAGCTGTTGAAGAAAATACAGGCGCCGGGGACGAGAAGGAATCGGCCGGCGGAGAAACTGATGAAAAGGATGCGGACGGCGAGGAGGGAGCCGGTGCGGAAGGAGATACAGAAGCCGAAAGCGGCGAAGAAAGTTCCGCAGGCGGCAACAGCACGGAGCCAAAAGCTGAAAAGAAAGCAGCAAAGAAGAAGTTTAAGTTTGATAAAAAACAGGATGCGCTGAAAGAAAAGATAGACGAACTGGAAGACAAGGTAAAGCGCCAGATGGCGGAATTCGATAACTTCAGAAAGCGCACGGAAAAAGAAAAAGGCGCCATGTTTGAGATGGGCGCAAAGAGCGTTATCGAGAAAATCCTTCCGGTGGTGGACAATTTTGAAAGAGGGCTTGCCGCCATTCCAGAAGAGCAGAAGGGAGACGCTTTTGCGGAAGGGATGGAAATGATATATAAGCAGCTCATTTCCGAGCTTGAGAAAATGGAAGTAAAGCCCATACCGGCGGTGGGAGAGGAATTTGACCCGAATTTCCACAACGCGGTGATGCAGGTGGAGAGCGAGGAATATGAATCCGGCGTGATTGCCCAGGAACTGCAGAAGGGCTACACCTACAGGGACAGCGTTGTAAGGCACAGCATGGTGGCGGTGGTAAGCTGAGACAGGCGTATCAGGGCTTCAAAGGCGGAAGGTTAAGCCGCTGCGATAAGGTGAGATAGTAACATTTTAACTATATTAAAATAAACAAAACCAATTCAGGAGGAGATAATTATGAGTAAAATAATTGGTATTGACTTAGGTACAACAAATAGCTGCGTGGCAGTTATGGAAGGTGGAAAACCCACCGTTATCGCCAATGCGGAAGGCGCAAGAACAACACCCTCTGTGGTAGCGTTCACCAAGACCGGCGAGAGGCTGATTGGCGAGCCTGCGAAGCGTCAGGCAGTAACCAATGCGGAAAAAACCATTTCTTCCATTAAGAGAGATATGGGTACAGACAGGAGCCGCACCATTGACAGCAAGAAATATTCCCCTCAGCAGATTTCGGCTATGATTCTTCAGAAGCTGAAAGCAGACGCAGAAAGTTATCTGGGAGAAAAGGTGACGGAAGCCGTAATTACCGTTCCCGCGTACTTTAACGACGCGCAGCGTCAGGCGACCAAGGACGCCGGAAAGATTGCCGGACTGGATGTAAAGCGTATTATCAACGAGCCTACGGCTGCAGCCCTTGCTTACGGCCTTGACAACGAAAAAGAGCAGAAAATCATGGTATACGACCTGGGTGGCGGTACCTTTGACGTATCCATTATTGAAATCGGCGACGGCGTTATTGAGGTTCTCGCAACCAACGGAGATACCCGTCTTGGCGGCGACGATTTTGACAACAAGCTGACAGACTGGATGATAAGTGAATTCAAGAAGGCAGAGGGCGTTGATTTGTCAAACGACAAGATGGCGCTTCAGAGACTTCGCGAAGCGGCAGAAAAGGCCAAAAAAGAGCTGTCCTCAGCGACAACCACCAATATTAACCTTCCTTTCATTACCGCTACGGCAGAGGGACCCAGGCACTTTGACATGAACCTGTCCAGAGCCAAATTCGACGAACTGACACATGATTTGGTTGAGAAGACAGCCATTCCGGTTCAGAATGCAATGAAGGATGCGGGACTTACAAACGCCGATTTGGGTCAGGTGCTTTTAGTAGGCGGTTCCACACGTATTCCTGCGGTACAGGATAAGGTAAGACAGCTTACGGGCCATGAGCCCAGCAAGAGCCTGAATCCCGACGAGTGCGTGGCGCTTGGCGCTTCCATTCAGGGCGGCAAGCTGGCGGGAGACGCCGGCGCAGGCGAAATCCTTCTTCTGGACGTTACTCCGCTTTCACTGTCTATCGAGACCATGGGCGGTATCGCAACCAGACTGATTGAGAGAAATACTACCATCCCTACAAAGAAGAGCCAGATTTTCTCCACGGCGGCAGACAACCAGACAGCGGTTGACATCAACGTTCTGCAGGGCGAGAGACAGTTTGCAAGGGATAACAAGTCCTTAGGACAGTTCAGACTGGACGGAATCCCTCCGGCAATGCGCGGGGTGCCTCAGATTGAAGTTACCTTTGACATCGACGCCAACGGTATTGTAAACGTTTCGGCAAAAGACCTTGGCACAGGGAAGGAACAGCATATTACCATCACGGCAAGTTCCAATATGTCGGATGATGAAATTGATAAGGCAGTGAAGGAAGCAGCCGAATTTGAAGCGCAGGATAAGAAGAGGAAAGAGGCTATTGACACAAGAAATGAAGCGGACTCTTTCGTATTCCAGACAGAAAAGGCGTTAAATGAGGTGGGCGACAAGATTGACGCTTCCGAAAAAGCAAATGTGGAGGCCGATATGCAGGCGGTGAAGGATATTCTGGAGAGAACCAGGGACCAGGAAATGTCCGACTCTGATTTGGACGCATTAAAGGCTGCCAGAGAAAAGCTTACCACAAGCGCGCAGGCACTTTTTACCAGGATGTATGAGAACATGCAGCAGGCAGGCGGGGCAGGTCCTGACATGGGAGCAGGCGCGGGTCCTGATATGAGCAACACGGATGCAGGCCCGGCCGATGATGTGGTTGACGGAGATTACAGAGAAGTATAAAATCAGAAATAAAAATTTATCTGAGGCGGCCGTTCGACCGCCTCAGGTAAGTATGCGCTGACGGGCGTGGGGAGGGATTTGTAATGGCAGAACAGAAACGCGACTACTATGAAGTGCTTGGCATTGATAAGAATGCAGACGACGCCGCAATCAAAAAAGCATACAGAGCTCTTGCCAAGAAGTATCATCCTGATATGAATCCCGGAGATGCGGAGGCTGAGAAAAAGTTTAAAGAAGCTTCTGAAGCTTATGCTATTTTGAGTGACCCGGAGAAAAAGAGGCAGTACGATCAATTCGGGCATGCCGCATTTGAGGGCGGAGCCGGCGGGTTTGGCGGCTTTGATTTTAACAGTGCCGATTTCAGTGATATTTTCGGCGATATTTTCGGCGACTTCTTTGGCGGCGGGAGAAAAGGCCGTAACAGCAACGGGCCTATGAAGGGCGCCAATATCAGAACCAGCGTGAGAATCACCTTTGAGGAGGCTGTATTCGGCGTTGAGAAAGAGATTGAGCTTACATTAAAGGATGAATGCAAAACATGCAGGGGTACAGGAGCAAAGCCGGGGACGAAACCGGAAACCTGCCATAAGTGCGGGGGCAAGGGCCAGGTGGTGTTTACCCAGCAGTCGTTCTTCGGCACGGTGAGAAATGTGCAGACCTGCCCCGAATGTAACGGAACCGGCAAGGTGATTAAGGAAAAATGTACGGACTGTCATGGTTCAGGGTTTATTGCAAGCCGGAAAAAGATTCAGGTGTCGATTCCGGCAGGTATTGATAACGGGCAGAGCGTCCGCATCAGGGAAAAGGGAGAGCCTGGCGTAAACGGCGGCCCCAGAGGCGATTTGCTGGTGGAAGTGATTGTAGGACGCCATGCGATTTTCCAGAGACAGGATTACCATATTTATTCCACCGTTCCCATTTCTTATGCCGTGGCGGCGCTCGGCGGGGATGTGATTGTGGATACCGTGGACGGCAAAGTGCTTTACGAGGTGAAGCCGGGCACGCAGACTGATACCAAGGTGCGCTTAAAGGGTAAGGGCGTTCCCACTCTGCGCAACAAGGATGTGCGGGGCGACCATTATGTGACGTTGGTGGTGCAGACGCCGGAGAGGCTTTCTCACGAGGCAAAGGAGCTGCTTAAGCAGTTTGACGCCCTTACAGGAGACAGCTTAAATGCCGCAAAGAATGTACAGACAGATAAAGGCGAGACAAAGGACACAAAGAAAAAGAAATTCTGGAAGTAGGGGACAGGAGCTGTAAGAAGGCTGTTTTGTCTTCGGATATAAATCAGGGAAGAGCAACGCAGGCTCTTCCCTGATTAATATCCGAAGACCTTTATATATTGAAAGACCTGGTGTTATTTCGGACACACCTGAAAGAAAACCGGAATATATTTATCAGACAATACATAAAATAATAACGGAGCTTATCAAAGCGGGGAGGCTGTTACTGTGGGAGAAACTCCTCAAGAGCTGCCACAATGTGCTTAGACAGACTGCTGTTGAGTTCTTTTGCGACGGGAATCAGCCCGGCAATTTTTTCGGTTTCGCCTTTTTCCCGGTAAATTGTGGCGAGCAGCTTGTAAGTGGCGCTTATATCCGTACGGGTACTGACGGAAAATTCCAGTATCCTGCAGGCTTCGTCCAGATAGCCTTTGTCATAAAGAGTCTGGGCAAAATTCTGGAGCGTGCGGACGAGCACAGTATAACGCTGGTCATAGCGGGAGAGGATATCTATGTTGGGGGCGCCGTACATAAGCTTTAAATCCGTGTTGCTGATGCCGGTAAAATTTACGATTGGCTCTTTGGAGAGCTCGCGGAGCGTCTCATGGTATTCCGCAACGGCCGGGTCATCGGCAAGAGTATCCATGGGGAGAGCCTCAAAGGGAATTCGGATATAGTCGAGATTGTCAAGGCTTTTGCGGCGGGTGCTGTTTGCGGCGGCCTCTCTTTTCCAGAAATCTTTGTCGGAATTTGCTTCCTTGCTGCGCTGTCTGTGCAGAGTGTACAGAAGCCACAGACAGAACATGATAAAACTTGCAAAAAATGGGTATTTCATATATAATATCCTTTCGAAGAGAGATTTATCGGAGGAACAAAATGTTTAATTTTTATAATAAAAAAAGCAAAAAAGTTGTTTCAGGAGTGATTATCATTTTGCTTGTGCTTGCTATGATTATACCAACTATAGCATCTTTTATGTATTAAGGCAAATGGTAAGCAACAGAAATGTGGAAATGAGGAAGGTTATGAAGAAATTATTGAGGGGAGCAGCCTGCTTTTTAACGGCGGCAGTTTTGACAGGGCTTTGGGGGACAGAGGTGAAAGCGCAGGAGGAGGACTCCATCTTACCCGGCATTTATATTGAGGATATGTCCCTGGGGGGAATGACCGTCAGCGATGCAAAGGCCATGGTGGAGAATTACGTGGACGGTCTGTCGGAGAAAGTGATTACCCTGATGATTATGGATGGAAATTCCGTGGAGATTACTCCGGCTGATGTGGGACTTAGCTGGAACAATCCGACGGTTGTGGAGGAAGCGGCCCAAATCGGCCGGAGCGGCAATATCGTACAGAGGTATAAAGCGGCTAAAGACCTTCAATATGAAAATAAGGTATTTGATTTGGAGCTGTCGGTGGATAAAGAATTGGTTAAAACCATTCTGGCCGAGCAGTGCTCTGTATATAATGTGGAAGCGGCGGACGCTACTTTAAGCAGGGAGGGCGGCGGATTTGTGGTGAATCCGGGGCAGACCGGGCTGATAGTGGACGAGGTGGCCTGCGAGACGCTCATCAGCGATTTCTTTAACAGTGAATGGAACAGAGGAGACGATTCCCTCCAATTGGAGGTTATTGTGGACGAACCAAGGGGAGCGGAGGAGGAGCTTGCCAAAGTGAAGGATGTACTTGGCACCTTTACCACAAGCTTTCGGACTTCAGGGCCTTCCAGAAGCGCTAACGTGCGCAACGGGTGCGCGCTGATTAACGGAGCGACCATTTATCCCGGGGATGAGTTTTCAACCTACGAGGCGGTATCGCCTTTTACGGAATCAAACGGCTATTATATGGCGGCTTCTTACCTGAACGGTCAGGTGGTGGACAGCCTGGGGGGCGGTATCTGCCAGGTATCCACAACGCTTTATAACGCGGTGCTTTTGTCTGAGCTTGAGGTCACGGAGAGACACAATCATTCCATGATAGTTACTTATGTGAATCCTTCCGCCGACGCGGCTATTGCGGAGTCCGCCGGAAAGGACTTCAAATTTATCAATAATACGGAAGCGCCGATTTATATTGAAGGAATCAGCACGGATGATAAGAATATCACATTTACCATATATGGAATGGAAACCAGAGAAAGCAGCCGTCAGGTGATATATGAGAGCGAGGTTATCAGCCAGACCTATCCTGACACGGAGGTGATTTACCCCAACGCGTCTTTGCCTGTGGGCTCTATATCGGTTCAGTCGGCTCATATCGGCTATAAGGCGAATCTCTGGAAGGTTGTGAAGGAGAACGGGCAGGAGGTCAGCCGGGAGCAGGTGAATTCCAGCTCTTACAAGATGACCCCCCGGACGGCGACAGTGGGCGTGGCGACGGAAGACCCTAATATCTATAATCAGATGATGGAGGCAATCGGTACGAACAGTATTGATTATGTAAAGAGCGTTGTCGCTGCACTCAGTACCGGGGAAGCAGCGCCTCCTTTGCCGGCGCCTCCGGCGGAAGGCGTACCCGGGGAAGGGGCACCGGCAGAAGGGGCTCCGCCTGCAGATGCGGCACCGGCACCGGAGGCTCCGGCGGAAGCAGAACCGGAGGGATGATTATGAAAACAGGAAAGCTGCCGGAAAGTATCTTAAAGCGTTCCGTGTTGGGGAAGATTAAGAATCGTAGAAATGAAGTATTAAAAGGCGCAGGCGTCGGCAATGACTGCGCCTTTTTGGCGTTGGAAAGTGAGAACGGCAAGGGAACCGGGCAGGGAGAAAAAACTGCAAAGGCAGGAAAAGAGCTGGCGGCAATAATGGCCGTTTCCACAGAGACGGTGAATCTTCCGGTCAAAAATGCGGCATACCTGGCGGTAATGGCAGCCGCCAATAATGTTGCGGCGGGAGGAGGGCGTCCGGTATCTGTCATGCTGTCTGTCACCTTGCCGGTGGAAACGGAGGAGGCGCAGCTTAGAGAACTGATGGGGGAAGCGGAGCGTTGCTGCATGGAGCTGGGGGTTCAGATTGCAGGCGGGCATACAGAGGTCAGCAGCTATGTCAGGTGTCCCGTTATCACGGCGACGGCGATTGGAGATACGGAAAAACAAATGCCGGTGATTTACCGGGAAATGGAAGGAAGCCATAAGTTTGATATCGTCATGAGTAAGTGGATTGGACTGGAGGGAACCTGTATTCTTGCCGGGGAGAAGGAGAAAGAGCTTTTGACGAGATATCCGGTAAGGCTTGTCAGTGAAGCAAAGGCGCAGGAAAAATTTCTGTCCGTGGCTTTGGAGGCGGAGATTGCCCTTAAACAGGGTGCTTATGTAATGCACGACTTAAGATACGGCGGCGTTTTCGGTGCATTGTGGGAATTATCCCAAAAGGCGGGGATGGGATTTTGCGTAGATTTGAAAAAGATTCCCGTAAGACAGGAAACGATTGAAGTGTGCGAGTTTTTCGGTTTAAATCCTTATGAGCTTTTATCCGGCGGCGCTCTGCTTATGGTAACGGCAGACGGAGCCGGGCTTACAGGCGCGCTTGCAGAAGCAGGGATTTTTTCTGCCGTTATCGGAAGTATGGATTCTGGAAATGACAAGATTGTCAGAAACGGAGAAGAAATCAGGTATCTGGGACGTCCGGGCCAGGATGAAATATTAAAAATGTAGTCCGGCAATCCGGGAGCGAAAAAATATTATGTCTCTGGAAGAATGATATCAATCGGAGACAAATCTGCAGATGGCGCAGACCAAATCGGAGGAGTTGGGCGTCAGTATGGAGGAGGAAAAGGATGAATCAAAAGATATTGGTGATGTATAAAAGCGTGACAGGCTTTACCAGAGAATATGCGGAATGGATAGCGGACAGTCTGGAAAAGGAAAATAACTGTACGTCTATGGAGCTGAAAGATGCGGCTGCCGGAGGAATTTCCGGCTTTGACACGGTGATTTTTGGCGGCAGAATGCATGCCGGTACAGTTGACGGGCTTAAAAAGGCAAAAGAGCTTTTCGAAAACAGCCGGGCGCCGCGTTTTATTGTATTTGCCACCGGCGCCATGCCGAATTCGGAGGAGGGAACGATAGCCGAAATGTGGGGCAATAATCTTTCAGAGGAGGAGCTTTCCCGAATCCCCCATTTTTATATGCAGGGCGGCCTGCGCTATGAGAAGATGCCTTTTATGGAAAAAATGATGATGAAAGCCTTTGCCGGCGTGATGAAAACGAAAATAAAGAATAAAAAGGACAAGGATGAAAAGGACAGGCAGTTTGAGGAGATGATTGCAAGGTCTTACGATATATCCGATAAGAAATATATCAGGCCGCTGGTTGAATGTGTAAAGGCCGGGAAGTAAGGCGTCGGTATCAGGCGCAAAGCAGGAAGATAAAAGCAGACAAAAAGCGGATAAATAAAAGGCAGTCATCTGTACAAAAAGATGTCTGCCTTATTTTAAGCTGTCCGGTATCAGTCTATCTCATACCAGATAATCTGGTTCTCATCCAGATTCAGCTCAAAGCTTTCTCCGTTTCCTTTGTAGACAACGGTGCTCTGAGGCTCGTAGGTATTGTTTACCACGCAGTATTTGCCGTTTTCGGGATAAGCATGAACGTCCACATTGTAGTTGCCTGAAAACCACTGATGGAGATTTTCCTCATCGCCGGCGCTCCAGAGGATTGCCCGGTGAAGAAGCCTGCTGTTTTCAAAGCTGTAGGGAAGTCCGCTGATATAGACGGCGCGTCCTTTTCCAAAGCTGTTTACGGCGAGCTGCACATCCTTTGTCTTGGGGTCTTCGCCTGTTGCCGCAAGGATGGAAGCGCCCTCCAGGGCATAGATATTTTTCTGTCCTTCCCCGAAATCTATTTCACCCTTCACGTCTTCCGTGATAAAATGGCTGTGGCATTCCAGGTTATATTTATCGTAGCCAAGAGTGAAGCCAAGCTCTTTTTCCACGCCGAACACATTGGAAAGCTGGAAGAAGCGGCCGTTTGCCTGATGGGCGCAGGGCTCTCCCACACCGATAATTCCGCCGCCCTCGTACACAAATTTTCTGACTGCAGAGGAAATCTCAGCATCGCACCACCACTCGCCGCCGGTATGGGCGGTATCGGCATCGCCCACATTGATGAGAACATCAATTCCCTTTAAAATATCGGGATTTTCCTTCAAATCCGTAAAGCTGATAAACTGTACGTCGAAGGGCGCGCCGGAAAGCGCCTCTATCACTCCTGCATAGGAATAATTTTTCTTAAAGTAAATGGCGTGATGCACCATATGGCAGCCCCATGCGCGCATTTTGCCCCAGCAGTTCAGCACAGCCACCTTTTTAACACAGTAGGGTACACAGCCTTTGATGTTGTCGTACAGCTCCCTGAACTCATTACAGACAGATTCCACATAGTTCACAAATTCAGGGAAATCCAGCGTAAGCTTTAAGTAACCGCCATAGCCGATGCGGTCGATAGGTTTGCGGAGGATTGCGCGCCGGGCAGTCACCCAGTTGACTTTTGCCTCCTTTACCGGCTCTCCGCCCTCGTGGAAGGTATCAGGGAAAAAGTACGGGAGAAGTCTTCCCTCCCGGTAGGATACGCCTTCGATATCGCTAATCAGGCGCAGGGTAGAGCCGTTTCCGACGCTCCCCACAATGGCGTCCAGTCCCATTTCCTTAAACTCTTCCATAAAGGGCTCTGTGCCAATCCAGTGGTCGCCCAAAAACATCATGGCTTCCTTGCCATATTCATGGGTGATATCCACCATTTCCTTTACAATCTTTTTTACTTCCCTTCTCTGGAAAGCCTGAAAGTCCTGAAACTCCTTTGAGGGAATCCGGTACTGGTTGTTATAGTAGCCCTGGTCGATGATATATTCGGGACGGAACGGATAACCTGTTTCCTTCTCGAACTGCTCCAGGATATAAGGGCTTACCGAAGCGGAATAACCATACCAGTCCACGTATTTTTCCCTTGCCAGTTCGTCAAATATCAGTGTGAACTGGTGGAAAAAGGTGGTAAAACGCAGTACGTTTACATAAGGATGCTCCTGAATAAACTTGCGCAGGCGTTCCATGGTATAAGCATGGGTTTTCGGCTGTCTCACATCAAAGGTAATCTGATGTTCCACATCCTTCCAGTCGTTGACCACCGCATTGTACATATGTACGGGGTCCCACATGATATAAGCCAGGAAGCTTACGGTATAGTCGTGGAAAGGCACAGCCTTGACGGCAACTTCTCCTGCCGCCTCGTCATAGGTCCAGTCCCCGGCGGGAACAACTTCGCCTGTGGTTCTGTCAACCACTTCCCACCAGCGTTTGATATCATCCCGGCTGTTGGGCGTCAGCATATCGGGATAGAGGCCCTTCATAAGACGTATGCGTAAAAGTTCCTCTGTTGCCGTGTAAAAAGGCGTCATCACATACATTTGCTGAATCTCGTCGGGATTGGCGTTCGCCCATGCGTTGTCTTTTCTTGTGGTGTAATACGTGGAATATACCTTCATCCCCGCGTCTTTCAATTCAACGGGAAAATCCGTGCCGTCGCAGTCGCGCACTGCGTCCGCGCCCCAGCGTCTGGACAGTTCCAGAGTTTGCGGAATAACGTCCACGTCTGTAGGAATAGTAACCCGGCCGTTTGTTTTGCTCATTTTAAAGTTCCTCCTGTTTTAACCTTTGATGCCGCCGCCTGTAACGCCTGCTATAATCTTCTCAGACAGGAAAATGTAAAGCAGGAAGGTAGGCAGGAATACGATAACAACTGCCGCGAACAGTCCGCCGTAGTCGCCGGTGTACTTCATCGCGTTTACAATCTGAAGCAATCCAACGCCGACAGGGGTCATCTCTGCGGAACTTGCAAAAATCAAAGCCATGAAGAACTCGTTCCATACGCCCAGGAAGTTGAAAATGGTAACGGTAATGATTGCCGGCTGAACAAGAGGCAGCATAATTACCCAGAATGTTTTTCCCGGAGGACATCCGTCTATGGCTGCCGCCTCTTCATAGGTTTTGGACAGCGTTGCGAAGAAATTCAGCAGGTATGTCGTGGTAGACGGAACATGCATAAGGATGTATAAAAGAATCAGCAAAATTCTTCCCTTGATGCCAAGCTGCGTCGTCAGTGAAAAAATGGGCATGATAATCATAACCGCCGGAACGCTCATTGCAATAATCAGGCTGGACTTCAGGGATTTGTTTGCAAAGAAATCAAAACGGGACAAAACGTATGCGCCGGGCGCAGAAATCAAAAGCGTGCCGATACAGGCTGTCACCGCGTACAGCAGGGAGTTTCCGAAGAACTTTGCAACGTTCTGGGCCTGCCATGCATTTACATAGTTTTCCCAGTGAAAACCCGACTCGAAAGCAAACACTTTGCCTGAGAAAATTTCTTTTGCGGTTGAAAAGCTGGCTCCCAGAATCCAGCAAAGGAAGGTTGCCGTAAATCCTATCCAAATCAGAACAATAAGGTAACCGGGCAAAAGCCGTATTTCCCTGGACCAGTTCCAGGGCTGTTTAAAGTTTTTTTCTTTTTTACTTCTGGCCATTTTTTACACCTCCTTAAAATTCCAAATCGTCATCTTTTAATACTTTGTTCATTACAAAGTAAACAAGGATGATAATCAATGTCAGAACAACGCCGACTGCAGCGCCGGCTCCGGCGTCACGGCCGGTACTTCCCATGGAGCCAAAAACCGTATCATACAAATACACAACAGGCACAATTGTGGAAGCTTCCGTATTGACAGGAGAAAACATTTTCGTCCAAAGAAAGAATGCCGTTGTATGTACGCTGTAGAAAGTAATATTTGTCTTGATAATACCCTTTAAAAGCGGAAGGGTCATTTTGAAGAACTGCTGCACCTTATTGGCGCCGTCTATGGTTGCCGCCTCATATAAATCGGCCGGAATCCTCTCGATGCCGCTGATGAAAATCAGCATATAATAGCCTACCGCTCCAAACATATACGCAAGGAGCATTGCCCAGAATTTGTTATCGCTGGAAAGCCATTTTACGCCGTCCAGACCGAAAAATTCCAACACCTTGTTCAGCATACCGTAATCGTTGCTGTATACATACTGAACCCACATGGTTGCAAGGGCAACGGCACTGATTACGTTAGGCAGATAAATTGCCGCGCGGAAGAATTTTTTGAAACGGACGCCGCTTGTCAGGATTACCGCAAACAAAAGGGCAAAAAACAGTGTGATAATACCGCCGACCAGCCATATTAACCCCATGTTTTTCATAGAACCCTGAAAAGTAGGAGAACCGAAGATTTTTGCATAATTCCCCACCCCGTAGAAAGACCATGTGGACATGCTTGAAGTAACGCTCTCAATTTTAAAGAAGCTCATAAGAACGGTTCTTGCCACAGGATATAAATACATAATAATTAAGGAAAAAGTCAATGGTAATGAAAAAGCTAAAATCATACCGCGATTTTTTTTCATTTTCCTGTCACCCCTCTCGTTAAAACGAGGCGGCACCACGATAGTGCCACCTCATTTTTAAAAAGTCTGTTTAATTGTTGTAATGATTTAGTACAGAGCGTCCATAGCCGCTGCGAACTCTTCACCTGTCTTGAATCCGCCTTCGAATAACTTAATTGCTACATCCTTAAACTGAGGACCAAGGTCGGAGTTATCGGAAAGGCCCATGTTCCACTTAAGGGGAGCCTTGGTAGCAAGCAGAGTCTCAACAGTACCGTTCATAATTGCAGGAGCGGTATTTCTGGAATCTGCAGGAATCTGGGAAGCGCCGTCAGCCATCTTCTGGTCGAACTCACCGCTTGTCAGGAACATGATGAAATCAAATGCTGCCTGAGGATTTGCGCAGTTCTTGGAAATTGCAAGGGAGTTAGCGCCGGCATAAGCGTTGGAAGAATCAGCGCCGCCGTCAACTGCAGGATAGTTCATCAGACCCCAGTTAATGTTGGAACCTGTGTTGTTGTTTACCTCTGCACATACATAGTTGGCACATACAATCATTGCAACCTTTTCCGTAAGACCAATCTTGTTCTGGCTCTCAGGGAATGCACCCGGTGCGCCGCTCTCAAGGTAACCTGCGTTAACGAAGTCAATCAGCTCCTGAGCGCCTTTGATAATCTTCTCATTCTCGCTCCAGCCGCCACATGACACTTGCGGAACTTGAAAAAGCGACCGGCATAGCAAAAGC
>CAMSTM010000015.1 GCA_947063675.1 uncultured Lachnospiraceae bacterium | reverse complement strand
AAATATTATCCTAATGCTCCGACTTCTCTCTCTTCATCAACCTGGCAGATCCTCTATGTTCTCGGAGCTTTTGGTGGAATGGAGCTCTCTGGAATTGACAATCAGCAAATCGTTGTCCGAAAGGCGGTACTGCTGTTCATTGACTCTTGCGGTCATTTCTCCTTTTTGAATATAAACGATTTCCAGATGGCCATGCCAGTGGGGAGGGGAATAAAAATAATGCCCGTCTTTTATCAGTGAAAAGTGGAGCTGCAGTCTTGTGTCGTCATTGATGATTTCGTGAGCGTAGCTGTCCTTGGTAAGGGGCATGGCGTTTCCTCCGGTAAATTAATTTGGCATGTTGCTGCTTTTGGCAGACTGGTGCTTATAGTATATTTGATTTGCGGGGGAGATACAAGTGAGATAGAAATTTTTAATCATGTATCATTCCCTGCCTCCCCTGCATACAGTAAATGTAATTGTAAGTGTATGGATATTGATGCAGGTCATTGAATTTGAAAAAAGTATTGATTGCCGGAGAAACCGAAAAAACATCAAATTACGAAAACGCCATGAGGCATTTGGGGGTGCATGCAAAAACCTCCCTGCATGTGCCGAGTACCTGCGCCTATGACGGGCTGATTTTACCGGGAGGAGGGGATATTGACCCAAGACTGTTCGGACAGCTTCCAAACGGGACCCGTTTTTTTGATTCGGAGCTTGACAGGATTCAAATGGAAATTCTAAGGGCCTTTGTCTCCGACAGAAAGCCGGTGCTCGGCATCTGCAAGGGGATGCAGCTTATTAATATTTATTTTGGAGGGGATATGGTACAGCATCTTCCGGAGAGCGCGGCTCACGAATATCAGGAAGGGGACCGGTTCCATATGACGGTGGCGCCGGAGGGCTTCTTAAAGGACATATACGGTGAAAGCTTTGTGGTAAACAGTGCCCATCATCAGGGCCTTGACCGTCCGGGTCAGGGAATTGCGTATGTGCAGTATGCGGACGACGGGGTAGTGGAGGGGCTGTGCCACAGCCATCTTCCGGTTTTCGGCGTACAGTGGCACCCGGAGCGGCTCTGCACTCCGCAGAGCTCTTGCGCGCAGCAAAAGTGTGGCATATCACAGCGCCTGTGTGCCTCGCAGCAGGAATTTCCGTTCTCCCGGCCGGAAAAGGAGAAAGCAGTTGACGGCGCAAAGCTGCTTGCTTATTTTAAGGAACTGCTGTAAGACGTGAATTAACCGGCGGTCCTTTACACCTGGTTTTTTCGGGCACAGTCGTTACTGTGTCGAAACCTGCGGTCACTAAAGGTTCTTCTTTCGGAATTTTTTCATATATATAGTAATACATGACAGGAAAAAATTCTTAACGTGTAAGAAGGGAGAACAAAAATGACAGATAAGGTAATTGAAAACAACCAGGTGGTAATCATGGGGGAAATCGTGAGCGATTTCGTATTCAGCCATGAGATTTTCGGCGAGGGCTTTTATATGGTGGACGTGAATGTGCCAAGACTGAGTGACTCAAACGACATCATTCCTCTTATGGTATCGGAGCGTCTTATAAACGTGGAGGATGATTATAAGGGGCTGAGTATTATGGTTCAGGGGCAGTTCCGTTCCTATAACCGCCACGAGGAGCGCAAAAATCGTCTGGTGCTTTCCGTGTTTGCAAGGGAAATTGAATTTGTGGATGAAACGCCGGAAAGCTCGAAAACAAATCAGATTTATCTGGATGGTTATATCTGCAAAGAGCCTATTTACCGGAAAACGCCTCTTGGCAGGGAGATTGCTGATTTACTGCTGGCCGTAAACAGGCCCTATGGAAAAAGTGATTACATACCCTGCATCTGCTGGGGACGGAACGCCAGATTTGCCAGTAACTTTACGGTGGGAACCAGATGTGAAATCTGGGGAAGGATTCAGAGCAGGGAATATATGAAGAGAATTTCCGAGGAGGATGCCGAGAAGAGAATCGCCTACGAGGTTTCGGTGAGCAAGCTGGAGCTGTCGGAGGAATGAGACCGCTCAGTAGCTATGAAGTCAAAGGCGGAACAGTGACACCGCTCGGATAAAAATTTCATAAAAAACTTGACAAATACTCCAAACAGGTATATTTTAATTAAAAATTAAATAAGTCGCTAGGGGAGCTTTCGCTGAGATGGCATGTTGAACGAAAAAGTCGCATGCAGACCCTCATTACCTGAACCGGATAATACCGGCGTAGGGAAGCAGATTTTTGTAAATGCCGTGATTTTATAACTGTAAACTATTATTCTATAATTGTTTCATACCTTCTAATAATTAAAATCACGCATTTATAAGAATTGAACTCTCCTCCTGTGATGAATTCAAAGGAGGTTTTTTTATGGAAGTTTTTGTGAGAGAAATTATTGACGAGGAGTGGGGCAATTACTTTGAGTTGACCGGTGCGGGCTACGGTGTGCTTGTGGCGTTAATGCTGGCTGTTTTTCTGATTGGGTGTATGATAGGCAATGCAGGAGATGCGGCCTCCGGCAGCGCCAAAGACAGGGCAAAAATCAGCACAAAGGTACTGGTATTTTCCGCTATGGCAATGGCACTTGGAACAGTGACCAGTATGGTCAAACTGGTGGATATGCCCATGGGAGGCTCCGTTACTCTGTGCAGTATGCTTTTTGTGTGCCTCATCGGCTATCTGTTCGGTCTTCGGACGGGGCTCCTTGGGGCGGTGGCCTATGGCTTTTTACAGCTTGTAATAGACCCCTACATAATCAGTATTCCCCAGATGCTTACCGATTATATTTTTGCCTTCGGGGCATTGGGGCTGTCGGGGGTATTTTCAGAGAAAAAGAACGGTCTGACGAAAGGCTACCTTCTGGGCGCGTTGGGAAGATATTTCTTTTCGTTCCTGTCAGGGATGATTTTTTTCGGAACCAATGCCGCCGTCTACAACATGTCCGTTCCTGTATATTCGCTGACTTATAACGGTTCCTATCTGGGACCGGAGGCTCTGATTACTGTGATTATTCTGCAGCTTCCGCCGGTCAGACAGGGATTGCAGAGGGTAAAGGAAATGGCGAAGGTCTGACAATTTGCCCTTGGGAAACAGGCCTGCGCGTACAAATTGCACAATCATTCCGAAGGCTTAAATTGTTGTCAAAATACCACTTGCAATTATTGGCGCAAGTGGTATTCTTTTTATAGTGGAAATCCTTAGTGGGTTTTGAATAAACGTAGGAGAGAAACGATGAGAGCAAGCGGCATATTATTACCGGTATCCAGTATTCCATCTGCCTATGGAATCGGGTCATTTTCAAAAGAGGCGTATGAATTTGTTGATTTTCTGGAGAAAGCGGGTCAGTCTTACTGGCAGATACTGCCTTTAGGGCCTACAGGTTACGGCGATTCACCTTACCAGTCATTTTCAACATTTGCAGGAAATCCTTATTACATTGATTTTGAGGAATTAATTGAGGAAGGCTTACTTACGAAAGAACAGTGTGAGGAGTGCGACTGGGGCGGAAGCGAAGCATATGTGGATTATGAAAAAATTTACAAGTCCCGTTTTCGGGTATTGAAGGAGGCTTTTGATAACAGCAGGCTTGGAGATAACGAAGATTTTCAGGCTTTTGTGGCGGAGAATGCGTTCTGGCTTTCGGATTATTCCCTTTATATGGCGGTGAAGGATTCTTACAAGGGGAAAAGCTGGTCGGAATGGGACGGGGACATCCGGCTCCGGAAACCGGAAGCAATCGAAAAATACGCGGAAAAGCTGAAAGAGGAGATACTTTTTTATGAATTTCAGCAGTACTTGTTTGATACACAGTGGAGGAAACTGAAAAAGTATGCCAATGACAAGGGCGTGAAGATTATCGGGGATATCCCGATTTATGTGGCCCTTGACAGCGCGGACACGTGGGCAAATCCAGAGCTGTTCCAGCTGGATGAAAACCGCAGGCCCACAGGTGTGGCCGGATGTCCGCCGGACGCTTTTTCCGCAACGGGACAGCTTTGGGGAAATCCTCTTTATAAATGGGATTATCACAAAGAAACGGAGTATGCGTGGTGGATTCAGAGAATTTCTTACTGTTATAAGCTCTATGATGTAGTGAGAATCGACCATTTCAGAGGATTTGACGAGTATTACAATATTCCTTTCGGGGATACCACGGCAGAATTCGGACGCTGGGAAAAGGGACCCGGATACGATTTGTTTAAGGTTATGAAAAAGAAAATCGGCAACAAACCGGTAATCGCGGAGGATTTGGGTTTCCTGACTCCTACAGTCAATCAGCTTCTCAAAAAGAGCGGTTATCCGGGAATGAAGGTTTTGCAGTTCGCCTTTGACTCCAGGGAGGAAAGCGATTACCTGCCCCATAATTATACGGCAAATTCTGTAGTGTACACCGGAACCCATGACAACGATACCACGGTTGGCTGGTATCAGGCTATCAGCAGACGTGACCGCAGCTTTGCCAGAAAATATCTGAACATCAAAAACAGCCGGGAGCTGGAGTGGAATTTCATCCGGGCGGCTCTTGGAAGCGTTTCGGATACGGCCGTAATTCCCATGCAGGATTATCTGGGGCTTGGAAGCGAAGCGAGAATCAACGTGCCCTCCACCCTTGGAACAAACTGGAAGTGGAGAATGACAAAGGGACAGATTCCGGAAGGGCTCGCGGAAAAAATTTATGATTTGTGTAAGCTGTACGGAAGAGTGAGATGAGAAACTGAAAAAATTATTAAGGGGCTGCCGCTTCGACGAATGAAAAGTCGTAAAAGAGGCAGCCCCTGACTGACATAAGAGGGCGACGGACCGGGCGGCAGAGGAGTGTGGGCCGGGAGTGCCGCACATGCCGGCTATGAAGTTATAGCCTGAAAACCCTGCGCGACATGTTGGAATTATGGTATTCGGGATTGTCGGTCACATCCTTACAAAGCCATGGCGGCGGAATAAAAGCCAGTGCCATTTCCTCATCCGAAAATTCTACCTCCGCAAGGATGAGCGGGGCAAAGGGTGGCTCAAAAATATCCAGCTCGATTTTTAAATCAACGTTTTTTTTAGGGACTGTATAGTCGTTCCTGAAAACAGGATTGGAAATGGGAATCAGGTATCGCTTTTTGGAAATGATATTTCCGTCGGCTTTTGTGAGAAGATGCTCGTATGCCTTCTTATTTAGAGGAAGATTGTATTCCTCCCTTGACATAAGCCCGCCTCCTTTATAGGTCAGATAATAATCCTCATCCTGCCTGCGGATGCGGACAACGGGCTCCGTACACAGATAGGCCTGCTCAATGACAAGACACTTATAAGAGGAAAGATTTTCGGGCAGCTCTTTGATTAGAAATTTACGTTCTATTTCCATATAAAACAGGTCTCCTTCCGATTCTTAATTTATTATAGCTTTTCTTAATAAAGTTTACAAATCGTTTATTGGAAATTCATGTGATTTAATGGTAAAATAAATATTATCCGCGGCGAAGCGGAACTAATAATCGGCGAAAGCCCGGACGGCGCCGGAAGGATTTCAGGACGCTGAGACGGCCGGAAATCCTTCCAGACAAGGGGATGCCGGGAGGGCTGTAGCGGAACTGATAATCGGAGGGTTACGATATGAGCAGGGTATGTGTATTTTTTGGCACAGGTTACGAGGAAATAGAAGCGCTTACAGTGGTGGATATTCTGCGCAGGCAGAAGATAGACACTCAGATGGTATCGGTTACCGGCGAAAAGACAGTGACTGGTTCCCATCAGATTTCGGTACAGATGGACTGCCTGATTGAAGATGTGGACTTTGGCGCAGTGGATGTGATTGTCCTGCCGGGAGGGATGCCGGGGACGAAGAATCTGGAAGCCTGCGATATGCTGATGGAACAGGTGGACGCCTTTGCGGCAGTCGGGAAAACCGTGTGCGCAATCTGCGCGGCACCGTCGATTCTCGGGCACAGAGGTCTTTTAAAAGGAAAAAAGGCGATTGCCTATCCGGGCTTTGAGGAGGAGCTTACCGGAGCAGAGGTCACTTATGAGTCGGCGGTAAGAGACGGAAATATCATTACCGGACGGGGGATGGGATGCGCAATTGATTTCGGACTGATGATTCTTGAATATCTGGAAGATAAAGAAGCCGGCGACGCCATGGCGGAAAAAATTATATATACGAGGTAACCGCATACAAATGAATATATTGTTTTTTTTGACACCTAAAAGCGAGGTGGCATACGTTTACGATACAGATACGCTCCGGCAGGTGCTGGAAAAAATGGAAAACCACAAATATTCGTCCATTCCGGTTCTTCGGAAGGAGGACGGACGATACATAGGGACGCTTACAGAGGGAGATCTGCTCTGGTATATTAAGGACAAAAACAACTTATCCCTGCAAGGGGCGGAAAAGATACCCATGACAGTATTAAACCGCAGGCGCGATAATGAGCCTGTCGATGTCGACGTTGACATGGAGCATCTGCTGAATAAGGCCATGAGTCAGAATTTTGTCCCGGTAATCGACGACAGAAAGCGCTTCATAGGCATCATTACCAGAAAGGATCTGATTCAGTATCTGTGCAAAAAGCTGGTCACTGTCGAGCTGGAAGCCGGCGGGATGAGTATCAGTTAATATCTGCGGAGCGCGGGAGTCTGTTACGGAAAGGTTTTAAAATGTTCAATCAGTTGACGCAAAAGGATATCGACGCCATGGAGGCTGAGATAGAGGAAAGAAAGCTGGTCATCCGCCCGAAGCTTTTGGAGGCGGTGAAGGAGGCCAGAGCCCACGGGGATTTAAGTGAAAATTTTGAATACTATGCCGCCAAAAGAGAAAAAAATAAAAATGAGAGCAGAATCCGTTTTTTAGAGAGAATGATTAAGACGGCGGAGGTCATTCCCGACGATTCGAAGGAAGACGAAATCGGTATCAACAACACGGTGGAAGTGGAGTTCGAGGACGACGGTTCCGTGCAGAAATACAAAATCGTGACCACCATGCGGGGAAATTCTCTGGAGGGTCTTGTCAGCATAGAATCTCCTATTGGAAAGGCTCTTCTCGGCCATAAGGCGGGCGAGCGGGTTTATGTGCAGGTCAACGGGGACTATGGATATTATCTGAAGGTGAAGTCCATAGAAAATACGGTTGACGACGGCAGCGACAAAATACGAAGCTTTTAATATAAAAGAAACGGAAAAACTTACCATAATATTTTCACAAGTACCGTTAATACTATGAACAAGATAAGTGATTAAGAAAACGCTTTGAACGGAGGAAACTTCAGGATAAGCGAATACACTTGGCGCTTATCTTGAAGAATGGCTGCATCAGCAGTCAAATAAAATAACGGAGGTGAAAAAGATGGCAAGCAGCAAATCTAATAGAGTAGAAGTTCCTGAAGCTAAGGAAGCTATGGACCGCTTTAAAACAGAAGTTGCTTCTGAGCTTGGTGTTAACCTGAAAGAGGGTTATAACGGTGACTTAACATCTAAGGAAGCCGGCTCTATCGGTGGCGAGATGGTTCGTAGAATGATTAAGAAGCAAGAAGAAGCTATGAAATAACACATTCGGATAAGACCGGATAAAGGAAATGGCCCGTCTGCAAAAAGCAGCCGGGTCATTTCTCTTACTACATTTCAGCTTTCCGCTCTCAGATACTTTTTCAGCGGCATCCATATTACATAAGCAAGCAGGCTCCCTGTAAGAGACGTAATCAGCTGGGTAACGGAAAACGTGACTTTTGCGGTTGCAAGAACCCCGGGCAGAGCCTCCGGTTTCGGAAGCCTTGCGGCAACATTGCCGCCGAATGCAGGAAGAAGAATCAGTACAATCACGATTCCCATAAAAGCAGCCTTTAAAACCGAACCGGCAATCAGCCCGGCCGGGAGGCTTCCTATAAATTTCATTTTCTTCTGAAAATACCGCGTGGCATACCATGTACATACTGCAAGAATCATATTTCCGCCCATAACCGCCGGGAACATCAGGGGAATTGCGGCCATGATGGGCGAGCCGGATATAAAAAAGGCAGTAACGGGAGCGATAACGCTGATAAAAAGCCCGCTCCACAAGCCCACGGCAAGAACGGCAATAATGATTGTCGTATTCACTACAGGTCCCGTAATATATACGGAAAGATTTTTGAAAAACTGGCTTGCAATACAGATGGCAAGCAAAAGGGCCGTCTGGGCCAGTTGTCTGGTTGATAATTTCATAAGTTACCTCCTTTGCTGTTTTCCAGTATAAAGCGAAAAAATAAAAATACAATATCCTGCAAAAAATCTGGTAATTTTTTTTCGGATATGCTATAATCGTAAAATGACTGTGAGTATGTTTGGAATCAGGTAACTTATTTAAGGAGGATGTACTAGAATGAGCGTACAGGTGGAAAAATTAGAAAAGAACATGGCAAAGCTTACCATTGAAGTTCCGGCGGAAGAAGTGGAAAAAGCATTACAGAATGCTTTCTTAAAAAATAAAAACAGGATTAGCGTTCCGGGATTCCGCAAGGGCAAGGTGCCTCGCCAGATGATAGAAAAGATGTACGGGCCGGAAATATTTTATGAGGACGCTGTAAACGAGATGATTCCCGATGCCTACGAGAAAGCGGCTGACGAGTGCGGGGAGGATATCGTATCTTCTCCTGTCATTGACGTTACTCAGATTGAAAAGGGCAAGCCCTTTATCTTTACTGCGGAAGTGGCGCTTAAGCCCGACGTGAAATTGGGCAAGTATAAGGGCGTGGAGATTGACAGGGTTGAAACCGCGGTTACGGAGGAGGACGTGGACGCGGAGATTAACCGTGAAAGAGAGCGCAACGCCAGAAATATTGAGGTGACGGACAGGCCGGTAAAGGACGGAGATATGACTGTTTTAGACTTTGAAGGCTTTGTGGACGGCGTGGCTTTTGAGGGCGGAAAGGGTGAAAATTACTCCTTAACCATCGGTTCCGGCGCATTTATCCCGGGATTTGAGGAGCAGCTCATCGGCGCGGAAATTGATAAGGAAACGGAAATCCATGTAACGTTCCCCGAGGATTATCAGGCAGAGGATTTGAAAGGCAAGGACGCTGTCTTTAAATGTACAATCAGGGAAATCAGGGAGAAGGAGCTTCCCGAACTGGACGACGAATTTGCCGGTGAGGTATCAGAATTTGACACTCTGGAAGAATACAAAGCGGATGTCAGGGCTAAACTGACAGAGACAAAGGAAAAGGAAGCGAAAAATTTAAGGGAAGAAGCGGTGGTTGAAGCGATTGTTAAGGATTCCGATATGGAAATCCCGGAGGCTATGGTTGAGACCCGGCAAAAGCAGATGGTTGACGAGTTTATGCAGAGTATTACCATGCAGGGACTTACGCCGGAGCAGTATTATCAGTTTACGGGAGCTTCAAGGGAGCGTCTGATAGCGCAGGTAAAGCCACAGGCCGAAAAGAGAATCAGAGCAAGGCTCGTTCTTGAGGCCATCGCAAAGGCTGAAAATATCACGGCTTCCGAGGAAGATTACGAGGACGAATTAAAGGTTATGGCCGAGACTTATCAGATGGAAGTCGATAAAGTAAGGGAAATGCTTCCCGAGAAGAACGCGGCCCAGATTAAGGAAGATATCGCGGTAAGAAAGGCTGCTGAATTTGCAGTGGCAAACGCGAAGGAAAAATAACAGCAACAGGTTTCAGGGAGGTTTAAGTAAATGAGTTTAGTGCCTTACGTCATAGAGCAGACGAGCAGGGGGGAACGCTCTTACGATATTTATTCAAGACTTTTAAAGGAAAGGATTATATTTTTAGGCGAGGAAGTGAACGATGTCACAGCCAGTCTGATTGTGGCCCAGCTTTTGTTTCTGGAAGCCGAGGACCCGGAGAAGGATATCCAGTTTTACATCAACAGTCCCGGCGGAAGCGTGACGGCAGGTATGGCGATTTATGATACCATGCAGTATATCAAATGCGATGTGGCAACCAACTGTATGGGAATGGCTGCCAGCATGGGCGCTTTCCTTCTTGCAGGCGGAACAAAGGGCAAGAGGCTTGCCCTGCCCAATGCCGAGATTATGATTCATCAGCCTCTTGGGGGCGCTCAGGGACAGGCGACGGAAATTGAAATTGCAGCAAAGCATATACTTAAGACCAAAGAAAAACTGAACAGAATTCTGGCGGAAAATACCGGCAGGGATTATGATGTGATTGCGGCCGACACGGAGAGGGACAACTGGATGACTGCGGAGGAGGCAAAGGAATACGGTCTGATTGACAGAATTTATACCAAACGGACGGACAGCCAGTAGACTTGGCGGAATCTTTTTAATTGATAAGGGGAAAGAAAATGGCAGGGAGAAATTCTGATAATATCAGGTGTTCTTTTTGTAATAAAACACAGGACCAGGTGCGAAAGCTGATTGCAGGTCCGTCAGGCGTATATATCTGCGACGAATGCGTGGAAATCTGCGCCGATATTGTGGAAGAGGGCTATGAAGAAGAGGAAGAGACGGCGGAAGAGGAATTCGACATCAATCTCCTTAAGCCTGTGGAAATCAAGGATTTTCTGGACGATTATGTGGTAGGTCAGGAGGAAGCCAAAAAGGTTTTATCGGTTGCCGTCTACAATCATTATAAGAGAGTGACGGCTCCGAAGGATATGGATGATGTGGAGCTCCAAAAGAGCAACATCATTATGCTTGGACCTACCGGCTCGGGCAAAACCTATCTGGCGCAGACTCTGGCCAGGATTATCAACGTGCCCTTTGCCATAGCGGACGCTACCACACTGACAGAAGCAGGCTACGTGGGCGAGGATGTTGAAAATATTCTCCTTAAACTGATACAGGCGGCGGATTACGACGTGGAGCGCGCCCAGCTCGGCATGATTTACATTGACGAGATAGATAAAATTACCAAGAAAAGCGAGAACGTGTCTATTACCAGAGACGTTTCGGGTGAAGGCGTTCAGCAGGCTCTTCTGAAAATCGTGGAGGGAACGGTGGCAAGCGTTCCGCCTCAGGGCGGAAGAAAGCATCCCCACCAGGAGTTAATTCAGGTTGATACCTCCAATATTTTATTTATCTGCGGAGGCGCTTTTGACGGTCTGGAAAAGATTATCGAGAACAGATTAAACCGTAATTCTATTGGTTTTGACGCGGAAATTGCGAGTAAGAGCAGCCGCGATATCGGAGAGGTGCTGAAAGAAGCCACTCCTCAGGATTTGATGAAGTTCGGTCTGATACCGGAGTTTGTGGGCCGTGTCCCGATTACCGTTTCCCTTCAGGGATTGGACGAGGACGCCCTTGTACGGATTTTGAAGGAGCCGAAAAGCGCTTTGATTAAGCAGTACCAGAAACTTTTTGGATTTGACGACGTGGAGCTCACCTTTGAGGAGGACGCGGTCAGAACCATTGCGAAGCAGGCCCTTGAGCGCAAGACAGGGGCGAGAGGACTGCGTTCCATCATGGAAAAGGCAATGATGGATGTGATGTTCCGGATTCCGTCGGACGATACCATTGAAGAGTGCGTGATTACCAAAGGGGCAATAGAGGGTACCAGCGAGCCTTTGTTGATTCACCGTGAGGTAATGCGCAGAGCAAGATAGATATTTTGTAAGTAAAATGCCGCCGGTAGGCGGCATTTTGTGACAGAGGATAAATTTATGTGTGAAAAGAAAGCGGAAGGGCAGTTCATTATGCTGCCTGTGATTCCTTTACGGGGGATGACAGTCCTGCCGGGAATTAATATCCATTTTGATTTAAACAGGGAAAAATCCCTGCAGGCTCTCGAGTATGCCATGACGGGCGGTGGAAAGCTTTTTCTGGCAGCCCAGAAGGACGCCGGCGTTGAAGACCCTGCCGGGGAACAGATTTATCCTGTGGGAACCATCTGTGTGGTGAAACAGATTACCAAGCTGCCCAACCAGATAGTCAGGGTTCTCGTGGAGGGAATCAGCCGGGGAAGGCTTATGGGGATTCACGAAGAAAATTCAAAATTCCTTGAAGCGTATGTGGAAGAAATATTTGACGTTTCCTCCGGGAATGAAGAAAATGAAATAGAAAAAGAAGCGCTGCTTCGGCAGATAAAGAAATATTTTACCGCATTCGCATCCCATTTTCCCAAGCTGGACAAAAATGCGCTTCAAAGGTATTCCCAGGTGAAGGAACCGGGAATACTGATGGATCAGATTGCCATGAATCTGCCCATCGGCTATGAGAAAAAGCAGGAGGTTCTTGAGGCTCTCGATATCAAAGAGCGGTACGATATTCTGTGCGGGCATCTGCTGAATGAAATAGAAATTGCCAGAGCAAGAGAAGAACTGGCGCACAGAATGAAGGACAGGGTGGACAAGAACCAGAGAGAGTATCTTTTGCGGGAACAGCTCCACTACATCAGGGAGGAGCTGGGAGAAGAAGGTTCTTTTTCCGATTCGGACCAGTTTGAGGAGGCTCTTTCAAAGCTGCAGGCTTCCGGGGAGGTCAGGGCCAAAATCCAGAAGGAAATTACCCGATTTAAAAAGTTTGCGGGAAACAGCTCGGAGGGAGCGGTGGAGCGCGCGTATATCGAGACGCTGCTTGATCTGCCCTGGGATAAAGCTTCTAAAGATAACGAGAGCATGAAGCATGCCGGCGAGATTCTTGAAAGAGAGCATTACGGCTTAGAGCAGGTAAAAGAGCGCATTCTGGAATTTCTGGCGGTGCGGTGCCTTACGAAAAAGGGAGAAAGCCCCATCATTTGTCTGGTAGGACCTCCGGGAACGGGAAAAACCTCCATTGCAAAGAGCATGGCCGAGGCTTTGAATAAAAAGTATGTGCGGATTTGCCTGGGCGGCGTCCGGGATGAGGCGGAAATCAGAGGCCACAGAAAGACCTATGTGGGCGCCATGCCGGGAAGGATTGCTGCGGGATTAAAGCAGGCGGGAGTGAAGAACCCGCTGATGCTGCTTGATGAAATTGACAAGGTGAGCAATGATTACAAGGGTGATACTTTTTCCGCCCTTCTGGAAGTGCTTGACGGAGAACAGAACGTAAGGTTCCGGGACCACTATGTGGAGATTCCTCTGGATTTGTCCGAGGTGCTTTTCGTTGCCACTGCCAATACCACCCAGACCATTCCGAGGCCGCTTCTGGACCGTATGGAAGTCATTGAGGTCAGCAGCTATACGGAAAATGAAAAGTTCCATATTGCAAAGGAACACCTTTTGAAAAAACAGATGGCCCGCAACGGCATTACGAATAAAATGCTTTCCATTCAGGACGGCGCGCTGAAGAATATCATTACATATTATACAAAGGAGGCCGGCGTCCGGGAGTTGGAGAGAAAAATCGGAGATATCTGCCGGAAGTCCGCAAAGGAAATTCTTGAGGCAGGCGAGGAATATGACAGAGGTGAGGGCGGCGAAGTCTGTGAAGCTTCCGACAGGACTGAAAAGGGAGAAGCCGGAAGCCTGAAAAAGATAAAGGTGACCGCCTCCAATCTGGATAAATATCTGGGCAAGAGAAAATACAGTCTGGATAAGGCAAACAAGGAACCGCAGGCAGGTATTGTGCGGGGACTTGCCTGGACCAGTGTGGGCGGAGATACCCTTCAAATTGAAGTAAATATGATGCCGGGAAAAGGCGAAATCGAGCTCACCGGCCAGATGGGCGACGTGATGAAGGAATCGGCCATGATTGGAATGAGCTTCGTGCGCTCCGTGGGAAAGGAATCGGGTATTTCGCCGGCGCTTTTCAAGGAAAATGATTTTCACATTCATATTCCCCAGGGCGCAGTTCCCAAGGACGGCCCGTCCGCCGGAATCACCATGGCAACAGCCCTGTATTCGGCGATTACCGGAAAAATGGTCAGAAGCGACCTTGCCATGACAGGAGAGGTGACGCTGCGGGGGAGAGTACTTCCCATCGGCGGCCTGAAAGAAAAGATACTGGCGGCCCGGATGGCCGGGTTAAAGGAAGTCCTTGTGCCCTATGAAAATAAGAAGGACATTGAAGAAATCCCGGAAGAGATTAAGGACGGACTCGCCGTCACCTATGTAAAAAATATGAAGGAAGTTCTTAAACACGCACTGATGTGATTTGCGCAAAAGAACAGGAGTTAAAATGGTAATTAAGAATGTAAGTCTGGAAACCGTCTGCGGCATCACCAGCAAGCTGCCGGAAAACATTCATATGGAGTTTGCCTTTGCCGGCAAGAGCAACGTGGGTAAATCTTCCCTGATTAACGGGCTGATGAATCGGAAATCTCTGGCCAGAACCAGCGCTTCCCCGGGAAAAACGCAGACCATTAATTATTATAATATTAACGGCCAGATGTACTTTGTGGATTTGCCCGGTTACGGTTATACAAAGGTTAATGTACAGGAAAAGGAAAAGTGGGGCGTCATGACGGAAAATTACCTCTACACCTCACGTCAGCTCAGGGCGGTTTTTCTTTTAATCGACATTCGTCACGAGCCGTCGGAAAATGATAAAATGATGTATGACTGGATTTTAAGCTACGGCTTCCGTCCTGTTATCGTTGCCACAAAGGCGGACAAAATCAAACCAAGCCAGCTGGCAAAGCATTTGAAAATGGTGTCTGACGGTTTGGGCTGCAAAGAAAATACAACAATAATTCCCTGGTCGGCAATGACAAAACAGGGACGCGAGGAAATCTACAGGCTGCTGGATACTTATCTGGAAGAAGGATGCGAGGATGGGAAATAAAAGAATTTATCTTAAAGTTTTTGTAAACTTAAGCATTATGCTGGCTTTTTTGCTGGTATGCATTTTTATACTTCCCAGATTTATCGTCTGTTTTATGCCTTTTATCATTGGCTGGATTATTGCGCTGATAGCCAGCCCACTGGTAAAGTTTTTTGAAAAGCAATTAAAGATTAAAAGAAAGGCCGGCGCAGCCTTTGTGATTATTTCGGTTATTGCGCTGGTAATTCTCGCCGGATATCTTCTGGGGGCAAAGCTGATAGAGGAGACCACGAACTTTGTCAGCGAGCTTCCTGAAATGTGGGAGAGCACACTGGAAGATTTTGAGGAGGTGGGAGAAGCCTTTGAGACGGCGGGAAAGTATTTTCCCGAAAGCCTCCAGACGACCTTTAAAAAAGTCACAGAGAATATCGAGACTTACCTCGGGGATTTTTTCGGGGGACTCAGCGAGCCGACCATTGAAGCTCTGGGACGTTTTGCCATGGATTTGCCCTCCATTCTCATCGGGATTATCATGTGTCTTTTATCCTCCTACCTTTTTGTGGCGGATAAGGATTATCTGCCGAATCTGCTGTCGAAGGTGGTTCCGGAGGCGATTACCGAGCGGTGGAACATGATAAAAAGAGGACTGCGCCATGCGGTAGGCGGCTATTTCAAGGCGCAGATTAAAATTGAAATCTGGATGTACCTGCTTTTGGGAATCGGGTTTACCGTTTTAAAGGTGAGATATGCTTTCATTATTGCCATTGGCGTGGCGTTTCTTGACTTCCTGCCCTTTTTCGGAACGGGAACGGTTCTGGTTCCATGGGCGATTATCAAATTTTTAAACGGCGATTACACCATGGTGATAGGACTGCTGATAATCTGGGGAGTTGGACAGATGGCAAGACAGCTGATTCAGCCCAAAATTATGGGAGATTCCATGGGGCTTGCGCCGATTCCCACGCTGATTTTACTGTTTGTGGGCTACAAGGTGGGGAGCGTTGCAGGGATGATTATTGCGGTTCCCATCGGAATTATCGTGCTGAATATGTACGGGGAAGGCGTTTTTGACACCACAATAAACAGTCTGAAAATTCTGTATGCCAGCATCAGTAATTTCAGACACTTAAATGACGAGGATATGGAGGCTGTGCGCATTTACAGGGAAATGGAAAAGCAGCGCAAGAAGAAGCAGGAAATGATGCAGCTTCAAAGAAACGAACAGGATAGAACCATGCGCTGATTGCGGCGCAGAAGAAAGGGGAAACATGAAGGTTACGGTTTATAACTGCAGAGCCTTTGACGAGAAGGCTTTGTTTGAAAAATACGGAAAAGAGCTGGGGATAGAGCTGGTACTCTGCCCCGATGCGCCGGATGAGGAAAATGCGTCTCTGGCACAGGACTCACAGTGCATAGACATTCTCACGTCCAGAATGCCGGAGGAGCTTCTCAAGGTCTTTGCCGGTTATGGCGTAAAGTATATCACTACGAGAACCATAGGCTACGACCATATTGATGTGAAGGCGGCAAAAAGGCTTGGAATAACGGTTGCCAACGCACCCTACGGCCCCTGCGGCGTCGCCGATTATACGGTAATGCTGATTCTCATGACGATTCGTAAAATGAAGCGTATCATGGAACGCACGAACATACAGGATTATTCCCTTAAGGGAATACAGGGGAGGGAACTGAAGGATTTGACGGTGGGCGTTATCGGCACCGGAAGAATAGGACGGATGGTGCTTCAAAATCTTTCCGGATTCGGCTGCAGGCTGCTTGCCCATGATTTGTATGAAAATGAAGAAGTGAAAGCGTCGAAAGTACCCTACGTGACGCTGGACGAGATTTGGAGGCAGGCGGATGTGATTACTCTGCATGCGCCGCTTACAGACGATAACTTCCATATGATAAACGCGGAGACCGTCTCAAAGATGAAGGACGGCGTCATGATTGTCAACACAGCAAGAGGCGCTCTGATTGACTCGGAGGCTTTGATTTCAGGAATCGAGAGCGGCAAAATCGGCGGCGCGGGACTGGATGTGGTGGAAAATGAATTCGGGCTGTATTATTACGATCATAAATCAGATATACTGAATAACAGGGAACTGGCGGTTTTGAGGGGCTTTCCCAATGTGACGGTAAGCCACCACATGGCATTTTACACTGACGACTGCGTGAACACGGTGGTGAGGGATTCCCTTATGGGCTGTAAGTATTTCGTGGAGGGGAAGGAAAATCCCTGGGAAGTGTAGATACGGAACAGGAACAGCAAGCGCCCGGACGGTGCCCGGACAAACTTACGGCAGTGCAAACAGACGGAAGTTTTGTCCGCCGAAACGGTGCCGGAAGGGAGCTTGCGGAACTGGAATGAGGGAAAATCCCTGGGAGGTATAATGGCAAACTATAAAATAATTTTGCAGTATGAGGGGACAAGATACCAGGGCTGGCAGAAACAGGGGAACACGGACAACACCATACAGGCAAAGCTGGAAGCAGTATTGTCCAAAATGACGGGACAGAAAATCGAGGTTGACGCATCGGGAAGAACGGACGCCGGCGTCCATGCGCTGGGGCAGGTGGCGAATTTTCACATAAATACAGAGAAGAACGGGGCGGACGGCGGAGAAAGCCCGGCGAATAAAATAAAAAGCGCCGGGGAAATAATGGAATATATGAATTTTTATCTTCCCGAGGACATTGCGGTGATTTCCATAGATGAGGCGCCGGAGCGGTTTCACAGCCGCCTGAACGCAAAAGGAAAGACCTACTGCTACCGGGTGGTAAATTCCAGTATTCCCCATGTATTTGACAGACGGTATGTGCATATTCTGGAAGAGAGGCCGGATATTGAAGCCATGGAAAAGGCTCTGCCCTGCCTTATCGGGACTCATGATTTCAAGGCTTTTACCTCCGCGAAAAAGGGGAAAAAGTCTACGGTCCGCACAATTGATGAAATTCGGATAGAGCAGGCGGCGAGCGCATCCATGAAAACAGCGGGGGTACAGGATGAAATTCGTTTCTGGTACAGCGGAAACGGCTTTTTGTACCATATGGTCAGGATTATGACCGGAACACTTCTGGAAGTGGGATTACACAAGAGAAAACCTGAGGATATCGCGGAGATTCTCAGGTCGGGCCGGCGCGAAAACGCCGGGGAACTGGTTCCCGCGAAAGGACTTACATTGATGGAGGTTCGTTATTAGTGAATATCAGACAGTTTCTTGGGAAACATGTCAGACTCATTTTTTTTCTTTATCTGCTGGTGCTGATTAAAGTGATTATTTTTAAATACCCTCTGGAACAGCTGCAGGCGATTGCAGCCTCCTGGCGGAAGGAAGTGATTCTGGAGGGGCTTGATACAGCTAATTTTACGTTGTTTAAAACCATACGTATGTATATAGATTATTCCTATAAATTAAACAGCTTTGAAAATCTGGTGGGAAATATAGTTGCCTTTGTCCCCTTTGGCTTTCTTCTGCCCTATGTGATAAAAAGGGAGAAATGCTTTTGGGTGATGCTGTTTCAGGCATTTTTTCTTGTGGTGGGTATAGAGGTTTTCCAGCTTTTCAGCGCTTTCGGGGCATTTGACGTGGACGATATTCTCCTCAACTGTTTCGGGGCGGTTTTGGGCTATCTGGTTTACAGGGCATATGAAGCTTTAAAAAAGCGGTATGAAAAAAGACAGAAATAAGAAAAAGGAGTAAATGACATGTCGGATTTTTTAAAAGGATTGAAAGCAAATTATACGATTTCGGCGGGGCTGTGCACGCTGCTTGGGCTCGTGCTTCTTATCTGGCCGGGCACAACCATGCGGATTGTCTGCACGCTGCTTGGGGGTATGCTGCTCATATACGGGCTGGTGCAGATGGTATTATATCTGATAAATAAGGAAAGAACCATGCTTTCTCAGGGAATGATGGTCTTTGGCATTGTCCTGGCAGTAATCGGAATCTGGATTTTGACGAGTCCCGAAATGATTATCATGGCAGTTCCCGTGATTGTGGGGGTTCTGATAGTCATACACGGGGTACATAACGTGGTGCAGGCGATTGCGCTTAAGAAGGACAGTTATGACAGATGGTGGCTTGCTTTTCTCTTTGGAGCGCTTACGGTGGTTCTTGGAGGGATTCTTGTCTATAATCCCTTTGAAGTGGCGGAAACCGTGGTGCGGTTTATCGGAATTTTTCTTATCTATGACGGCGTGTCCGATATCTGGATATTGTCAAGGGTGTTCAAGGTGAAGCGGGATAAGGAAAAAATTATTGACGTGGATTATGTGGACGTGGAGGAGTGATTTTCCGTTTGATATGCGGAAACGGCGGCGTTAAAGTAAAGAAAATTTCAGTTTTTGAAATTTCATTTCCCCCTCCCCCGATTATTGACTTTGCCCCTTATGTACATTATAATAGAAACACACAAAAAGGATTACACAGTACGAAAGGAGCAGTCCAGTCATGCAGATAGGAGCGGTGAGTTTCAGACCGTATATTTACAATGCAAACATGGTAAATGCGGGCAGCCTTTCCCGGATATCGTCGATTGGCGACGATTTGATTTCGGGCAGGACGGATTTTTCCGCATTATCAGATGAAAGCTTGAATGAAAATCCGCTGAAAAAAGGACAGACCGTCAATTTCAGCGATGTTCTGGAAAGGCAGATGTGGGAAGGACGGCAGAATGCCTCCAGAATCATGAAGCCTGACGAAGTAATGGAAAATCTTGAGGAAGCGGGAGAGATGCTCAACGATTCTGATGCGGCTGAGGAAGCCGGCAGAACGAAGAACCCGGAGGAAGCCGAGGTCAGGGCGGCAGCGGCAGGTGTAAGAAACTCTGCAAAGGAATTAAACGCTGCGGAGACTAAGGCGGATTTTAAACCGGTCAGCGCTATGGACAAAGCGGCTGAGGGGGTGGCGAACGGGGTAGCTGACAGCCGGGAGGAGATGTTCGGCGGGCAGTCGGAGAGGAACCTGTTTCAGATACAGCGGGCGATTGAGGCCTATCAGATGAATATGACGGCGTAGCAAGAAAGAATAACGGAAAAGCTGCTTAAGGTTTTAGGCAGCTTTTTTTGAAAGTTGAAAGATAAACGCAGGAAGGTTGAAGGGGGCATTATGGCAGTATACAGTCTGAAAAACGAATCAATAGCAATTGAAATTCATTCAAAGGGAGCGGAACTGAAATCCCTTAAGAAATTAAGCACGGGCGCAGAGTATATGTGGAAGGCCGACCCAATATTTTGGGGAAGGACGGCGCCGGTTTTGTTTCCTTTTGTGGGCTCGGTGAACCAAAAGGAGTACCGGACAGGGGGGAAAACCTACTCCATGAACCAGCATGGCTTTGCAAGGGATATGGAGTTTGAGCTGGTTTCGCAGACGGACGATGAAATTTGGTTTGCGGTAAATGACAATGAGGAGACGAGGGCAAAGTTTCCCTTCAAATTTGTGTTAAAAATCGGTTACCGTCTTTTGCCTGAGGGGGTGGAGGTTCTCTGGCAGGTGGAAAATCCCGGCGAAGAAGCGCTGCCGTTTTCCATTGGCGCGCACCCGGCATTTAACTGTCCGATAGCGCCGGGAGAGGAAAAGTCGGACTGCTTTATTTATTTTGGCGGGCCGGACGGAGCTGTGGACAGCTTTGCAAGCACCAGGATTCATGACGGGCTGGTGATAAACGAGAAGGACACTTATGAACTGGAAGCCGGTTATCTGGCGGTGACAGAGCATTTGTTTGACTGCGATACGCTGCTGCTTGAGGATTATCAGGTGGGTAAGGTGGCGCTATGCGGCGCGGATAAAAAGCCCTACGTTACCGTTACCATGGATGCGCCCGTTTACGGCATCTGGACGCCGGCTCACGCAGCGCTTTTTATCTGTATTGAGCCATGGTACGGCAGGTGCGACAGAGAGGGCTTTGCAGGCGATTTGAAGGAGCGCGAGTGGGGAAATACTGTGGCTTCCGGGGAGGTCTGGAAGGCTGCCTACAGGATTACCGTATAGCCGGGTATGGGGAAAAGAGACAGAATAAAATAAATAAGAAAGTATAGAGAGAAACCATGAGTAAAGAACTTGCAAAGACTTATGACCCCAAGGGGATTGAAGACAGATTATATCAGAAGTGGCTGGAAAAAAAATATTTCCATGCGGAAGTGGATTATGACAAAAAGCCTTTTACCATTGTGATTCCGCCCCCGAATATTACGGGACAGCTTCACATGGGGCATGCCCTGGACAACACCATGCAGGACATTTTAATCCGTTTTAAGAGAATGCAGGGATATAACGCTCTCTGGCAGCCGGGGACGGACCATGCAAGTATCGCCACAGAGGTTAAAATTATTGAAAAGCTGAAGGAAGAAGGAATTAACAAGGAGGATCTTGGACGCGAGGGCTTTTTAGAGCGGGCATGGGAATGGAAGAAGGAATACGGCGGACGTATTATCGGCCAGTTAAAGAAGCTGGGCTCTTCCTGTGACTGGGACAGGGAGCGTTTTACCATGGACGAGGGGTGCAATAAGGCGGTAACGGAAGTTTTCTGCAAGATGCACGAAAAAGGCTGGATTTACAAGGGAAGCCGGATTATCAACTGGTGTCCGGTCTGCAACACCTCTATCTCCGATGCGGAGGTGGTGTATGAGGAGCAGGCGGGGCATTTCTGGCATATCAAGTATCCGCTGATTGAGGAAGACGGCAGCGTAAGCTCTGAAAAATTCCTGGAATTTGCAACCACCAGGCCGGAGACCATGCTGGGAGATACGGCGGTGGCGGTAAATCCTGATGATGAAAGATACCGGGATATTATCGGCAGAAAGGTGATGCTTCCCATTGTAAACAGGGAAATCCCCGTGGTGGAGGATTCCTATGTGGATATGGAATTCGGCACCGGCGTGGTGAAAATCACACCGGCTCATGACCCCAACGACTTTGAGGTCGGAAAGCGCCATAATCTGCCTGAGGTCAATATTTTAAACGACGACGCAACGATTAACGTAAACGGCGGTAAATTCTGCGGAATGGACCGCTACGAGGCGAGGAAAGCCATTGTAAAAGAGCTGGATGAGATGGGGCTTCTGGTACGGGTTGAGGATTATTCCCATAATGTGGGCACTCACGACCGCTGCAAGACGACCATCGAGCCTATGATTAAGCAGCAATGGTTTGTAAAGATGGATGAGCTGATAAAGCCGGCGGTGGAGGCCGTTAAGAACGGAGATATTCAGCTGATTCCCAAAAGAATGGAAAAGACATATTATAACTGGACAGATAATATCAGAGACTGGTGTATCTCCAGACAGCTCTGGTGGGGGCACAGGATTCCCGCTTATTACTGCGATAAATGCGGGGAAGCGGTGGTAAGTAAAGAGGAACCGGCGGTATGTCCGAAATGCGGACATGAGCATTTTACCCAGGACCCCGACACGCTGGATACCTGGTTTTCTTCCGCCCTGTGGCCGTTTTCCACTCTGGGGTGGCCGGAGCAGACGGAGGATTTGAAATATTTTTATCCCACGGACGTGCTGGTTACGGGATACGATATCATCTTTTTCTGGGTTATCAGGATGATTTTTTCCGGCTATGAGCAGATGAAGGAAAAGCCGTTCCATACGGTTCTTTTCCACGGGCTTGTCCGGGATTCCCAGGGGCGGAAGATGAGCAAGTCTCTCGGCAACGGCATTGACCCCCTTGAAATTATTGAAAAGTACGGTGCGGACGCTCTGCGCCTTACACTGATTACCGGCAATGCACCGGGAAACGATATGCGCTTTTACTACGAGCGGGTGGAGGCAAGCAGGAATTTTGCCAACAAAATCTGGAACGCCTCCCGGTTTATCATGATGAACATGCCGGAGGATATGAATTTATCTGAGACTGCTTTTGCCGATGTGCGTCCGGAGCCGGTGGATAAATGGATAATTTCAAAGCTGAACACTCTGATTAAGGACGTGACCGACAACATGGACAGCTTTGAGCTGGGGATTGCGGTGTCCAAGATTTACGATTTTATCTGGGACGAATTCTGCGACTGGTATATCGAGATGGTGAAGCCAAGGCTTTATGGCTCCGATGATGGCGAAAGCAAAAAGGCGGCTCTCTGGACGCTGCAAAACGTGCTGACAGACGCGTTAAAGCTTCTTCACCCGTATATGCCTTTTATCACAGAGGAAATTTTCTGTACACTTCAGTCTGCGGAGGAGTCCATTATGATTTCCGGATGGCCCGTTTATCTGGAAGAGAGAAGCTTTATAAAGGAAGAAAAGGAAATTGAAATCATAAAGGAAGCGGTGAGGGGTATCCGCAATGTGCGCACGGAAATGAATGTTCCGCCAGCCAGAAAGGCCAAGGTGTTTGTGGTCAGCGAAAATGAGGAGACTTTATCCGCTTTTACGGAAGGAAAGCTCTTTTTCCAGTCCCTGGCTTACGCGTCGGAGACAATGATTCAGAAAGATAAGGAAGGGATTGCGCAGGATGCGGTGTCTGTTGTGATTGCAAACGCCACGCTGTATATTCCTTTTGCGGAGCTGGTGGATATCTCCCAGGAGATTGCCCGTCTTGAGAAGGAGGAGAAGCGTCTTGAAGGCGAGCTTGCCAGAGTAAACGGGATGCTGAGCAATGAAAGATTTCTTTCCAGGGCGCCGGAGGCGAAGATTGCCGAGGAGAAAGAAAAGCTGGAAAAATACACCCAGATGATGAAACAGGTAAAGGTGCGGCTTGAGCAGCTGCAGGGTTGATATCCCGGGAAGCGGGGGTAGCAGTAGGAATCTTTCCTATGCAGGAACGCTTCGGTATGGAGGAGAGAATGGCTTATAACGACTTTTTAACGGAAGAGGAGCGGGATGAGCTTCGAAAGGAATTAGAGGGGCTGGGAAGAAGGAAAAAGGTATCGGAGGAGGAGGCTGCGGAACCGGAGGTTACAGACAGCCAGATTTTAAGCGACATCATTGAAGAGACAAATTCCAAGCTTCTCAGCATTGAAGAAAACGGCTCTTATGTAAAAATTTCAAGTGACAGCATGGTTGCCTGGCTCTATCTTGCGGTGCCCGGGGAGGAACGGGGCAATTATACCATGGATGAGCTGATGGGATTTCTGAAAAAAAACGGCGTGGTTACCGGATATCACCGCTCCAATCTTGCGGCTATGATAAAAAAGCATGTCTATGAGAGAGAGATTGTGGCGGCTCAGGGACAGCCGGCTATAGAAGGCAACAACGGTTTTTATGAATATATGTTTGATATGAATCCCCGGAAAGCGCCGAAGGTTTTAGCCAACGGCCGGGTGGATTACACCAACATGAGTTCCCTTCAGAATGTTTATGAGGGCGATGTGGTGGCGGTTTATCATCATGCAAAGGACGGTCAGGACGGCTATGACGTCCGCGGAAAGACGATGCTGACCAAGACGGTCAAGGAGATTGAGCCTCTCTCCGGCCAGGTTTACTGCGAGGAGGATAATCCCGATGTGTATCTGGCGGAGCAGGACGGCAAGATTGAATTCAAAAACGGAAAGGTGGATATCCGGGCGCTCCACGAGATTAACGGCGACGTGACGCTGATTACCGGAAAGGTTGAGTTTTACGGCGACGTGGTGATTACCGGCAGCGTGGAGGCCGGCGTGGTAATCCGGGCGGGAAGAAACATTGAAATCCGGGGCAACGTGGAGGCGGTTAACCTGTTTGCCGGCGGCGACATTATTCTGGCCCGGGGAATTCAGGGTGCACAGAGAGCGAAGCTTTCCGCAAGAGGCGATATTTACGCCGATTTTATCGAGCATACGGTAGCAATGGCCGGCGGCAATGTGCAGGCGAATACTATTTTAAATTCCAGAATTTCCGCCGACGGGGAGATTATCCTTACGGGGAAAAAGGGCGCCGTGATTGGCGGCTACACCCATGCCATGCGGGGAGTGACAGCCACGGAAATCGGGAATGTGGCGGAGACCAGAACCGTGGTCCATGTGGGATGCGAGAAGGAAACCTACCAGAAGATACAGAACGCCAGAACGCTTGAGGCGACCCAGGTGGAAGAAATGTCCGAGGTTTCGGATAAAATCAATTCCATCCGCCAGAGAACGAAAAAAATGGAGAAAGTCCCGGACGGCCTGGAGCTTACCTTAAAAACTCTGGAATCCAAGGCGGTTACACTGAAGAAGGAGTTAGAGCAGAACAGGAAAGAAATCAAGAAAATGAACGACCTTTTAGAGGCGGGACGCAATTCCGAGATAGTGGTGAACGGCAATGTCTACCGTGGGACGGTGGTGTGCCTCGCCCAGGCGCAGATGCCAATCGAGCGGGATACATGCTTTATGAAATATTATCAGCAGAACGGCGTAATCGAGAGCAGCGTTATCGCCTACTCATCATAATGCTTTCGTGCGGCAGGCGCACAAAAGACAGGTATGCCGGCTCTGCGGAAGCGGCATGAAAACCTGTAAAGAAAGGCGGAAAGGTGAAAACGGGCATATGAATACCTGTAAGGAAGCGGAAGAATATATACTTTCTATCCCCAGGTTTGCCGGGAAGCATACCCTTGAAGACACAAAAGGGCTTCTTCGGCGGATTACGGAGGAGGACACAGCATCAGGCGGCGATGTCGGAGGTGAAACGGCAGCAGGCTCCCGGGAAGCTTTCGGCATAAGAAGCAAGATTATTCATATCGCAGGCACAAACGGAAAAGGTTCCGTTTGTGCCTATTTGCGCTCCATGCTTCTGGCGGGCGGGTGCAGCGTGGGAATGTTTATTTCCCCCCATCTTGAAACCATGCGGGAGAGGATTTGTTTGGGAAACGACATGATTTCCGGGGAGGATTTTCTTCGGGTCTTTGAAAAGGTGCGGCTGGCCGTTTCGAAGGAAAAATTTCACCCCTCTTTTTTTGAGTTCCTTTTCCTGATGGCAATGGTTTACTTTAAGGAAAAAAAGCCGGAATATGTAATACTGGAAACGGGAATGGGAGGGCGGCTTGACGCCACAAACTGTGTGGAAAAACCGGCGGTGTGCGTGATTACCGAGATTGGGTATGACCACATGCAATACCTTGGCAGTACAATTTCCGAGATAGCCGGCGAGAAAGCCGGAATTATCAAAAAGGGCGTTCCGGTGGTCTTTGTCGATAAGCGGAAGGAGAGCACGGAGGTTTTGGCCGAATATGCCAAAAAAGCGGAAAGCCCGACGATTATCATCGGAAAAGAAAGTATTTTGAATGTGAATATAAATCATAAAAGCATTGATTTTTCGCTGCATTCTGGTTATTATAGTTATGTTAGTCTTTCCCTGAACACGACGGCGCTGTATCAGACGGAAAATGCCTCTCTTGCAGTTGCGGCAGCACATGCGCTCAGGGAGGAAAGAGTCACCCTCGAAGCGGTAAGGCGGGGACTGTGGGAGGCTTTCTGGCCGGGCAGGATGGAGGAGGTTCTGCCGGGAGTTTATCTGGACGGCGCCCATAACGAGGATGGAATAGAAGCGTTTTTAAATACGGCAGGGCACAGCTGTTGCGAAGGCAGGCGGCTTTTACTGTTTGGCGCTCTTACCGATAAACGTTTTAAGGCAATGATACAGATGGTGGCGGATTCGGCTCTCTTTGACGAGGTTGTGGGGACCGTTGTGGAAACGGAGAGGAGCGCTTCGGTCCGGGAGCTTGAGGAAGCCTTTGGCGGGCAGAAGAAAATGCGCTGCAGCTTTTATGAGGACGCCGAAAGGGCTTACCGGTATCTGCTGGCGGAAAAGAAAGAGAAGGATGTTGTCTACGTAGCCGGTTCATTATATTTGATAGGGCAGATAAGGTCCCTTACAAGGAGAATACGGAATGATTGATTTTGAAGAAGAATTAAAAAAATTCAGGCCGAGCCTGGAGGTTGAAGATGCGGAAGAAGCAATTAACGGACAGGATTTGGTGGATATGGTAGATATTATGATGAAGACAATGAAAAAAACCAGGACGGAAGAAGAATAAGGAGCGAGGGCATGGAGTGTTATAAGTGCGGATGCCGTTTGTCGGAGTACGATTTTTGCACGGGATGCGGGGCGGACGTGGCTTTTTATAAACGAATTATGCATATGTCCAACCACTTTTACAACGACGGTCTGGAAAAGGCCGCGGTACGGGATTTGTCCGGGGCGATTGTCAGCCTTAGGCATTGCCTGAAATATAACAAAAATCATATTGAAGCGAGGAATCTTCTGGGCCTTGTTTATTATGAAATGGGAGAAGTGGTCGCCGCCTTAAAGGAGTGGGTCACCAGCCAGAACCTGCGCCCCAAAAAGAACATTGCAAACGACTATATCAGTATGGTTCAGAGCAACCCCACAAGGCTTGATGCGATAAACCAGACCATAAAAAAATACAATCAGGCGCTGGCCTACTGTTATCAGGACAGTACGGATTTGGCTGTAATACAGCTGAAGAAGGTGCTTTCCTACAATCCCAAATTTTTGCAGGCGCATCAGCTGCTTGCGCTTTTGTACATCAATTCCGAAGAATGGGACAAGGCTCAGAGAGAGCTTTTCAAATGCAGCCAGATTGATACCAATAACACCACGACGCTCCGTTACCAGAGGGAAGTGGAACGTATGCTGATGCCGGAGGAGACCGGAAAGAGCGCGCCGAGGAAAGAGCTTTCCCCGGGCAAATCCGTGCGTTATCAGAGCGGAAACGAAATAATTATCCAGCCGGTGAACACCAGGGAATCAAAAGGAGTTTCTTCTCTGGTAAACCTGGGAATCGGAGTGATTATCGGTGTGGCGATTGCCTGCTTTCTGATTCTGCCGGGGCAGATTCAGAGCGCCCAGGCGGATATCAACGACGAGCTGCGGGCAGTCAGCGAACAGTCTGACGCAAAATCGGCAACCATTGACGAATTGGAACAAAAGGTACAAAAATTAGAGGAAGAAAATAAAACCCTTACAGAGGAAATTTCCACCTACCAGGTAACGGACGGCGAGCTGAAAGCCACGGATGATTTGATGATGGCTGTGGCGGCATATGTGGAAAATCCCGAGGATTTAAAGACCGTTACCGAATATCTGGAGCAGATGGAAGCGGCAGGAGAAGGAGAGGAGCAATACAAGTCGGAAGCCTATTCGGCATTGTATAAGAGCCTTAGCGACGCCGTGAGCGGCGAACTGGCGGACTATTATTATGACGCCGGATACGAGAGCTTTACCGCCCGGGATTACGAGGCGGCCATTCCGAACCTCCAGAGAGCCTACCAGAACGACGACAGGAATGTGAACGCGTTGTTTTACATGGGACTTAGCTGCTACAGAAGCGGGCATTACAGCGAAGCAAAGGAGGCTTTTGCAGAGGTGATTGACAAGTTCCCGACCACAAACAGCGCAAGCCAGTCAAGAACTTACCTGGCGGAAATTAATAATATGGAACAATAGGTATAAAACACGAAAGAGAACAAACAACGGGTTTGTTCTCTTTTTTGCGCGAGCAATGAGTCAGGCGCGGGTGCTTGCACACGCATCTGACGAATGCCGCGTACAGCGAGGCGACAGCCGAGCGGCGCGAGCAATGAGCCGCGCGGGACTGCTTGCACACGCATCTGACGAATGCCGCGTACAGCGAGGCGACAGCCGAGCGGCGCGAGCAATGAGCCGCGCGGGACTGCCTGCATTCCCATGAGGCGCGGCGCGAGTATATGAAAAAGGGGAATTAATTATGGAAGAAAATTTTAAGGTGATTGACAATTATCTGATGGTGAAAATGCCCGAGGAGGTAGACCATCACAAATCAGTTTTTATCAGCAGGGCGGCCGATGAGTACATAATGAAAGAGGGCGTGGGAAACGTGGTTTTTGATTTTGAGGACACACGCTTTATGGACAGCTCCGGAATTGGAATTATTATCGGGCGGTACAAAAAGATATCCTATTTCGGGGGAAAAGTATTTGCCATTAACACCGATGCAAGAATTAAGAGGACTCTGATGATTTGCGGCTTACATAAGGTAATAGAAATCATGGAATGAGAAAATTTTACTTAAAAAACAATGAAAGGAAAAGAAAATGAAGACAGGACAGAAAATGGAAAAGAAAAAGATTAAGAGGACAAGCCAGAGAAATGAAATGGAAATTACCTTTGACGCGCTTTCGGAAAACGAGTCCTTTGCCAGAGTCACGGCGGCTGCCTTTGTAGCGCCTTTAGACCCTACGATGGAAGAAATTTCAGATATCAAGACAGCAGTCTCGGAGGCGGTGACAAATTCCGTCATTCACGGCTATGACGATGAATTTATGAAAAGTAATCAGATAGAAGGCCCGGGAAAAATCTACATGCACTGTCTGATAGAGGAGGATGTGCTGCACATAGAGGTCAGGGACACGGGCAAGGGGATAGAGAATATCGAGCAGGCAATGGAGCCGCTTTATACCTCAAGGCCGGATATGGAAAGGTCGGGAATGGGATTTTCCTTTATGGAGGCGTTCATGGATGATTTGGAGGTTATTTCAAAGCCGGGCTGCGGCACAGTGATACTGATGAAAAAGAAAATGGGTGTTACGTCATGGATTGAACAAGAGGAATAGCCTATGTCGGAGAATGCAGTACTTATCAGGAAAGCACAGTCAGGAGAAAAGAAAGCAAGAGAAGTACTGATAGAACAGAATCTGGGGCTGGTGCATCATATTGTAAAGCGATTTCTGGGAAGGGGCTATGATGCGGAGGATTTGTTTCAGATTGGCGTGATTGGACTGATAAAATCCATAGATAAATTTGACACCAGCTACGACGTGAAGTTTTCCACCTATGCCGTTCCCCTGATTACCGGGGAAATCAAACGTTTCCTCCGGGATGACGGGATGGTGAAGGTGTCCCGGACCTTAAAGGAAAACGGAATGAAGGTCAGGTATGCAACGGAGCGGCTGGGCAATAAGCTGAACCGTGAGCCTACCCTTGCGGAGGTGGCAAGGGAAGCCGCGCTCACCGACGAGGAAGTGGTGATGGCCATGGAAGCCAACGTGCAGGTGGAATCCATCTATAAATCGGTTTACCAGAATGACGGCAATGAAATTTTTCTCGTTGACCAGCTTGCGGACGAAAAGCAGAACGAACAGGAGCTGGTCTTAAATCATATGGTGCTCAGTCAGCTTATCAGCGGTCTGCCGCAAAAGGAGCAGAAGCTGATTAAGCTTCGCTACTATCAGGATAAGACCCAGACCGAGGTGGCGAAGGTGCTGGGCATCAGCCAGGTTCAGGTGAGCAGACTGGAGAAGAAGATTCTGCTGGATATGCGGCAGAAGATGGGGGAGAGAAGTTAACAGGAAAGATTTTGCGTTAAGGCAGCTTTGAAAGGGGCTGCTTTTTTGCTTGGAGATTGGGAGGAAGGATTGATAAAATGACAGACAAAATTTGAAAACGTGATATAATAGGTCATACATATTAGATTTCAAAGCGCAGATATAACTTCCCAGCAGCTCTGAAAGCGGGGCTTTGCGGTCTGCTAGAAAAATACGGAAGGAGCAATATTAAAATGAAAGAAATCAGATTAGGAACCGTCGGTACCGGCGCTATCGTACATTCCATACTCGACAACGTAAAAATCACAGAGGGCATCCGTCTGGCGGCGGTGTATTCAAGGAGCATGGAAAAGGGATGTATGCTTGCGTCGGAATACGGGCTGGATAATAATAAGGTATATACGGCTTTTGACGCCTTTCTGGCGGATGAGGAAATGAATACAGTTTATATTGCCTCGCCAAATCTCCTGCACTATGAGCAGGTGAAAAAGGCGCTGCAGGCGGGAAAGCACGTAATTTGTGAAAAGCCCTTCTGCACCAGAGCAGAGCAGGCCCGGGAGCTCAGCGCCCTGGCAAAAGAAAAGCATTTGCTTCTGGCAGACGCCACGCCCACATACTTTCTTCCTAATTTTGAGGCGATAAAAAGCGCGCTTTTGCAAATCGGCAGAGTGAAGCTTGTGCTGGGCAATTACAGTCAGTATTCTGGTCGTTATGACCGGCTTAAGGCAGGAGAGGTGCCTAACGTTTTCAACCCGCAGTATGGCGGCGGGGCTTTGATGGACATTAACTATTATAATGTGTACCTGAATGTCGCCCTTTTTGGAAAACCGGAAAAGGTGGTGTATTTCCCTAATATTTATGAAAATCTGGCGGACACGTCAGGAATTTTAGTGATGCAATACGACAGCTTTGTGAGTGAGTCGGCGGGGGCGAAGGACACCTTTGGGGTAAATTCCTTTCAGATTGAAGGGGAGAAGGGCTACATTTATATAAAAGACGGAAGCAACGGAATCGCCGAAGTCCGTATTGTTACGAAGGATTCAGAGAAAACCATTAACCGGCAGACGAATCCTGACAGATGGTTTTACGAGGTTTCGGCACTGACAAAGCTTTTGCTGAATGACGATTACGGGGCTGTTTATCAGGGGCTTGCCGTTATGGAGCAGACGGTGGAGGTTCTTGAGGAGGCAAGAAAAGGAGCGGGCATTTATTTTCCGGGGGAGAGATAATGCAGGAGGCCTTTTCCCGATACTTCATAATTTACCTCTTGACAAAGGGGGCTTAATACCGGTAAGGTGAAGTATATTAATATTACACAGGGTGAAAAACGATGAACAAAAGAAGATTAAAAAGTATTTTAGCGTTTCTGTTGTGCATGGTTATTTTTTTGCAGTCAGGTTTTGTGGCATGGGCATCAGAGACGGACGACACGGTTTCTATTGAAGGAACAGAAGATGAGGAGGCCGGTCAAGAAGATGACCAGGATGGTCAAGAGGATACAGATATAGAAAATGAAGAGGAATTTGAAGAAGACGGAAGCCAAAAAGACGGAGAGGAATCGGCGCCTGAAATGGATTCCGAAGAGGACGAGGAGCTTTGGGCATACATAAGGCAGGCGCAGGAAGATTTGGAAAATCTTGCCGGTGAGGAAACTCTGATGGCGCTTGTCTATCTCTGCGACAGCTACGATGTGAAGGACGCGGCGGACTTTGACGGAGAGACAGTGGCCAGTATCCCTTCAGGTGCAATGACAGTTATCAAAGGGGTAGAAGTGGATGATGAATTCAACCTCTGGTATCAGGTGGCTTTTGAGAAAGGCGGGACGGCTTTCAAAGGCTATGTGCTGCGGGATTATCTGGCCTATTCCAACGAGCATTTTCTGGAATGGGAGGATACCTATTTCCCCAAAACGTCTGTGTTTGCCGCCACAGGAGGATACCCTGATATCGAGCAGTTTCCAGCCTCCTATCAGGATAAGCTGATTCGATTAAAACAGGCCCACCCCGACTGGATTTTTGTAAGACAAAACACAAAACTCGACTGGTCAAGAGTGGTTAAGGAAGAATGCTATAAGGACAGAAGCCTGGTTCACAGCAGTAAGGGGGAAGCATACCGCAAGGAGCGGCACAGCCCCGGGTGGTATTATGCTTCCGAGCAGGCGGTAAAATACTATCTGGATCCCAGAAATTTTCTGGACGAGACCAGAGTTTTTCAGTTTGAACAATTGACTTATAATCCTTCCTATCATTCCAAATCGGCGGTGCAGAATATATTAAAGAGCACTTTTATGAAAGGGGAGGTGCCGGGTGCCGGCATGTCCTATGCGGAGGCCTTTTTCCAGATAGGCGTGTCCTTAAAGGTAAGCCCCTTTCATCTGGCGTGCCGTGTTTATCAGGAGCAGGGAGAGGGAAAGTCTCCTCTGATTTCCGGAAATTATACGGAAGTGCCGGCATATAAGGGCTATTATAATTATTACAATATCGGAGCTTCCGGTACAACAACAAAACAGGTAATTGAATCGGGGCTGGCAAGGGCCGTCAAGGAAGGGTGGAACTCCCACTATGCGTCTTTGAAGGGCGGAGCAGGGATTATCGCAAAAAATTATATCCTGAGAGGACAGGATACGCTGTATCTGCAGAAATTTGATGTGGACAACAGCGACGGTACTTTATTTACCCATCAATATATGCAGAACATTTCGGCTCCCGAAACGGAATCTTCCATGGTGAGAAGGGCTTATGTGGAAACCGGTTCCCTGAACAATTCCTTTGTGTTTAAGATTCCGGTTTACGACAATATGCCGTCGGCGGCATGCCCTGTGCCCGGTCAAAGTGCAGCAACAGAAAAGCCCACGGCAACGCCAACAGAAAAGCCCACGGCAACACCTACGGTAAAACCTACAGCGACGCCGACAGAAAGGCCCACGGCGACACCTACGGTAAAGCCTACAGCGACGCCCACACTAAAGCCTACAGCGACACCGACATTAACGCCGACGACGAAGCCTGCCGTGACACCGTCATCGACGCCAGCATTAAAACCGACACCAACAGAAAAACCGGCCGCGACAACAAGGCCGTCGGCAACGCCAACGGGAAAGCCGGCTGCGACAACAAGGCCGACAGGTATGCCAACGGAGAAACCAACGGCAGTTCCGGATAATGATTCTGCGGCAACGGCAACGCCGGCTGTAACGGCAAAGCCGACTGCAACGGTCAAACCGTCTGAAAAGCCTGAAGCCACTGAGAAGCCTGTTGTAAAACCGACGTTGAAACCGACCGAAAAGCCCACATCAAAGCCGACGGTTAAGCCGACAAATACTCCTGCGGCAGAGGCAACAGCGAAGCCGGAGTCCACGGCAAACCCTTCGGTTACGGCTACGCCAAAAGCAACACCGACGGCAGCGCCGACCGCAGCGGGAGGTTCTGAGAATAAGCCTGTGGACCCGGCGCCTGAAAACAGACCGGAACAAAATGAAAATAATGACCCGGACAATAATAACAGTCAGAACGGCAATGAGAACCAGGAACAAAACAATAATAATAACGGACAGGGCGGCAGCGGACAGCAGATTCCGTCAACACCCGCGGCAATGACAGGCACTGATGAGAATCCTCCGGCCGGCAGTTCTGAAAATTCTCCAGCAGATGCGGCTGGCAACACCTCGTCTTCCGGTATCAGGATAACAGCTCAAACGCCAAAGCCTCATACTCTTTCTGACGACGGGGAGAGCGTTATCATGGATATGAGCAAGACAGGAATGATTTATGCGGAGACCCTAAAGCAGATTAGCGAACAGGGAACGGAGGTTGTTCTTAAGGTCAGCGATAATGCAAGCTGGACAATTGACGGAAGCGAAATAAATGCAGAGGAGTTCAGCGATATCGACCTGAAAGTGACATTAGGCGACAGCCGGATACCGAAAGACAAGCTGAAAATACTGACTGAAAATGAGCAATATGTAGAAATGGCCCTTGCCCATGACGGCGAATTCGGATTTACGATGCAGCTTTCCGTAAAATTAGAGGATGCGGAAGTCGGCCAGTATGCGAACCTGTTTTATTATAATGAAGATGCGGAGGCTTTTGAATTTATGTGCGCCTCTGAAATCAGCAGCACAAAGGAAGCGGCTTTTGCATTTTCACATGCTTCCGATTATGTGATTATCATCAGCAATAACACGAAAGAAAATCTGCTTGCGGAAAAGGCTGAACAATTTGAACAGGCCAGAATACAGGATATCGAGACGATGGCCCTGGCAAAGGAGGAAACGCCGGCGAAAGAACCGGTAAAGGCGGCGGCAATCATTGCGATTATTCTGCTCGCCAGCGCGGCGGTTGGAATTGCAGTTTACCTGATTGTTAAGAGGAAGGACGAGGAATAATTCTTTGCAGAAAAAACACAGTGTAATATACAGTTGGATTTTTTCCTATGTTTTGATGCTTGTTTTGATTATTGTATCGGGCTTTGTTATGGAAAAGCTTGCAATCAGAAAGCTGATAGAAGAGTATAAAGATATCACAGATACCCTTCAGGAACAGGCAAACGAATCGATTCAGTCATATTTTGACAAGATGAAAAACAGAGCAATTGAAATATGCAATGACTCCGGTGTAGTCAGTTATGCGCTGTCTTCACAGCCTGATGGCGCTAATTATCATACTTTGATATTGTTGCAGGAACGTTTGCTTAATCAGATGCTTACGGTTCAGGATGAGATTGCCCTGTATCTGTATCTGGGGAATATTGACAAAGCAATTTCTGCCTATACGATTTATGACAATGCTGCATTTAAAAGGGAACTTGGTAATTTTTGCGAATTGAGCCAAGATAAATACAGGGAACTTTTAAACCGAAAATACCTTAACAGTGTCTTGGCTCTGGATGCCGGAGATGCCAGAGGAAAGACGGTTGCGATGCTGACAGGCGTACCGATGGCAGGGGCGGGTGAAAAAGCAAAAGGAATGTTTATTCAGATACTTGACAATCAGGTGCTGAAAAATATTCTTGAGAGCGGGACAGTGATTGCCGACAGTACTATGATACTGATGGATGAGAAGGGGGAAATTCTCTGCAGTAACGGAGACGAAGAGCTGATATCCGCTTTTGCGCTTGCCGGACTGCATCACAACCACGAAGCGGAGATTGAAATTGAAGGAGAAGAGTATTGGATTGCAGGAGAAAGTCTGAATGTGGAAAACTGGGAGCTGATTACGCTTCTTCCAATGTCGTCCATCGTTGCAAAGACGGACTGGGTTCCTAAAACCATAATTCCCATTTTATGTGCAGCCCTGTTCTTTGGCGTTCTGGTGGCAGTCAGCGGTGTTTATGTGAATTACGTTCCTCTTCGCAGGCTCAGTAGAGCTTTCCCCGCGGGAAATCACGAGACGAGCCTTAAAAATGAGTTTGAGCAGCTGCGGTTTGCCCTCCAGGATATGCATACGGAGCTGAAATCTATTCAGATTTTGCAGAATGCGCAGGCAGAGCAGCTGAAACTGGAATTTCTACGTTTCTGTCTGGAAAACAGTATTGATTTGGATGAGAGCAGCCTGCTGAAAATTATTGAAAGCCTTGGGGTTAAAATCCATAACGGGTATTTTCTGACGGCTATTTTTGACGTGAGTATTGAGGATGCCGAGTTGCTTTTATCAGTGAATGATATTGCCGATGTGTTTGGACAGCTTTTTTCAGGGCGGGAGTTTGTAGAATACGGCAGTTGTTCCATGCTGGTAAAAAATGAGCTTCCGGTAATGCTTTTTTATTTGAAAGATGGGGAGGGAAAAGAGGAGATTATTAAGCACTTTAAGGAAAAGCTTCATTTTCTGTCCGAGCAGTATCGGTGGGAGGTAATCTATGCTTTTAGTTCTCCCCACAGAGGCTTTTCAGAGATTCATCTTGCCTGGCTGGAGGCCTGTGAGCTTTTAGATTATAAATACTTTAAATTTGGCAGGAAGAACCGTGAGGTTTCCGACGAGGCAGGAGTGCCGGAGCATGGACAAATCCGCTATTCACTGGTTCAGGAGGAACTTCTTGTGCGTTATGTCCTTGCGGGAAACAAAACGGACGCAACAGAATTGCTTCACATGATATACGATAATAATTTCCAGGAACAGAGAATTTCTCTGCCGGTCGCCTGGTGCCTGATGGAGGATATTGTCATCGGCATGATGAAAGCTCTCTCGGAGGAGAATTGTTTAAGTGAAAGTGCACTTGAACGCATCGGCCATACCTTGGATGTCCTGCGGAAGACAAGCGGACGGGAGGCTCTCATGAATCTCGTGGATGAATTGGCAGGTGCGCTTTCCGATGAATGCGAAAGAAGCAGGAAAAGAGACAGGGCGGCAAAGGGTTTTGCTGTGGAAAAAATTACGGACTGCGTGGAAGAACATTATAAAGAGTGTGATTTTAATGTATCTAAAGCGGCGGAATATCTGAATATGAATGTCACCTATCTTTCACGGTATTTTAAGGAACATACGGGGATAGGGCTCCTTAATTACATTAACGGTGTCAGGATTGATTATGCCAAGCAGCTCATGAGACGACAGAATATTACGGTGGCGGAAGCAGCGAAGGCAGCCGGTTTTGAAAACCAGAATACATTTATCAGGCTTTTTAAAAAATTCGAAGGAAGAACGCCGGGGCTTTTTCTGGAAAAGGATTAGAAGGGAAAAGTAAAAGAAACGCGAAAGGTAAAAAATTGGATATCACTGACTTGTGGGAAAAACGCACAAAATATAGAAGCGTAAAAAAATAAATATAGATTTTTTGTACAAACTCCTTTTATGATGGCTGTATTAAATATTCTGCTTAGAGATAGCAGACAGCGATAGCAGAAAGGAGTTTTTTATGCAAAAGAAACGAATCATATCTATGTTACTGGCAGGCGCGCTTACGATATCACTGACAGCCTGTGGAAATTCTTCAAGTACCGTGGAAAACGACGGGAATACCCCGAATTCATCCGGCGGGGCTGTGGAAGAGGAGACGAAGGTAACGGAAGATTCCGCAGGAAAAAGCGTTACTTACTGGATTGACCCGGAGATGGGAGGTATTACCAATGCATCGACTTTTGACGATGCCCCATGCTGGCAGGCAAT
>CAMSTM010000014.1 GCA_947063675.1 uncultured Lachnospiraceae bacterium | reverse complement strand
GACTTTTTTTCCATAGACGAGACAATTAAGAAATATACGAAAATACCTGCTGCAATGGAAACCTCATCACAGTAAAACATAGGACCACAGTTTTCCTGTGCCGTCAGGACACAGGCTTCGACATATTCATCCGGCGCGCCGTTCCATATACGTGCATTAAGCTTAGGCTGAAAAATTTTCAGTCTACGGGTTGCATTAAGCATCAGATAGGTAAGAGAATTAACGCCATCTGTTCCGTCGGGAAGCATCCCGCCCAGACTGACAGCCCGCCCCGGGTCAGACATTCTGGACGGATACCGCCAGTTTTTCAGCCATAACAAATCAATCAGTTCCTGAGCATCATCCTTTGTCAGACGTCCGCTTTCCACATCCTTTTGATAAAAAGGATATAAATACTGGTCCATCCTGCCATAGGAAAATGCCGATGCCCCGGACTCAATCTCCAAAAGAAGCTGAACGAACCATATCAGCTGCACCGCCTCCCGAAAACCGGAAGCCGGCTGCTCGGCAATACGCTTACACACACTCCCTATCTCCCGCAGTTCTCCGGCCCGTCCCGATTCGGCAGTTTCTGCCAACCGCAATGCCTCTTCACCATATCTGCGAATCAAAAGTTCACAGCCTAAAACGGTTTCCCTGGCGGAACAAAGAAAACTTCGCTGTCCTGCTTCCAGATTTGAATCCTCCAACCGCTTTTCAATCTCTTTTTCCAATCCACCAAATCCAACCTGCAGCACCTTCGCATAGTCTACAATTACATGTCCGAAGTTTATTCCACCCCAAAATACTTCATCCCATTTCTCAAAATCCGGTACTTTTTTCAACTTCGAGCGTTCCAGAAATTCCCGCCTGGCTTCCGTAAACGCCAGTTCTCGTTCTTCCGTTGATATAGTATCGGGCAGACAGCAGCAATTACAATCCCATTCTCTGTAAGGGAAATCCCCGACAATTATTTCATTATCGTAGACAGGTGTTACAATCTGTCCCATACAAAACCTGAAAAACTTTCCCCGACGGTAAACAGTATCATCTTCCTGTTCCCCGCTTTTTTCCCAGAGAGATAAAAAATCCTGTGTTGAAGCCGCCGGCTCCTCTTTTGAGATACCGCTAAGTACCAACTGAACCCGCTTAGTCAACCCGTCTTTCATCATCATACATAATATCCTTTCCTGTACAGCTTTTTCCGCAAAACAAATCTGAAATCTTTACAGTCCCCGGCAAAGTACCGGAACTGAAAGCCTCTTCTTCATATTCCTCTCTATTTGCTGCAAAGTCAGCCTGTCAGGAGGTTCTAACCCGGCAGCCTGATAATCCATTCCCAACTGTCGGTATTTTGACAAAGCAACACGATGGAACGGGAGCAGCTCCACCTCTTCCACTCCCGGATATACACATAGAATTTCCGAAATCTTTTCCTGTTCTTCCAGCGATGTATTAACTCCAGGTATCAGCGGAATACGAATCCTGACAGTCGCTCCCGCCCGGTAAAGCTTTCCAAGGTTTTCCAGTATAAGTCCGTTAGAGCTTCCCGTAACTTTCCGGTGCAGCTTAGAATCTGCCGTCTTTAAATCAAACAGAAATAAATCTGTCTTGTTCAGTACCTTTTGAAATGCTTCCCACGGAACATTTCCTGCAGTATCCACGGCTATGGATATCCCTTCCGCTTTGAGCCTGTCCATAACATATGACAGACCTTCAGCCTGAAGCAAGGGCTCCCCGCCTGAAAACGTCACCCCTCCGCCGCTGCATGCATAGTAATCCCTATCTGCCAGCAGTAAGGGAATAAGTTCGTCCACTCCATACTTCCGGCCTGTGAAAGTTATCGCCCCGGCCGGACACAGGTTTGTGCATCGAATACATTCTGCACAGATTTCCTGACTCCCCGCATACTTCACCAAATCTTCAGGAGAATGCAGGCTGTCCAGACCGGAAATCTCCCGGCATACTGCTGTACACATCCCACAATGGATACAGCGCGAATCAACATAACGAAGCACGCTGCCCATATGGAGCGTTTCCGGATTATGACACCAAAAGCAGCGTAAAGAACACCCCTTCAAAAAAACTGTAGTACGTATACCCGGACCGTCATGGAAAGAGGTTCTCTGAATATTTGTAATTAACAGTTCCAACAGCAGCATCCTCCATGCTTAAAATTCAATTACTGTCTTTAGACCCTTTCCGCTTTTTGCATATGTAAGCGCATCCTCTATATCTTCCAGAGCATACCTCCCTGATATGATTTTTTTCATATTAAGACGTCCGTTTCCGACCATGTCCGCCACACTTCTGTACTGCTCGACATTTGCCCGCGTAGAGCCACAAATTGAAAGCTGCCTGTAATGAATCAAATTACTGGGCAGCGAAACCATATCTTTTCCCTGAGGCAGCCCGCCGAAAAATAAGATTCTTCCGTTCATCGCCATCAGTTCCAAAGATTCCGCCTGTGCCTGCCCGGATGGACATGCCACAATACAGACATCCACCCCTTTTCCGCCGGTGAAATCCATAATCTGCTCCAGAAGGTTCCGGCCGTATACCGGAATCAAATCATCATCTACTTCCGTGCATTGACGCAGTCTTTCTTCAGACAAATCCCGCATGTATACTCTGCCGGCACCGGAAGCCTTTGCAATAAGCGCGTGCATCAGCCCGATAGGCCCTGCCCCAATCACCAGAACCGTGTCATTTAAACGGATATTTACTCTGCTCTGCCCGTTCATTACACAGGACGCCGGTTCGAGCAGCGCCGCTTCCCCAAAATCTACATTTTCATTGATAACCATCAGATTTCCCTGTGCTGCCGCTTCTGCAGGAATCCGCATATACTCCGCAAATCCTCCGTCGATATTAATGCCAAAGGCCTGATAGTCGTTACACAGATGGGTGTTGCCCGATACACACTGATTGCATACCCCGCATCCCATATTAGGCGCAAGACAGACATGCATCCCCTTTTGATAACGGGTTATTTTTTCTCCCACAGCATCAATAATTCCGCTTATCTCATGGCCAAGAATCCTGGGGTGTTCCCTGTCAATACGTTTGTCTCCGTTTTGAATCATGCGCAAATCCGTACCGCAGATTGCCGCCGCCTTTACTTTCAGTAAGATTTCGTCCGGGCCGATTTGAGGTATTGCACATTCCTCTACCCGAATATCATTCACTCCATACATTCGTGCTGCTTTCATTTGTTTTCCTCCATTCCAGTTCCGCATCTGTCACAGCAATGCCACCTTGTTTCTATATCACCTTATTTATAACTTTACTATTTGTCCGGTTCGGATGGATTCGTTTCCTGCCTTTACGATTTCAACCGCTTTCATTCCGTCCCAACCCGTTACTTCCGGCTCTTTATCCTCCATAATAGACCGGATAAAGCTGATATCCTCATTTAAATAGGCCTCTGAAAATAAATCCGTCCAGCTTTTTACTACTGCCCCTTTCATACCGTCTTTTGTATACGACAATGTGGTTCCCTGTTTCAAATCGCCTATTTGGATAATCCCTTTGGTTCCTACCACATCGACCCTCGCGTCATATCCATATTGCACACCCTGTGCTCCGTCAATATTAACAATGCATCCGTTATTCATCCTGATATTCATCATAACCGTATCGTAGAAGTCAGGATAATTTTTTCTGGCTTCCTCACATCGGAAATTTCCAGCCATAGCATATAAATAATCGGCTTCTCCTCCTGTAAGCCAGCGGACTGTATCAATATCATGACTGTTCACTTCCGCCAGCGGCCCATTGCTCTTTTCAATATCATACATCCATTCTCTTGGTGTGCTGGGTCCGTGGGTAAGGGATTTTACCGTCACCACATCGCCGATTTCCCCGTCTTCAATCATCTTTTTGGCACGGCGGAAATTCTCGTCAAATCTTCTCATAAAGCCTATCTGAAGCTTTACGCCGTTAGCCCTGGCTGCTTCAATCATCTTTTCGCATTCTTCCTTATTCATTGCCATAGGCTTCTCGCAGAATATATGCTTTCCTGCCTGTGCCGCAGCCACTACCACGTCAACATGGTACTTTGTAGGCGTAACCACTACCACAGCGTCTACATCGTCTCTATTAAGCGCTTCTCTGTAATCTGTTGTGTAAAATTCTGCCTTAAGCTCGTCAGCCGCCGCTTTCGCCATTTCTTCCACTGTATCTGCTATAGCCGTCATTTTTGCATAAGGCACTCTTGATGCAAAATTTCTGGCATGTATCATACCGGCCCTGCCGGCTCCAATCAGACAAATACCTATCGTTTTTTCCATCCCTTTTTCGTTTGTCATTTCATCACCATCTTTCCTTATAAACGGAGCCAAGGCTCTCCATCACCTGAAGATACCTTTCCGCAAGTCTCCCGTACCTTTCAGAATTATCTGTCCCATCGTCTCCTGCCGCATACTTCCACCTCAGTTGACGGTTTCCTTCAATTATTTTCTCATAATCTTTTATCATTCCGATTCCCATACCGGCAATAACTGCAATTCCGGTGAGCGCCGTATCTCCCATTTCAAACGAAGATATTTCCGCATTCATTACATCCGCTTTGATTTTCAGGAAAAGCTCCGACTTTGCGCCGCCGCCGATTGCCCACATCTTCTGAAAAGTGTTCTCGGGATATAACTGCCTTAAAACGCTCTGATAATAGTGGTATTCATAGGCTATGCCCTCCATCACCGCCCGATACATATGCCCCCTTTGATGCCGCCAGTTAAGGCCGGTAAAACTCCCTTTCACATTGGGATTATTGGGCAGAACTCTTCCTTCAAAATGAGGCACGAAAATAAGCCCTTCACTGCCTGCTTCTATCTCTTTTGACTCTCTCTCCAAATCTTCATAGGCCGTTCCCGGAAAAAGGTTGCGCAGCCATCTGAGACACAATCCTCCGCCGCTGATATATGCCAGAGGATACCACAGCCCATCTATCGGAGAGCGCATCATCATCATAGTCCTGTTATTAATGTCCGGTTTATACTCATCCACCACGCTGCACAAAACAGAAGCCGTTCCCGCACAGTCCAGAATGGTACCTTTCTGAAAAAGACCTGCGCCAAATATGGAAGATGCCGTATCCCCGGCCCCCGCTACTATGGGAGTCCCTTCCTTAAGGCCGCAAAGCAAAGCCGCTTCCTTCTTCAGCCGGCCGGCTATCTCAAAAGGCGAAACAATTTGCGGCATTTTTTCTTTTTCCACCTTAAAGTCAGCAAGCAGTTCTTCCGACCAGCTTTTTGCCTGATTATCGCCGAAACCGGAATACTGAATACAGGTATAATCCATATAGGCGTCCCCGCCTTTTATGCCGGCCAGTTTCCCGGTCACATAAGCATGGGGCAAAACAAACTTGCATACCTTTTTATAAATTTCGGGATGCTCATTTTTCCACCACAGGATTTTAGGCCCATGGGCGTAGGATACCGGACTTCCTGTAATACGGGTAACTCTTTCTCCGGCCGTTTTTTCCATAAAATCTACATATTTCCCGCATCTGGTATCCAACCAGGAATCAAAGTACGTAGCAGCCTCACCGTCTCTGTCAATTCCCATAATCCCGGCCATCTGGGAATCTATACCGATTCCTTCTATGCATCTTCCGGATACCCCCGACTCAGAGACAAGCTGCCTGATGCTTAAAATCACCGAACGGTAAATTTCATCCGCTTCCTGCCAGATTCCTCCTGTATCAGACATAATCAGATTGGATTCACAAAAGGCGGTTCCGGCTAAAGTCATATTCTCATCATACAGCGCCGCTTTCGTCCCCTGTGTTCCGATATCAACTCCTATTAAATATTTCACGGATTCACCTCCTTGTAACTTTAAAGAAGGATGTCTCTTCTTTCGGGACATCCTCCTGTCAACCCTTCAGTATTATAAATAGTGAGCATCCGCATCCTTATTCCACGGCTGAGCCAAAAGTTCATCCACCAATGCCTTTGCCTGCTCATAGGACTTCGTTCTCTGGTCCTCACACAACATTAAAATAAGCATTTCTCGGCTGTGGTTCTCATAGGCATCTATGATGCTCTGAGCCCTTGCCAGTCTTGGAAGAATTACATGGTTCATTACCTTGTAAGGAAGCTTACCTATCTGCACATTATGGATTCCCGTGGCATTACATAGAACCGGAATCTCTACCAGAATGTCATCAGGCAGCCCTTCAATTGCTCCCTTATTCGGAACATTCAAAGTCAGAATCCTTTCATTTCCATTGGCCATAGAATCAATAAACGGTATGTGCTGTTCCGTGGTTTCTGACGGACGATACTCCTCCATTACAGATTTACCGGATTCCACAATTTCATTCAGACGTTCCTGAATATCCACCTTGGAATCCAGATAACTTTTCCATCCAATCTCTGAATCAAAGCCGCCGTTTTTTCCATACCACTTGCATTTCGTTTCAAAATCCGTATGCGTCCACCAGGGTGTTCCGGAACGAACCGCATCTCCTATCGGCATTACACCATACAGGCGGTACGCTTCAATTGCCCCCGGAGAGAGCTGGTCTTTGGAAAACACCCTGTTCGGGTCCATATATTTCTCGCTTTTCCAGTATTCTTCCGACTTTTCTTCAATCCATTTGTCAAGCAGCGGATAAGCGTCCTTTCCTTTGTACAGGAATTTTGTCAGCCAGACACAGTGATTAAATCCCACCACTTCGGCATTAACAAATTGTAAATCAAGACCAAGTTCTTCGGCAATTTCTTTGTATGCATTATGCCCGTGGCAAACCCCTACCGCCTTTATGCCGAAATGCTTTGTCACATAATTCGTTCCCTCAAAAACCGGATTTGCAGTCTGCACCAGCCAGGCATCAGGACATAGTTCTTCCATATCCTTTGCAACTTCCTCAAGAAAACGTATCTGATGATAAGCGCCAATCCCGCCATAGTAGCAGGACACTCTGTCACCTATTCCCCGGTAAAAACCTCTTTTCTCTGCAATTTCCCTTTCCTTCTCCAGCGGCCCGTATCCTCCGATTTTTACCGCGCAGATAACATATTCCGCTCCTTTCAGCGCATCCCTTCTCTCCGTATAGGAATGAACCTCCAGCTTCATATTTGATTCCCTGCAGTATCTTGTTACCAGTGATTCTGCCATGTGAAGACGGTGTTCATCAATATCCACCAAAGATAATACACTTCCCTCAAGCGACGGCAGTGTAGATATATCCTTCAACAATTCTATTGAAAATGATGTACTTCCCGCCCCCAACAATACAATTTTTGCCATTTTATTTCTCCTTTCTTATTGTTTACTTTCTCTTTATGTTATTTATTATATATTATTATTATTATTTGTCAATGTTTATTATTTTTTACAATTCATTTATTGTTATTTGACTTGATAAAGAATATATGATATTCTGGTAAATATAGGGAAGCACTTATATAACGGCTATTCAAAGGAAATATTTTTATGAAACAGACAGAAAATCAACCCTTATTTGCAGAAGAGAGACAAGAACAGATTGTCACTTTACTTAACAAAAATACAAAACTTTTGGTTCCGGAATTATGCGAACATTTTCAGGTTTCGCCTGCAACTATCCGCAGTGATTTGCGTGAACTTGCTTCCAAAGGCCGTTTAAAGAGAACCCACGGCGGAGCGATTCCAATCAGACAAACCTTATTTGAGCCTTCAACAGACGATAAAAAAATCTGCAATGCAGAAAAAAAACAGGCGATTGCCAGACTTGCAGCTGAGATTGTGGAAGACGGCGATACCATAGCCATAGATGCCGGAAGCACGATGATGGAATTATCGAAAATGCTTGTGAAAAAAAGGAACTTAACCGTTGTTGTCAATGATTTAAATATCGCACTGTTCCTTGAACAAAACAGCAACGCAAATATTATAGTACTTGGCGGCAATTTAAGGAGACGACAGCAATGCACTGTCGGTCCCATAACCTTATCAACCCTGACTTCCTTAAATATTGATAAAGTTTTTCTTGCCACCAATGCTTTTTCACCGGATAAAGGTTTTATGACCCCGGACATGAATCAGGCGGAAGTTAAAAAGGCAATGCTGAAATCTGCTGTGGAAAAAATTGTCCTATGCGACAGCAGCAAAATCGGTAAAATCAGTTTCGTTAAATTTGCCGGCCTGCATGACGTTGACAAGCTGATAACCGATTCTCAGATTGCTCCCGAATCCCGCCGTTATCTGGAGGAATTACAGGACTCCATGCAGACCGTTTTCGCTTAAATAAGCCTTTATAACGCCCATGCCTGTGTTTTGGTGATAACAGTTTCTCCGTCCTCTGTTGCTTCTTCCATGGCAAATGACAGATAGGTATCCTGAAGAGCCTCTTTAAGCGGATAGAATTCTTTTCCTGTTTCCACATACTCTTTCATCGCCTTAAGAGATGAGGCCACGGCAATCTCATCATCATTCAGCCGCGCTGGATAAAAGGGATTCTCATAAACCATACTGTCCAGAAACATGATTCCTCTGTGCGCCCATTCCTTATTATTATTTACGCCCACATCCATCCTTTTTAAAGTCTGCTCTACAGGGAGATTTTTTTCTGTCAGAAACCTTACAGTATTATTATTAATTTCCCCCCTTATCCCCTGAATATTCCATCTTCGGGTACGAATAAGTGAAAAATACTGTTCTCCTGAAAAATCGAAAAATGCTGTTTTTCCATTTGCAAATTCCAGAGTTGCGATTGTTCTGTCATCTGTCAAAACCTTCCCACTGTAATCAAAACCTTTCCTGCTGTTTGTAGCAGTCACTTCAAAAGAAAACTTCTGCCCTTTAATTGTGCAATTCTCAAATCCAACCCCCAATATCCTCCGAAACATACTGACAGCATGATAGCCATGAAGGGCTGACAACGTAACGTTTGACACTTCTCCCAGATATCCGGCCCTTATTACCTCCGCCACCGCTGCATAATAAGGCTGAAGAAAATATTGCTCTGCCACCTGCACCTGCCCATTCTTCAGCTGTGTCTCCGCCCAGAGTTCACACAGCTCCTCTGTATTCTGCCCCGGCGGCGTTTCACATAGTACCGGCACTTTCTTTTCCATAAGCCGGTACAGATATTCCTTTACAATTGCCCGGGGCACACACAATACTGCAAAATCAGGCTCTGTCGCCAGCGCCTCTTCCAGATTTGCCGTTGCAAAAATCCCCTTCTCTTTCGCTACCTGTCCGGCCCTTTCTTCTGTACGCAAAACGCCCGCACAAACCTCAAACTTCTCCGGCAGCGCTCTCGCAATACGGTAAAAAAAATCCGCTCTCCATCCGTACCCGATAACAACAAATTTTGCCTTCATCCATCTTCTCCTTTCCTGTGATGCTAAAAGTCGGCATACTGCATCTACTGTCTCTGATATTTTCTTTCATTACCAGCAGCCTTCATCATTTCCATAATGAAACTTATCATTTGTGGAAAGAATTTTTTCAGCTAATTCCTTCTTTCTTAATCCTAATATCATTATACCGTCTTTTGTTCTTTCTTTCCCCAGTGAATCGATATAATAAGCATCCCTGTTCAGGAAAACATACCCCAGCTTTTCATATAATTGATATATCGTCTCGCCTTTGTCTATGAACAAGCATGCAACATCTACTCCGATTTCATATGACATTTTCAAACCGCTCTCAACCAGTTTGCGGGCGTATCCTTTTCCGCGATATTCGGGCGCAACAGCTAATCCGCCTATTCCGCCTATATAAAATTCATCGCCGTCATAATGTGTCAATCTTTTGTAAACGTAAACTATTCCGACTATTTTCCGGTCCTCCAGTGCCACGCAGACGCCTGCTTCCTCTGCTCCAAAATAATGTCCTTCACTTTGATTCTTCAGAATTGTTTCGTCAATCCCAAAACATACTTTGTTCAGACTGTCTATCATATCCTGCTGCGACTTCGTTACATCATTTTTAAGAATAAATTTTAGTTCCATATAATTTCTCCCGTCACACAACTTCCCACTCAATTCCATAAACTCTTGCCATCTGTACCAGAAGATGGGTAACATCACCCTGAATTAAAATCGCATGATGAGAGGACAGACTTTCCATAACCTTATGTCCACTGTTATTTCTGTAACGAATCAGTGCGCCGTTCCTGCAGTCGCTTCCCGGGTACTGAACATAATCCTCTATTTCCGCTTCGATTATTGTTATTTTCTTCATGTCCGGGCGAACCTTTGCCATAGTTATTTTTCCCTTTTCCATCTCACAGTCTATCACAATTGCATCATCATTTACAATCTCCAATATCTTCGGCCTCATAACCCATCTGCTGCAAAAGCTTTCGGGTGCAAACCCGAAATATCCGCAATGAACCCCAAGCGCATGATTATCCGGGTCATCAATCTGCGGAAATTCACTTATTTTTTCATGTTTTAAGGCTGCCATTCCAATCAAAAACGGATAAATATTTGTCATCATCATAGGCTTTTTTAAAGCCGTATACAGCATGAATTTACTCAGCATTGTAATGGTATCGCCCTCACACGCCCAGATAATATGGTCATACTCAAAAATCCAATTCCATGCCAGACATGGTGTTGTGCAGGAATGGAAGGATTCGTTCAGGCAATTGCACCCCACTCCATATACGTCTCCCGTTTCGTCAATTACCTCCTTAACAGCTATATAAAGCTTTACTGCCTTCAAAATACACCTGTCCGAAACATTCTCACATGGCGTTTTTCGTTCTTCCCACAAAGCCCATGCTCTCTCGTCCTCTATGCTGTCTGCCCTCTCGTTCAGCTCCTTATAGCTTTTATACAGGATTTTAATTCCAAAAGCATTTTCCATCAGCTCCGTACAGCTCTTATCCCACCAGTAAAATTTTTTGAAAAGATATGCCTGCATCCCTTCACCCGGTTCATCCTGAAACATCAAAAACTTTATCCCGCTTCCCATCAGTTTCTTTGCCGCAAGCGAACGGAATATTACTCTTGCAATCTCGCAGTTGTACGGGAAAAATATATTCATCTTCAATTCATCCCGAAGCCATGCCACAATCTCCCAGTCCCACATCTCCACCGTTCCAAATTCTGATGTGAGAATCATAACAGGTTTTTGGATGGCCTTCAGCCGTTCACTCTCCTTAAATACCGCTCCAAAAAGCTGCGGGATGATTACAATATCTGCTTCAGAACTTATTTTACTGCCTATACAGACAGATTCCATAAAACACACTTCATCCGCATACATTTCTTTCAATCTGTCCAACTGCCGGTTATACTCTTCAACTTCTCTGTCATTTCTTCCTTCGAAAAATAATGACATTGCTTTTGCTTTCATAGCATTTCACTCTCCTTTTGTTTGTTATCGTTTTATGTTATTTATTACTATATTATATGATTTTACTTTCGTCAAGGTATTAGAATCAAAAAACCGCTGTATCCATTATCTGTACAGCGGTTTTTTGTATTCATTTTTATTCGGTTAATACTACAATTTCAAAAGAACTCCTGTCACCTCTGTACCGTGCCTTGGAGTACTCAAGCGGCACATCCTCAGAAGTATACCCCACGGTAATGAAATACTGAACAGGCTTTCCCCTTTCCATATCAAGAAGCCGGGCATCCTCCTCGTCCGCCTCCACCGCTTCTATCCTTCTTTTTACCTTTAATATTTTGGTATTCTCTCCCTGCGCCATAATTTCATACAACGATTCCTGCTCCAGGTCATGTCCCATAATAAAAGCGCATTTGTCATATGGAAGATAGGTATGTATAGTTACAATCGGCTGTTCGTCGGCAAACCGTTTCCGAAACAGATAAATCACATCTTCTCCCTCCGCAATATTCAGCGCATTGGCAACTTCTTCATCAGCCTTCTCCCTTCTAAGCTCTATAAGCTGTGTAGACGGTTTCATTCCAAGACGCTCAATCTGATCCCGGAATGATTCCAGTTTTCTCAGAAAATCCTGTGGAATCTTGGGGCGGGTAACAAAAGTTCCCTTACTTTTTACCCTGTACAGCCATCCTTCCTGAACCAATTCCGTAATTGCCTGGCGGACAGTGGTACGGCTTATCTGAAATTCTTCGCTGATTTCATTTTCCGTCGGAATCATATCCCCTTCTTTATAATTTCCCTTTTTGATTTCGTCCAGCACCAGCTCTTTTAACTGAAAATATAATGGAATCGGAACTGATTTATCAAGTTTTTTACAATCGAACAGCATACTTCCCCCTATTATAACCAAATATTTTTGTAATTACATTATATCATAGCAAACTCATATTTCAACAGCCCGTTTCTTATTTTACAGTTTATCCGTACCGTTTTCTACGGCTGTCAGCGCCCACAAAACTGCAACTACCGCTTCCTGAGCGTCCGCGGTTCTTGTATAATCCACATAAATATCATAATTCTTCTGAACACATAAGCCGTTGCAGGCATCAAGAACATGATACCCTCCGTCCAGTCCGCAGACACATTTTGATAAAACTCCGATATACGCTTTTTTTACAGCTTCCTCATATTCATTCCCTTCAATCAGTTTCATATCCAACGATTTTTTCATGGCATATAAAAACATCGCGCTTCCCGACGTGTCATGAAAATTTCTGGGGAATCCCGGTTTGTCCACAACCTGATACCAGAGTCCGCAGCCTTCATCCTGCACCTTTAGAAGGTCCGCGCACAGACTCTGAAGCTGAAACACTAATGAATCCCGCCCGGGGAAATTTTCCGGCAAAAGCGCCAGCACCTCCGGCAAAACCATGGCGTACCAACCAAGTCCCTCGCTCCATATCTCGGGCGAGCACCCGGTAATCCTGTTTGCCCATTCCGCTTGAGCGCCTTCGCTGTAGGCATGATACAAAAGACCTGTGCTGTCTTTTCTGCATCTGGCAAATATAATGTTAAGCTGCTTTACTGTTTCCGAAAAACAATATTCACTGTCCCCCATATATTTTCCGTATCTTGCAAGAAACATCAGCCCCATGAACAATCCGTCAACCCACATTTCCCCGGGTCTGTCCTTTCCATGCCAGAATCCTCCATCTGGATTTCTCGGATAAGTTTCGTAGGTATCCCTGACCCTTTTCGCCGCAATCCTGTATTTTTCTTCTTTTGTAACCGACCATGCCCATACAATGACTGATGCCGTCATGATATCATCAAGGCTGATGCCTGTGTATCCCAATAATTCGCCATCTTCATTTACATGCTCCTGGCAATATGCCAGAATATAGTTATAAAAATCTTCCCGTCCTGTCTTTTCATAAAGCCGGATGTATCCCCATAATAAGAAGCCCTGAGGATAAGTCCAGCTTCTGTACGGATATAAATCCGCCTGGGGATATTTTTTCATCAGATATTCTGCAAATTTTACCGCATTTTCCATCCTTATGCTTCCTCCTGTGGAAATACAATCCCTAACTGACGCCGTATTTCATCCATAATTCCCATCATACGCAAGGTTTCCTTATGAGGCATTTCCGGACACTCGATTCTTCCTTCCCGCAAAGCCTTTTCACAGGAAAGAACCTCATATTCCAGCCCTGTTATCTGCTTTGGAACTATCTTTTCCAAAACCACTTCCCTTTCCAGATTATAGACGGTTATCTTCTCACAGTTGTTAATGTTCTGGACTTCAATATACCCCTTATCGCCGTAAATTACGCCCCTTCTGTCAGTCTGCACCAGAAACGAACTGAATAAATGTGCTATTTTCCCGTTTTCAAACAATAATGCCACGCTGTTTTGTCCGTCCACACCCCGGTCTGTCTTTGTACACACCGCCCGGATGTCCGTCACTTTCTCTTTAAATACCATACAGGCAAAGTTAAGGGTATAGATAGTCAAATCAAGAACCGTACCGCCGCCAAGAGCAATATCCTGCAACCTTTCAATATGCGCAAGGGAATAGCCCAGATTCGCATTCAGGGAAGTCGCATTACCGATAATACCGGATTCCAGAATCTCATCAATCATCCGGCGGCTCGGCATATATCTTGTCCAGATGGCCTCCGTTAAAAGAAGTTCCTTTTTCTCCGCAATTGCAAACACTTCCTCTGCCTGCCCGCTGTTTAATACAAATCCTTTTTCACACAGAACATGCTTTCCATGGGACAGACACAATTTTATATGGTCATAATGCATGGCAATAGTAGTAGAAATAAACACCAGTTCAACCTTATCGTCCCTGAGCATATCCTCATAATTTGCATATGACTTTTCGAAGCCGTATTTATCCGCAAACTGCCTGGCGCGCTCCAAATCCCTTGCCGCAACCGCATACAGTTCTACGGTATCTTTCATGTTATACATCGTGAAGGCCATGTTCGCCGCATGGAGGCCTGCACCTAAAAAACCAACTCTCATTTACATTCTCCTCTTTTAATCAACCTTTTACCGACCCCAGCGTCATACCGCGCACAATAGATTTCTGAAAAATCACTACAATAATCAACATAGGTATAATATACAGCGAACCCGCCGCCGCCATCAAATCCCATCGGATTCCCTTTTCCTGTGTAAGCATAGTCATACCTACCGTAATCGTCTTTGCCTTTTCACTGGAAGTACTGATAAATGCAAACATAAATTCATTCCATGCATTCAGAAATGTTAAAATTACCACTGTCGCAATGGAGGGCTTTGCTACAGGAATAATCACCTGCAAAAAGGTTTTCATCCTGGAAGCTCCATCAATCTCCGCCGCGTCTACCAGCTCCCTTGGCATTCCTTCAAAACAGGCTTCCATAATCCAAAGGCTCATAGGAAGGTTGAAGGTTGTATCCGCTATGATAAGCGCCAGCTTTGTATTCATAATTCCCAACTTCGAAATGTAGATATACAGCGGAATCAGCAATGTGATAAAAGGGAACATTCTCAAAAATACGCAGCCCCGGAAAATATTACGGCTTCCCGGAAAACCATACATGGTAAATCCGTATGCCGCCGGTATACTAATCAGACATACCAAAATTGTTGTAACTCCTGCTACAATCAGGGAATTTCCAAAATATAAATCAAAAGAAAAATTTTCCAGCAGCTCTACATAAGAGTTTAGCACCCACTTGCTGGGAAGGGAAGCCATATAAATTTCCCCTCTTGGCTTAAATGACGTGATTACCAGCCATACAATAGGAAGCAAAACAAATATAACAGCCACACATAAAATGAAATATATGATAAAAGTACGTAATTTTCGTATACTCATAGTTCTACCCCTTCCGCCGCCTGTAGTTGTCTTTATCTCTTCCCATATACTGGATAAATAATGCTACTATAATCATAAATATCAACATAATGTAAGACATTGCCGAGGCATATCCTACGTTGTATTTATTCCAGTTTGTTCTGTAAATCAAAAGAGATAATGATTCGGTCGCCTTGCCGGGTCCTCCCTTTGTCAGTACATAGATAGAATCGAAAATTCTGAATACATCCATAAACCTGATTACAAGGGCAATAATAACAGTAGGCTTAATAATAGGCATCTGTATCCTGAAGAAAATCTGCAACCTGTTAGCTCCGTCAATTTTCCCCGATTCAACAACATCCTCCGACACGGAAGAAAGCCCTGTATAAAGTAAAAGAAAAACAAAAGGAATCGTCGCCCACGAGTCTACGTAAATAATACTGATAATTGCAATCTTACTGTCTGTCAACCAGTGAATGTTTGAAGATATGACCCCAAGAGACTTTAAAATTACATTTAACAGTCCAAAATCATCATTTAGCATAAAACGGAATAAAAGCCCTGCAACCGTGGGAGCTACCATCATCGGAATTAAATAGATGGTCTTTAATACACCCTGTCCCCTTCTGATATTTGTAATAAGTCCAGACAGAAGCATCGCAAAAAAGAATTCTACCAATAACGCACCTACTGTAATCAATAAAGTAATTTTTACAGAACTCCAGAAAGTTGCATCAGTAAACGCCTTTATATAATTTTCAAATCCAATAAATTTCAGGTCTCCCTGCACCAGTCTGTAATTAGTGAAACTGGCGCCAAATGAATATATAATGGGAAATATAAACAAGAGTCCCAGCAATATCATTGAAGGGAGAGACATGAAAAATCCAAATCTCTCATCTTTTATCTGTCTAGTACTTTTTTTATATTTTTTATTCAACATTCCTCACCATTTCCTGTTTTATCAGCAAGGGGCAGAAGCGAAGTTCTGCCCCGTTTACTATGTCAATTACCCTGCATATAATCATTTGCTGCCAGAATATCTTCCAGTTCGACTTTAAGCTGGTCCATTGCTTCCTGGCAGGATAGTTGTCCGGTTAATGCCATATTAATATACTGAGCCGCTGTCTGCTGGCAATCGGTTGCGGCAGCATTTGTCTGTGCCAAATCCATTTCCGCACCGGCGGATGCAGACGCAAGATATGCCTCGTTTACCTCAATAAGAATATCTTCCCCTGCTGCCTTATATTCTTCATTCTGTCTTTCCAAAACTGACGTTCTTGCTGTAGAAGACCCCTGCAGTTTGCAATAGTTATAGTCAGCCTCAGCAGATGCCAGAGCTTTTGCCAGCTTAAGAGCATCTTCCTTGTGAGGGGCATCCTTAAACACATTTACAGACCATCCGCCCAGGCAGGACTCACTCTTACCGGTTGAACCTGCAGGCAGTCCGTAAACCTTTACATTTCCTTCCATTTCTGTTCCTGAACAACGGTCCAGAAGATATGGCCAGTTAATAAATAAACCAATTTTTCCGCTAATCCATTGAGCGTCAACCTCGTTATAATCGTATCCTACATATCCTTCCGGCATAGCGCCCGCATCAGCCAAATCTTTGATAAACTGAAGTGTTCCAACCATTTCCGGTGAATTGCAAACTACTTCACAGGTATTATTACTATAATCCTTCTTAATATATTTTGCGCCGTTGCCATAGGAGAGAGTTGCCAGTTCCCAGGGATTTCCCACAACAGAGCCGCCCATGTACATTGTACCCCACTGTACTACGTCATTCTTGTTAAACCCTTCTTCATCCCCACGTTTTCCTGCCGAATCCATTGTCAGATGAATTGCTTTCTCCCCATACTCTTCCAGTGTTTTGGGAATATCATCTTCTGTATATCCAGCCTCTTCCCACATTTTTGTATTCACATACATAATCATCGCGTCACCTGTAAGCGGATATCCATAAAGGTCATCTCCAAGGCTGTGCTGTTCCACATTTCCTTTGAAAATATCATCCATATCCTCCAACGGTTCAAGCGGTTCCAAAAGTCCCAGGGAACCAAACTGCTTTGCACCTGCCGCCTGTGTAATGGCAATATCAAAAGTTTTTGCGCCGGTAGTCATTTCCAGCAGAATTTTATTATCCAACTCATTTTCTGAGTATCCTACCCAGTTAATTTCCCCATCGTACAAACCCTCCAAATCCCATTTTGCCATATCGCCATTATTTGTGTTATATACCACAGTAACTGCATCCTTACCAGCTGAGGAATTTTCTGTTTCTCCAGTTCCTGTATCGGATGTATCGGCTACATCATCAACTGTTCCTCCGGCTTCACTACCCGCTGCCTCATTCGTTGCCGATGAAGTATCGTTCCTGGCACCACAGCCAATCATACTTTCAGCCATTACCACTGTCATAGATAACGCTATTAACCTGTTGACCCATTTACTTCTCATACCTGAAACCTCCTAGCTTTGTCTTTTTTCGTAATAAGTCCTACCCTGAATGAATATAAAATATTAAAATATTCTATATTGTTACCGAATATACCTTTTAATAGTACTGATTAATATGCCATATATTATACTAAATTCAATGCCTCCTTTCTTTATCACTATGTTGTAACATTATAATATATTTACATATTAATGTAGTGTTTATAATATATCAGACATTATAGAAAAAAGCAATACATTTTGACAAAAAATAAAAAAAGACAACAATATTTGATTGTCAAGTATTTATAATAATATTATTTTATACATTATATCTCCTCATAAAATGATATAATCTCTATTTTTTATGCAATAAAGTAGCGCATCCCCTTCTCTTTCATTTGAAGGAAACACGCCACTATTTTTCAATCATTCTGTTTTCATTGCAGCCCTTTTAAACCGCAACGCCCTTCACTTTTACCTTTCTTACAGCCAATGCTCCCTGCCTGCACCCCGGCGCACTGTTTCTCTGCCTCCTACGGCACCAGCATAACCTTCATAGCCGAAGGCTCCTTTTCCGCCGCTTCAAACGCCTCTTTCCAGTCCGCCAAAGGGTATATATGGGAAATCAGCCCCTCTGTTTTAATCAGGCCTGTCTCAATCCCGCTGATAACCGCCGGATAAGTCTTCGCAGAGAGATGAGAACCGATAATCGTCAGCTCCTTTCCGTCCCCGATTACATTCCAGTCAGCCTTTACTTCCTCGGCAAATACACCCATCTGCACATATCTTCCGTGATTTTTCAAAACGCCAAGCCCCTGCTTCACGCTCTGGGGGCTGCCCGAAGCCTCGATATACACATCGCATCCTTTTCCATCTGTCAGTCTCATAATTTCCTGCATCACATCCTGCTTCGCGGGGTTTAGTACCACGTCAGCACCATAGGATTCGCCCATTGTAAGACGGTGCTCCCGCAAATCAATTCCGATAATCAGCCTGGGCAGCATCAACTGCGCCATCCGGACCATAGCCGCCCCGATTGCGCCAAGTCCGGCAATCACCACCACGTCGTCATGTTTTATCCCGGCCAGCTCCACCGCATGCATACCGCAGGCAAGGGGCTCTACCAGAACAGCCTCCTCCAGGGTAAAGGAATCGGGGATTTTATGCACCAGACTGTTTTTGTGTATCTTCACATACTCTGCAAAACCGCCCTGGGCATGCTGCTTAAATCCGTATACTGCCGAACCCGTACACATCCAGTAGATGCCCCTGCGGCAGAAATCGCATTCATTACAGGGAACAATCTGTTCTGCGACGATGCGCTCGCCTTCTGTAAATCCGGTTACCTTCTCGCCCGTCTTTACGATTCTTCCCGTAAATTCGTGGCCCCCAATCACAGGCGCCTCAATGTAACGGTCCTTTTCCGAGGTCCCCCAGATTCGGATTCCCCCGTGATAAGCCTTTACGTCGCCGGCGCAGATTCCGCATCCCTCCACACGGATTAAAATCTCCTCTTCACCGATTTCCGGGACTGCGACTTCTTCGTACCTGTTGTCATACGGTGCGTATGACACTACTGCTTTCATCATCTCCTGCATACCTTTTCCTCCATAGGTTGTCTGAATTTGTGTTTATGGTTCATAACCTTATAACAATCCCTGCTCAAATTCAATATGGATTTTCTGGTTAAAGGAAATTTTTACTCCCGCTGGCAGCGAGCCAGGCGACTGCCTGCAATGCAAATTTAGTTTGTTACAATAACAGACAACATACGTTACCTTACGGCATCAAACTGCTCTTTGATTAAAAGCAGCGTACCCTTTCTGACAGACACCCTGCTTTTTTCACCGGTAAATTCATTGCTGACTCCCACCGGATATTCTTTTGTCAGCACGGCATTATCCAGTCCGTATTTCAGCCCTGTTTCGCAAACGCCCTCCGCCCTGTCGCTAAGGCAGAATACGGAAAGATATCCTTCTTCTTCCTCTCCAAAGCATATTTCGCTGTCTTTTATCACGCAGTACCAGGAGCCTCTCCCTATCAGAACGCCCCTTCCGCCCTCTGCAGCCAGCCAGGAAAGGAGCTGGATATTGGCAATGGTATGGGAAATACGCCCGCCGCTGCCTCCGTAAATGACAAAATCCCGGTAGCCGCGCCGCCAGCCCTCTTTCACCGCCCAGCCCGTGTCGGTATCATCCTTTTCCGGCTTCAGTTCCACCACATCAGGATGTTCCGGCAGATATTTCAGGGAATCGAAGTCCCCCACCACCAAAGTAACCGGTAGTTTCTTTTCCCTGCAGTAAGCATAGCCGCCGTCGCAGGCAATCAATATATCCTCTGTTAAAAGACAGGGGAGTCCGTCTCCAAACTCCCCCGCTCCCACAATGTAGCAAATTCCCATTGCCAGTTTCCTTTCTTCCGCTTCCGGGCGTTTTAGTTTATACGTTTACCACCCATTTAAAATCCAAATATTGATTTTTATTTTACTGAATTTCACATCATTTTGTTTTTCCGTCCCTCTGTGCCTTGAAATTCTCCACATCCCGGCCAAAATCCCTGCAAAGCATTTCCCGCATAAAACCGGCGTCTACTTTTATTCTCTCTTTCGCCTTAAACTGGTATAAAGCATAACATATTATTCTGGACAAAGCCATCATTTCCAGATAGGCGGCGTCATTTTCTTTTTCCCCGTCAACGTCTACTTCCGCGGCTATGATTTTCCGCACCAAATCCGTTATCAGTACTTCTCCCGCTTCTTTGTTTTTCACCATTTCCTGCAGTCTGCTGCTGACGGCAGTGTTGTCAAGCATCATATGGAGCACCCGGATAAAGCACATAATATCGTTGGCCTCCTGGTCCATGCTCACAAAAAACAGGTGCATTCTTTCATGCAGGCTTTCTTTTTCCTCAAGCTTCTCATACATTCTCTGGCAGGAGCTTGTCGCAAAGTAATAAATTGCCCCGGCAATCATCTCTTCTTTATTGTCAAAATACTCGTAAACCGTGCCCTTTCCGATTCCGGCCTTTCTGGCAATTTCCGCAACCGTCAGCGTATTTAAATCCGCTCCTTCCGCAAATAATGCCATAATTGCCTGATATAGGGCTTCTGCCTTTGGCGCCAGATTTTTTTCCATCACCTAATCCTCCCTTTTAGGCAGGGGCTTTACGCCTGCCTCCCGTCCTCTTTTTCCACAGGCAACGCCTCCGCCATTTTGCCGCCTTCCTTTTTTTCCCTTGAAAAAATATCGTAGATGCAGGGAATCACTATCAGGGTAAGCAGGGTTCCGTAAACAAGACCTCCAATGGTAACGATTGCCATTGGTTTGCCCATCTCCGAGCCCATATCGTTGCTGAATACCATCGTGCACAGTGCAAGAATGGTGGTGAGGGCCGTCATAAGCACCGGCCGCAGCCTGGTTTTTCCGGCATGAATCAGGGCTTCTCTCTTACCCATTCCCTCGTCCCTTAACTGGTTCGTATAGTCCACCATCACAATTCCGTTATTTACAATGATACCGGAAAGCATGACAAATCCGATAAGCGCGATTACGCTGAGCTCGCTTCCGCTCACTACAAGACCAAGGAAACCTCCGGTAAAGGCAAGAGGTATGGTAAACATAATGATAAAGGGCGATAACAGTGACTGGAACTGCGCCACCATAATCAGGTACATGAATATCAGCGCCAGAAGAAGCATCAGGTAAAGCTGCTCCATGGCGTCCGTAATCATTTCGTTTTCACCGCTCATCACAAGGCTGTAGCCGCCCGGCATTTCATACTTGTCCAGCTCCTCCTCCAATACGTCCGACACAAGCCCCACATTATAACCGTCTGCAATCTGTGCGGAAACCTGGATATAACGGTTCTGGTCAATTCTGTTTACGGAATCCGGTGAAATGGCGTTTTCAAAATCCGCAATTTCCGACAAAGCCACCTTGTCCTTTGTTCCGTCCTGCTTTGTCCGCTCAAGCACCACATCCCTCACCAGATTTCTGGTAAGCGCAATATCTGAGCCGTGTTTCACATAAACACTGTACTCGTTGTCAACTGTTTCCAGCGTTGTGATGCTGGCGCTTTCGGCCAGTTTTGCGGAAAGCTGCTGGAATACCTCTGCGACAGTCATTCCGTGTTCGATGGCTTTGTCCCTGTCAACAATTACACGCAGTTCCCCCGTAGATTCCTCTAATCCGTCGGAAACGTTTTCCGTCCCCTCCACACTCTCCACAATAGCCGCAATGTCCACGGCAATTTTCTGCATCACGTCGATATCGCGTCCCCGCACCTGCACGGAAATACCGCTGCCGCCCATGGCGCTCATATCCATGGATGAGGTATCTATCACGATTTCCGCCTCGTTTTTCTCGCAGATATCCGCCATCTCTTCCATAATTTCAGCGGCAATCGTATCATTATCCTTTTCTTTCTCCGCGCTTAAAGTAAGGTACAGCGTGGTGGCGTTGGTTGCGGCATTGCCGCTTCCCGTAAGCATTGACATGGAGGAAGTTGATGCCATTGCGCCTACATCCTGAATCTCCTCTCTGGCAAGGAGCCTTTCCACCACCTCGTCCGTCACTTCCGCGGTTTTGGACAAAGGCGTGTCGTCCGGCAGGGTAATGGACATATTAAACTGGGTGCTGTCCATATCCGGCATAAAAGCCGTGCCCTTAGCGTAAGACGCCGCCGCGCTTGCCGCAAGAAAAACAACCACCAGAATCAATACCACCGGCTTGCCTTTTAACGACAGATTCAACAGCTTTTCATAAATGCCAATCAGTCCCGTGAAGAATTTGCCGTCAGCGTTTTCTTTTGTTTTTATCAGCACCTTAGAAGCCATTGCCGGAACTACCGTAAGGGCAATTACAAGGCTTGCCAACAGGGAATAGGCGATAGTCAGACCCATATCCACAAACAACTGTCTGGTAATTCCCTCCGTAAACACAATAGGTAAAAATACGCACACCGTAGTCAGCGTGGAGGCCATGATTGCGCCCGCCACCTCTCCGGCTCCCTCTATGGCCGCATCCTTTGCAGAATATCCCTCTTTCCTCAGGCGGTAAATGTTTTCTATTACCACAATGGAGTTATCCACCAGCATACCGATTCCAAGCGCAAGACCGGATAGCGAAATCACGTTCAGGGTGACGCCGCTGAAGTACATACACACGATTGCCGTCACCAGACTGATGGGAATGGAGCAGGCAATCACCGCCGTAGGCCGTAAATCCTTCAGGAAAACTATCAGGATGAAAATCGCCAGCACCGCGCCGAAAAGGATATTGTTTAAAATGGAGTCCATAACAAGGTCGATATAAATTCCCTGGTCCATCAGGGTAATCAGCATCAGGTCCTCGTTTTCCTCCATCAGCGTATCAAATTTGTCCAGAATCTTGTCGGACACGTCGCCGGTGGAATAACCTGTCTGCTTTTGAAGCGTTACCATAATGCCCGGCGCGCCGTTTACGTTGGCGTAAATATCGCCGGAATTATCGGTCATAAACACATCCGCCACGTCGCCGAGGGTTATGATGTCCACACCATCCATTTCCAGATTCATCAGGGGCATTTTCTTTAATTCTTCTATGCTTTCCGGCTTATCCCCTACGCGAATCAGGTAGGAAATCCCGTTTTCCGTTACATAGCCGGCAGGCATGGAAAAATTCTGCGCCGTCAGGAGCGCTTCCACCGTCTCCACGGTAAGAATGCTGTGCATATTGGCCTTGTCGTAGGCGTCCAGCCTGTTTTCTTCCACTTCCTCCTCGCCCTCAAGAATCTGCTCAAGGGCATCCGCAAGCTGCTCGGCGGTGTCGTTTAACTGTTCCTCGCCGGAGATAATCTGGTCTTCGCCCTCCCGCAACTGCTTTTCTCCGGCTTCAATCTGTTCCACCGCAGCGTCTAACTGTTCCTCGCCGGCTTCTAACTGACTCTCTCCGGCTTCAAGCTGGGCTTCTGCAGAGTTTAACTGAAACTCTCCAAGGCTGATGGTGCTCTGGGCGTTGGCGAACTCGATGGCGGCTATGAGGTTGCCCTGATAAACCTCCTGCAAAGCGTTATTAAGCTGAACAAGATTCTCCTCTATGGGAGGAAGCTGTCCTTCCATTTGGGCTATCATCATATTGTTGGCTTCAATACTGGATTTCAAAGTTTGGATTGTCGGTTCAAATTCGGCTTTTTTAGCTTCTAATTCATCTATATCAATTCCGGCTATTTTATTCTTTAAAGTATCTTTGTATCCTGCCAGCATAGTTTTAAGTACATCTAAATTATCAATTCCGTCTACCGGAATATTAGCCTGTGTTAAAATTGCAATTATTGCATTTTTTGTATCATCATCACTTGCAGTCAAATCTATCGCATCTATTTCTGTAATAACCTTCTTTGCCATCTCTACCATCTGAATTGCTTCGTCAATCTGCGCTATTCCATTCTCCGCCTGACTCAGCGCCGAATTATATCCTTCATTGGTAGCCTTTGCAGTAGCAATCTCAAGCGTGATATGCATCTTCGTAGCTTCCAAATCCGCTTTCGCCGTCACAATCTGCGTTTCCGCTTCGGCAAGCTGCCTCGCCGTGGCGGATTTTCTGTCCGCAAGCTCGTTCTTTCCCTCCTCAAGCTTTGTCCTGTTTTCGTTAATCTCCGCTCTGCCGTCGGCAAGCTCTCTTTTCGAATCCTCCAGCTCCTTTCTGGAATCCTCGATTTCCTTTTTGGAATCGTCCAGCTCCTGCCACTTGTCCGCAAGCTCCTGCTTGGACTCCTCCAGGTCCGCTCTGGCGTCGGCAAGCTCCGCCTGTCCGTCATATATTTCCTGCCGGTTTTCATCCAGCTCCTCCAATACCTCGTCAATTTCCTCATCAATGGAACCGAAAACCTGCTGATTCACCTTATCCACTTTATCCTGACGGATAATCACGTTAACGCTTTCCTCCAAAAGTCCGGTAGCGCTGGCGGAGGCCACGCCGTCAATGCTTTCCAGCTCAGGAATAATGATATCCTCCGTCATTTTTGTCACCGAAGCGGCATCCATATTGTTACCGCCCACTGCCGCTATCATAACCGGCAGCATGTCGGGATTTAACTTGATAATAATGGGATTGCTCACGGAATCGTCCCAATAGCCCTTAATCTGGTCCAGATTTTCCCGCATTTCCAGAGATACTGCGTTCATATCCGCAGACTGGGAAAATTCCAGAATTACCATGGAATAATTTTCACTGGAAACTGAGCTGATACTTTCTATGTTGCTCACCGTTGCCATGGAAGCCTCCACAGGCTTGGTCACCACCATTTCCACCGTTTCCGGACTTGCTCCCGGATAGGCAGTCATTACAATTGCATAGGGCAGGCTGATATTTGGCAGAAGGTCTGTTGTCATCCTTGTAAAAGAAACCACTCCGAGTACAATTACAAGAACCACCGCCACCAGCACTGTATAGGATTTTTTAACACTGAATTTTGATAACATATGTATTCTGCTCTCTTTCCATATATTTTTTCTGTGACAGATTATAAACCGTGCCATGGGACTTTATTTCCTTCCGACCGTCCGGTCAGTCGGCACCAAAAAAGAGTATATTGATAAACAGATTGCCTGTCAATATACTCCTTTGGATTTTTACAGAAATTTAATTTTTGTTTGATTATATCTTCGCAGCAAAGTCGGCTATGCTGTCTGCCTTTGCTGCAAGCATTGGGTTCTTTTCTGTTTTTATACACTCTGTCATGGTTTACGGGATTGCCCCTTTGCCCTGCAGAAGGTCAAAGACGGTTTCTATCCTTGCGTTCAGCTCTCCTGCTTCCCTCATCATTTCCTCATAATCTTCCCACAGCATATAGCTCTCCCTCACTTCCGGCTGAATTTTTACACTCTCCGCAAACGTGTGCAGCTTCTTCGTGGCCCCGTCCACCGTATTCCAGCTCCTCTATTTCCTCACACTTATTCCTGATACTGTACGCCATGTAATCGTATCCCAACCTTTTCCGGCGAAGCCGAACCGGCCGGAGGAATGGTATACTCTCCTTTTTATCAGACAACGGCAGCGCCAACATATGTTTTTCGTGAAAACGCCGGCGATATGCCAAAGAAACTCTGCCTGACGGGAAAGTCATGGTGAATTGCTTTTCACTTGTTATAACAAAATTATATGTTTTTACGATAACTCTGTCAACCTTTTTATACGAATATCCGAAATAATTTTATTTTAAAATTGCCTTCTTCAATTTTGCCTTCATTCTCTGCAAAGCATTGTCGGTGGACTTATCGTCCCTTCCCAGCACCTTTGCAATCTGGCTGTAGCTCATCCCTGTAAGATGGAGGTCAAGCACCTGCTTTTCAAAACTGCTGAGCTCCTTTTCGATTACCTTTTCAAGCAGCTCCACATTTTCTCTGTCAATGACAAGCTCCTCGGGGCTTCGTTCGGATTTGGAAATCAGATTGTTTATCAGCTCCCATTCTTCCCCTTTATCGAAGCCGTCATTTTCAGAACCGCCTGCGTAGAGGGAAATATAGGTGTTCAAAGGGGCATGCTTCTGCCTTCCCGCCGCCTGAACCGCCGTGTACATCTGACGTGAAACGCACAAATCCGCAAAGGTGGAAAAGCTCGCATCCCTTCCGGTGTCATAATCACGGATTGCCTTGAAAAGCCCTATCATTCCCTCCTGAATCAGATCCTCCCTGTCCGCGCCCAGAATATACATGGATTTGGCCTTATTCCGCACCAGATTTTTATACTTGTCCATAATATAATCCGTGACGGCTTCTTCTCCGTCCCGCTGACGTATGATTAATTCTTCATCGCTGCATTTTTCATAGTCTTTATATATCATCTATCTTCCGCCTCATTCTCATCCATCTCATACAGCCGTATCACCTCCGCCGCCATGTGCTCCGCCAGCAGAGTATACCCATCGGAATTACAGTGCACGCCGTCCGGCATATAATTGTAGATAACCGCCGCGTCATGGGTATCCAGTATATTTGAATTATATAAATCGATTACCGGTATTTCATACTCCGCGGCAAGCTGCTTCATAATGTTTACAAGCAACGCCTGGGGCAGTAGATAATCCCGCTCTTTCCGTAAAATATCATGAAGCACGTTAGGAAGAGGTGTGGCAAATACAATCGTCGCATCAGGATAGTCCAGCTTTAAGGAGCGCATCAGCTCGTCCAAATCCCCGATGTAAGTCCGCTCTTTCCTTTCTTCCATCGTTCCCAGCTCATTCTCGCTCAGGCAAAAGCCGTCGTTTGTGCCGCCCATCACGAGAATTAAATCCGTATCCTCCGGTATTTCCTGATATCTGTCCACAAAAGCCTGGTCCCAGTAACGACCGATGGAAGAACCGCCGATACCGAGATTAACCACGCTCTCGGCTCCCAGCAGGTCTTTCAGTTTCGTCGGATAGGAATACTGCTGATAGTTTTCCATATCGCTTAAATTTGCCGCCTCAGTAATACTGTCCCCGAGACATGCAATGGAAATCTCTGAAAAATCAACGTCATTTTCAGAAATCGCTTTCTTATCAATTCCGTTCTGTTTCCGGGTTTCAATATAGGAGCCCCGGATTTTCCGTTTCTCCAAAAGCGTGGAGCCGCTGTTTTCTGAAATTCTACCGCCGTGAAACGCATCTTTCTGAATCGCATTGCCGGAAATACTGTTACCGGAAACGGTATTGCCGGATACGCTCATCAGCCTGTTGCCCGATACGTCAAAAATTCTGTTGCCGGACACGTCGTAAAGTCCGTTTCCAGACACGTCATACAGCCGATTGCCGGACTCGTCGTAAAGCCCGTTGCCGGATATGTCTCCCACCTTGTTTCCCGAAACGTCCCAAAGCTGATTTTCCGATATCTCATTTCCGGAGACAAAAGCAGTTTCCCCCTCCATACCTTCCGCGTCAAAGCCCTCTCCCGGCTCCGTACTGCCCGGTTCCTCTGAATCGACGCCCGGGAAACTCTCTGACTGTCCGGGTATTTTGCCGATATATTCCCCCTCAAAACCCCCCATATTTTCCAGCATCTCATCGAAATACTCTCTGTTTTCCTCTATAAACGCCTCTAAAGCCTCGGGGTCATTGGATATCTGGCTGATGGTCATCTCAATACTGGCCACGTCCGCGCGGGCCTGCTCGTATCTCTCATGCAGCTCCGCCTCCCATTTGCGGGTATTATACAATTTTATGCCTCTGTCAATCCCCACGGCTGCAATCATAATCGCCCCCATGGCAATGAGCATCATCAAAAACCGGTTTACTTTTCCCATAGCAATCCTTTACAAAAGTCTCTGGCGCACAATCTCATAGGCAAGCACGCCTGCTGCCACAGACGCATTCAGAGAGTCAATTTCCCCTTTCATGGGAATTGCCGCCACCATATCGCATTTTTCCTTTACAAGCCTGCCCACGCCGGTTCCCTCATTGCCGATAACCAGCCCGATTGGCCCTTTCAGATTCAAATCGTACATCCGGGTTCCGTCCATATCCGCACACACGAACCAGAGCCCCTCGCCCTTTAACTGTTCAATGGCCTTTGTGAGATTGGCCACCCGCGCGACGGGCGTATAATTAAGCGCCCCCGCAGAGGTTCTTGCCACCACGGCGGTCAGCCCCACAGCTCTGTTTTTGGGAATAATCACACCGTGGGCGCCGGCAAGATTCGCCGTTCTGATAATTGCCCCCAGATTATGGGGGTCTTCAATATTATCAAGCAAAATAATAAAAGGAGGCTCGCCCTTTTCCCTTGCAAGGCGCAGAATATCCTCCACTGTTCCGTACTCATAGGCGGCCACGCTGGCAATTACCCCCTGATGCCTTCCGGTCTCCGACATCCGGTCAAGGCGTTCCTTTTCCACATACTTAATTTGTACATTCCTTTTTCCTGCCTCACGCTTAATCGTCATAACCGGGCCGTCCTTGCACCCGTCCAGAATATACACTCTGTCAACAGGCTTTCCCGAACGCAGGGCTTCCGTCACCGGGTTTCTTCCCTCCACCAGTAATTCGTTTATCTGTTTTTCTTCCATACTTTTCCCATTCCTGCGCTGCTTTTTGCGCATTTCAAGACTTCAATTTTATTCCTGCAGTCCCATTTGTATCAGTTCAAGCGCCCTCTCCGTCTGGTTCGTCAGATAAAGATACCCTGTCAGCGCCTCCAGTCCGGTGGCTTTTTTATATTCCTCCATGGTTGCATTCTTTGCCATGGTATAAGGCTTGGCGTTTTTTCCCCTTTTATACACGGCGAATTCCTCCGGCGAAAGCCTGTCCAAAATTTTCTCCGCCAAAACTGCCTGCGCCGGCGCCTTCACATACTGAATCGTCCGGTTGTGAAGCTTGTTTACCGAAGTATTCCCCTTCTGGACCACCATCGTCCGAAATATCAAATCGTAGACCGCGTCGCCTATATACGCAAGTGTAAGAGGTGAATATGTCCTGATATCCACCTCTTTTAATGCAAAACTCTTTTTTATCAATGTCAGCAGGTCCACAGCCCTGCGGCAATTTGGTGATTCACCATACTCTGATGTCCCATCGCAATCCTGCATCCTGCTTAAATCTGATGACTTTTCGCCCTCTGACCATTCCCCGCACTCCGGCGTTTTGCCGAAGTCGGGTGTCTTACAATCTATGCTCTCTTCCATTTTACTCCCTCGCGGGTATCCTCCAGAACAATGCCCTTTTCAAGCAGTTCGTTCCTGATTTCATCGGCGAGCTGGAAATTTCTGGCCTTTCTGGCTGCCTGCCTCTTTTCAATCAGCGCTTCAATATCCTTATCAAGGATTTCCTGCTTTTTCTCCACAATCAGACCGCATATATCGGAAAGTGTCACGATTTTATCTTTAAGGCACTGTAAAAACTCCTTACTGCGCGCCTCCTTTGTATTGGAGTTTGCAAACTTCACCAGCTCAAAGATAGCGGAAATGGCGTCCGCCGTGTTGAAATCATCGTCCATGGCCTCGTCAAACTGAGTCACAAATCCTTCCGCCTCGTCTGAAAGTACCCTTTCCTCCCCGCTCATGGACTCTGACGCGCTGTTTTCCATCAGGTAATTCAGGTTGCTGACGCTGGTCACGATTCTGTCGTAGCCGTTTCCCGCCGCCTCCATCAGCTCCGCGCTGAAGTTCAGGGGACTTCTGTAATGAGCGGAAAGCATGAAAAAGCGGAGCACCTGAAGGTCATACTTCTGACCGATGTCCCTTACCGTAAAGAAATTTCCTTCGGACTTGGACATTTTCTTATTATCTATATTCAAAAATCCGTTGTGCATCCAGTATTTTGCAAAAGGCTTGCCGTTGGCCGCCTCAGACTGGGCAATCTCGTTTTCATGATGGGGGAAAATCAGGTCCTCTCCGCCTGCATGGATGTCGATTTCCTCTCCAAGATACCGCCTGCTCATCACAGAGCACTCGATATGCCAGCCCGGCCTGCCGTCGCACCAGGGGGACTCCCAGTAAGGCTCTCCTTCCTTTTTCGGCTTCCAGAGCACAAAATCAAGGGGGTCTTCCTTCTGGTCCTCCCCGCTCACCAAAAGAGAACGGTTCCCCCCCTGTAAATCATCCAGATTTTTATGGGAAAGCTTTCCGTAATCCTTAAAGCTTCTGGTTCTGAAATAAACCGTGCCGTCGGACGCCACATAGGCGTAGTCCTTTTCAATCAGGGTTCCAATCATGTCCAGCATACCACAGATTTCCTCGGTTGCCTTCGGATGGGTAGTAGCCGGCTTCACATTCATGGCCTGCATGTCCTTCTTGCATTCCGCAATGTAACGCTCGGAAATGACAGAGGCCTCCACGCCCTCCGCAATTGCCTGTTTGATAATCTTATCGTCCACATCGGTAAAATTGGACACAAAATTTACCTCGTAACCTTTATGCTCCATGTACCTTCTTACCGTGTCGAAAACAATCATCGGGCGGGCGTTTCCGATATGAATCAGATTATATACGGTAGGTCCGCATACGTACATTTTAACCTTCCCCTCCTCAAGGGGGACAAAGTCTTCTTTTCTCTTTGAAAGCGTGTTGTAAATTTTCATAATTAAACTCCTGTTCTGTTTCTGCGCCGCTTTGCCTTAAGTATCGGATTCGGCAAAAGCGGCACAATGCGCAAACTCTCTTTATCTTCTTTTTTCACAGTTGGTATCGCACTGATGACGCATTTCACGCAGCTTGCGTTCCAAATCAATAATGGAATTGGTAAACTCCGTGTTTGCATGGTGAAGCGCAATCAGGTCCTCCTTAATCGGGTCAGGCATATTCACCTGGTCCAAATCCTCCTGAGGGAGCGTTTGGTTGTTCCGTTTCACCACCCTGCCGGGTACGCCCACCACGGTGGAGTTCGGCGGCACTTCCTCGAGCACCACGCTCCCGGCTCCTATTTTGGAATTATCTCCGATGGTAAAAGAACCCAGCACCTTGGCCCCCGCGCTAATCATCACATTATTTCCGATAGTGGGATGCCTCTTTCCCTGTTCCTTTCCTGTTCCACCTAAAGTCACCCCCTGATACAGTGTCACATTATCGCCGATAATCGTGGTTTCACCGATAATCACGCCGTTGCCGTGGTCGATAAAAAAGCCTTTTCCTATCTGTGCGCCGGGGTGAATTTCAATTCCTGTTTTGCGGACTCCTCTCTGGGATATCCATCTTGCCAGAAAATAATGCTTTTTCAGGTACAGCTTATGGGCCAGACGATAGTGCAGCATAACCTTAAAGCTGGGATAGAGAAAAACCTCCATGGAAGAGTGAATCGCCGGGTCCCTTTGCCTGATAATTGCAATTTCTTCCTTTATTTTATTTATAAATCCCACTGAATTTCCCTTCAATCTGCCAGGTAACTGCAGACATGCGCTCTGTCAGTTCCTTAACTTAATTACACTATCAGCATATTCAATCAGGTTTGTTTTGTCAACTGAAAAAATGTTTTCACCGCGGAAATCATTTTTCATGGATTCTGCGCAGAATTGCTTCCGCCTGTTTATTATTTTTCAAACGCATTGACTATAACCAATATAATCATACCATAGCGCCGGCATAAAACAATTATTGAAGCGGTCGTCTGACCGTATTCCAAAAAACAGCCCTCCGAAATCGGAAGGCTGTTTTTGGAATCATGGCCTGCACGCAAAGCGTGTAATCTGCTGTCCATCACTCTAATCGTACAATACTCTCGTCATCTTATAAGGCGTCCTGTAATTATAGGAAGAAATCTTAATCCCCGTCTTGGGACTGCTGGCATGGATTACCTGACCGCCGCCAATATAAATCGCCACATGGTTTACGGTTCCGCCCTTTGCATAAAATACCAAATCTCCGGGCTGGAGGTCGGAAGCACTGATTTTGCTTCCCGTGTTTGCCTGCTCTCTGGAAGTTCTCGGCAGTGAAACGCCGAAATTTGCAAACACGCTCTTTACAAAACCGGAGCAGTCAGCTCCCTTCGTAAGGCTTGTCCCGCCCCATACGTAAGGATTCCCCAAAAACTGCTTTGCATACTGACACAAATCCACCCTGATATCGGAAACGCCCTCGCCGTAAATCAGCTCGGTTAATGTAATCGCTGTATTCAAATCAGATTTCACTTCCACATAATCAGCCGATACATACACTTCCTCGTCGTCCAGGTACACCTTTATCCAGCCGTCGTCCTGGATTTCCACGATATCCAGAATTTCTCCCGCCGCAACCTGAGTCACCACTTCCGCGTCGATATTGGGCATTTCCCGGATATTCAGGCTGTCCGCTGTGGAAACGGCGATTGCCGACGCCAGCTCCTCGCCCTTTTGCTTCGCCTCAAAGCCGGTGAGAAGGTACTCCTCCTTTACATAGCCTTCCACCTTGCCTGAGGAGATAAATGCCCAGCCGTTCTCGCTGCTGATAATCTCACAGGCCGCATTTTTGGGGAGCTTACCCACCAGTTTCGCAGACTCGTCGGGCTCTTTTCTGATATTTAAATTGTTTTCGTCCACGTTGCAGATGCCAAGGTGGGTGTAGCCCCACATGGCTCCCTCCGCCTGTCTGGCAATCTCCACATATTCAATTTTTGTGAGCGGGGAAATAAATAAGTCTCCTACTCCTGCCGTGAGCAGTTCTTCCGTATCGTTTACCGCACTTTCTTTATTGGTATCGTTCAGCTCTGCAGCCTGTATGTACATCGGTTCTCCCAAAAGCATTACGGCCGCTGTCAGCATAGCCGCCGACCTGTAAAAGCTACCTGTCATCTGTCTTTTCAAAACATAACCTCCAAATTTATTACAAATTTATTACAAATCTGACAAAAGTATTATAACAAGTAACCTTTTGGATGTCAAATGTTCTCTTTTATTTTTTACTGGTAGTTATCTGGAAATTATATTGGACAGGCTTTACACTTTCCGGCCGGTTCGCTATAATAAAACTGTATCAGCCAATACTACTTATTAACAGAAAGCAGGTGACCGCATGCCATCAGGTATCGAAGTAACAAAAGCTGCGCTGGATGATTTTGCAAAAGTTCAAAGACGCATGTTATTAGCCAAAAAAGAAAACGCTACTGAAACATATGCCGACCTTAAAGAAGAATATATAACATTAAAAGCATTGCTTAACGTAGCGGGGGTTAATCTTACGGAGATTGACAAAATCAAAGAATAGTCTCAAAAAGAACAGCAGGGACGCTCCGGCATTTACTGCCGATGCGCCTCTGCTGTTCTTTAAATTAGAAACTGTTTTTGATACAGGAGAAATTCTCCCTTTTTGATTTTATAAGATTTAATATCTGTAAAACACTAGATTTTATGGAACCTCCTTCCCTCCGCAATATCCCTCTCCATCTGCGCTTTCAGCTCCTCTACGCCCGCAAACCTCTGCTCCGGTCTTTTAAACTGCAGAAGCTCGGTCACGATTTCCTTCCCATAAACATTCCGGTCAAAGTCATAGAGATAGGTTTCCACATCCACGGCGTCTGTGTCATTCACCGTAGGTTTTCGTCCGATATTGGTAATTCCGGCGTAAACCTCCCCTTCCAGAGTCACCCTGGAGTAGTAAACGCCTTTGGGCGGAAGCAGCTTTTCCTTTTCGGGATAAAGATTTAAGGTCGGCATTCCCAGCTCTCTTCCAAGCCTGCTTCCCTCCTCCACACGCCCTTCAAAACTGTAATATCTTCCAAGGAGACTTTCCGCCATGGGCATGTTCCCCTTTTCTACCTCTTCCCGCACATAGGTGGAGCTGATTTCCCTGTCGCCATAATAAAGCTTGTCGATAATCCGGATCTGATAGCCGCAGGTATCCGCCAGCTTTAACAAAAGCTCCTTATTTCCCTGCCCCTTATAACCAAAGGTCACGTCCGCTCCCGCCGCCAGATAAGCCGTATGCATCTGCTCCACCAGATATTTTCTCACAAACTCTTCGGGAGGCGTTGCCGCCGTCCGCTCATTTAACGGAAACTCAATCAAAATGTCAATTCCCAGTTTTTCAAAGAGCTTCCTCTTTTCCTGACGGGTGGTGATTTCCTCCGCCCCGCCGCGCCCGAAGAAAACCGAAGCGGAAGGGTGAAAGGTGAAAACCACCGCCTTAAGCCCCTCCGCCTTCCGCTCAAGTATATGGGAAAGCAACCGGATATGTCCCTTATGAACGCCGTCAAACTTTCCGATGGCAACGGCGCTTCCGGCGGCTTTTCCGGCGTCGGGTCCGGTTTGGGATTCCAGCAAAAACTCTGTTGTATTCTGAATAATTTCCATATTTATCCTCATTTCCACATGAAACTGCCGATAGAACCGGCGCATTTTTCACTCCTGCTCAGGAAAAAACATTTTCACCGGCAAAAAAAGCCCCCGTTCCGCGTCCCGCCGGAAAACGCCGTAAAATATCCCCTGATGATTATACATTCGTACCTCCGTCCCGGCCGGAACCTCTGACACATCCGCATCTTTTAACTGATTCCCGTTTTGAAGGGCCTTAAAAGCGCTTTCTTTGGCAGAAACCGCCGGCAGCGCGCCAAACATTTTCTCCACCGGAATCACAGCCTCCCCAAGAGTTCCCGCCTTTGCCATCTCCTCCAGCTTCCCCAGGGTAAGGGCATTCTCTATGCCGAATTCTCCCGCTCTTGTACGCACAAGCTTTGTCATCACAGCGCCACAGCCCAGGCGCTGCCCGATATCATGGCAGAGCGTTCTGATATAGGTTCCTTTGGAACACGCCACCTTTATGGTATAGCAGGGATGCTCTTTTTTCAGAAATTCCAGAGAATAAACGGTTACAGGACGGGGCGTCCTCTCCACTTCCTTTCCCGCCCTTGCAAGGTCGCAGAGCTTCTTTCCCCCTACCTTCAGAGCGGAATACATGGGCGGGAGCTGTAAATACTCCCCCAAAAAAAGCGCCGCCGCCTTTTCCACATCTTCCGCGCCCACATCCACGTCCTTTTTCTCAAGTACGGTCCCTGAAATATCCTGGGTATCCGTGGTGATTCCCAGACAAAAGTCCGCCACATACTCCTTATCTTTGTCAGTCAGCATGTCGCAGAGCCTTGTCCCGTTTCCCAGACATACAGGAAGAACCCCAACCGCATCCGGGTCCAGGGTTCCTGTATGTCCGATTCTTTTCTGTTTGCAGATTCCGCGGAGCTTCGCCACCACATCGTGGGAGGTATAGCCCGCTTCTTTATAAACGTTAATCATTCCATGGTACATGGTTTTTATTCCTTTTCCCATACGCCTTTTCGCGCTTTCTGTCATTTCCGGGCAGCCGCCGGTCCTTACTCCTTCTCCCGGAGCTGTTCCGCAATTCTTCCGGAAAGATTGTTGACAATGTCATGGAAGGTCCCCGGCATGGTTACGCCTGCCGCCCTCATATGGCCGCCGCCGCCGAAAAATTCCGCAACCTTCGCCACATCTACCTTTCCGTTGGAGCGCAGGCTTACCTTATACTCCAAAACATTGGTCTGGTACATAAAAATCGCACACTCCACTCCCCGGGTATTCCGAAGCTGGTTGACAATTCCATCCAAATCGGCCGGCACGGCACGGTAAAAATCCATGGTTTTTTTGTCAACCATGCTGACCACGCATCTGCCGTCCATAAAGAGGAGGCTCTCAAGGAGCGCCCGGCCCAGTATTTGATTCTGGACATAAGTCTTTTCATAAAAGGTCTCGTCAATGAGCCTTGAAAAATCAAACCCGTAGGAAATCAGCTCCGCCGCCGTCTTCAAGGTGTCCGGGGACGTGTTGGAGTACTGGAAAACGCCGGTATCGTGCATCATGCCGATATAGAGCGCTTTGGCAATCTCCTCGTCTATCAGAGCTTTGTCCTCGATTACATTATAAATAAGTTCGCTTGTGGAGCTTGCCTTCGGCATTATGTAATTCACATCTCCGCTGCCTTTGTTGCTGATGTGGTGGTCGATGTTCACGGTCTTTTTCGCTTCATCAAAGTATTTCTCCGCTCCGCCCAGACGCTCTTTCGAGGTATCCAGGGCAATAAACAAATCAAAAGCCTCCACATCCGTGGCAAAGTCCGCATGTATCTCGTCAAGCCCCGCTATACAGGAAAAAATCTCCGCCGGCTTTTCAAGAAATACCTGCACCCTACTTTCAGGGCACGCCTTTTTCAGATACAGGTATAGTCCCATGGCTGACCCCACACAGTCACCGTCGGGTCTTACATGACCGCCGATGCCAATGGCAGCCGCTCCCTTTGCTTCTTCACAAATATTCATAACCCTCTCCTGTCATAAACTGCTTTTACACCTGGTCTTCCTCCGTATCCACGTCCGCTTCCCCGCCGGTAACCTCGTCAATCAGCCTTGACATTCTCACGCCGTATTCGATAGACTGGTCGCCGATGAAATGAATCTCCGGCGTGTTGCGCAAATTTATTCTGGACGCCAGTTCCCTGCGGATAAACCCTTCCGCATTTTTAAGCCCCGAAATGGTATCCTTCTGTGCCTTTTCATCCCCATAAACGCTAATCCACGCCTTACAGGTCTTTAAGTCCGGGGCTACCTCAACGGAGACCACAGATGTCAGAGGGCTGATTCTGGGGTCTTTTAACCCGCCCCTTATTATCTCAGCCAGAACTCTGTGCACCTCTCCGTTAATGCGGGTATTCTTCACACTGTTTTTTCTCACCTTGGAACCTCCACCATAATATAGGCCTCCACGATATCAAGCTCCTGCATCTGGTCGAATCCGTCAAATACAAGACCGCATTCAAATCCGGCTTTCACCTCTTTTACATCGTCCTTGAAACGCTTTAAGGAAGCCAGTTTTCCTTCATAAATAAGTCCGTTATTTTCCTTTTCTCCCGGCCTTGTGATGCGAATCTTGCAATCTCTCTGGAAAATACCGTCAAGCACATAGGAGCCCGCAATATTTCCCACGGCGGATGCCCTGAAAATCTGCCTTACCTCCGCATGGCCAATCACCTTTTCCTCGAAAATCGGGTCTAACATTCCATCTTTGCCACTCTTCATACGTACCCATCCCCGGAAAAACCATATCCG